>NZ_JBHUQE010000007.1:0-157883 GCF_042687825.1 Sedimentitalea sediminis | reverse complement strand
TCAGACCGGACGCTTACGTTGTATCTAATGCGTGCCACCATATTTTGTCCATTGGTTTCGGCTCGACTGCGGGACTGCGTGTTATCAGTCACAGCCCAGAGTTCAGTAGTCATACCAAGCCTCGTATTCGCGCGAAGTGGCAGCCGAACGGGCTCCCTTGTCCTGATTACATTCAGAGCAGGTGAGCTGAAGGTTGGTTACGCAGTTCATACCTCCACGAGCCAGAGGTACGATGTGGTCGAAGTGGGTTGTTGCTTGCGACTGTAGAGCCGCGTCAGATCGGTGTGACACAGAACGCACCGCCCCTTATCTCGGTGGAAAACTGCGTCCTTGGCCCAAGAGGGTATTGATGCGCGCGACAAATGCGCGGAGTTGTCAAATGCATCGGGCACGAATGATGGGGACGTGTGAAGGACGTAGCCAGAAACCATGTGTCCGAACGCAGACATCGTGCCGCGATTTGAGAACAAGACGTGAAAGACTTGTTTGGAAATCAGCTCGCACAGTTCTGAGATCAGGTCTTGCTCTTGGAGTGCCTCCAGATACTCGTATCCATCTCCCCGGGCAAATTCCGAGCTGCGTACCGCCAAGTGGCCAATGCCGTTCGACCGAAGGAGATAGTCCACCCAGTATTTGCCATGGCTGTTCTTTGAGCCGTCCGCGTCTTCGAAGATCACACTGGAGATAAGCTCTTCCACGAATACGTGAAAACAGGTCCACTTCGGGAACTTCCGCGCCAGACTAGATGAAGACATGTCGCCGAATATGTCCTCCACGTTTCGGAGGTATGCCCCAGGCTCCCTCGTGACGCCGTCTACCATCTGGCAGATGTAGTACAGGTCTACACTCGACACTCTCTGAAGCTGTGAGACCAAAGTGGGGTCCTCCGCACGAACAATGCCACCCTGTAATGGCTTGGCCTGAATGGGTTTATTTGCGCGGGTTGGGGATCTCCGACCGCGCCCGAACACCACCCGCAGGCTACTGCGCCTACGGTCGTTTGCGAATACCCGATCCTCTGGGCCTTGCCTTGGCCGGACAACACGCCGCTCCGAGCGGTGTTTCGCTCAAATACTTCGCTCAAATACAGTGTCTATACTGTGTCTATACTGTTCCTGAACGAGGCGCCTGATCGTCCGTGTCATATAAAAGCATGTTTTCGCTAAGAAATTTTGGAGGCGAGTACCGGAATCGAACCGGTGTACACGGATTTGCAATCCGCTGCGTCACCACTCCGCCAACTCGCCGCCGCATGGTGCGTTTCGCCGTCTAGCGGATATGTCGCTGCGCTGCAAGTGCCACAGCTGGGGAAATAGCTGTACTGGACGTTGCCCGAACCTGCGCAATGTGGCAAAACCACGGAGACTGACTGGCCAGAAGAGAATTGCAATGATAGATTTCGCTACCCGCCGTCGGATGATGGTCGATACGCAGGTTCGACCGTCGGACGTCACCAAGTTCCCGATCATCGACGCCATGCTGAGCGTGCCGCGCGAGGCTTTCCTGCCCGACTCCCGCCGCGAAGCCGCCTATGCCGACGAGAATGTCGATCTGGGCGAGGGTCGGGTGCTGCTGGAGCCACGCACACTGGCCAAGATGCTGGACGCGCTGGACATCTCGAATGACGAACTGGTGCTGAACGTCGGCTGCAACTATGGCTATTGCGCCGCGGTTCTGGCGCGTATGGCGCAGGCGGTCGTGGCCGTCGAACAGGATGAAGCGATGGCCGAAGAGGCCCAGGCGATGTTGGCATCCGCCGGCGCGGATACGGTGGTCGTACATACCGGTGCGCTGGCCGCGGGCGCGGCTGAACACGGCCCCTATGACGTCATTCTGATCGAGGGCGGAATCAACGAATTGCCCGAGGGCATCGTGGCGCAGCTCAAGGATGGCGGGCGCATCGCCTGCATGTTCATGGAGGGCCCGCTGGGTGTGGTCCGGCTGGGGCACAAGACCGGCGACACCCTGAGCTGGCGGTTCGGCTTTAACGCTGCCGCGCCGGTATTGCCGGGGTTCGAAAAACAGGCGGCTTTCGCGCTCTAGGTCAGGCACGGGGCGGTCATAACATCCGCCGGGCAAAAAACGGGGCAAACCCGGTCGATCCCGGCGCTCAGGAGGCAGAGATGGGCAGAAAACAGAAGGCAGGCTGGCGCAAGGCCGCGGTATTGGCCATTGGCGTGACGCTGATGGCGGGCGCGCCCGCCGCGGCGCGAGCCGAAAACCTGACCGATGCGATGATCGGTGCCTATAACACCAGCGGTCTGCTCGAGCAGAACCGGGCCCTTTTGCGGGCTGCGGACGAGGATGTCGCCGGTGCGGTCGCCCTGTTGCGGCCGGTGGTTGCCTTTGTCGCCCGGGCCACCGCCAGCAGCAACCGGCTGACGCCGGGGGGTACGCTGAACGAAACCCTGCAATCCAGATTGACGGCCGGCATCGAAGCGACGCTGGTTTTGTTTGACAACGGGGCCCGCGAACTGGGCGTGCAGGCGGTCAAGGAAGTCGTCCTGGCCACCCGCCAGCGGTTGTTGTCCTTTGAACAGCGGGTGCTGCTGCGGGCCGTGACAGCCTTTATGGATGTGATCCTGCAGACCGAGAACGTCTCGTTGCGTGAAAACAACGTGCGGGTTCTGGGCGAGGAACTGCGCGCCACGCAGGACCGGTTCGATGTCGGCGAAGTGACCCGCACCGACGTGGCGCTGGCGCAATCGCGGCTGGCCGCGGCGCGCAGCAACCTGGCCGCTGCACGTGGGTTGTTGGTGAATGCCAAGGCCGAATACACCAACGCGGTCGGGCGCAAACCCGGCAGACTTATCGCCCCGCGCAGCCTGCCGCAGCGTCCTAAAAGCATCGAGGCCGCGCAGGCCGTGGCGGTGCGTATCCACCCGGATATCCTCGAAGCCCAACGGCAGGTCGCCAATCAGGAGTTGCTGATCCGGCAGGCCACCAAGCGGCTGGGGCCGACGGTCTCGGGCCGCGTCGCGGCCGGCGTCTCGGAAGACTGGAACAACAGCAATGACGGCTATGACAGTTCGGTTTCCCTGGAACTGCGGCAGCAGATCTATTCGGGCGGCGCGCTGCAATCGTCGATCCGCCGGGTAATGGCCAACCGCGATGCCGCCCGCGGCAATCTGCTGAACGTCCAGCGCAACACGGTGCAGGGCGTGAACAACGCCTTTGTCCGCCTCGAAGTGGCGCGTGCCAGCCTGGTCGCGACACGCGAGCGCGTGCGGGCGGCTCAGGTCGCCTTTGACGGTATCCGCGAAGAGGCCACGCTGGGCGCGCGGACGACCCTGGACGTGCTGGCCGCGGAACAGGAATTGCTGGATGCGCTGACAGCGCAAATTTCGGCCCGCTCCGAAGAGGCGATCGCCTCGTACCAACTGCTGGCCTCGCAGGGGCTGCTGACGGCGGAACGGCTGGGCCTGGCGGTGCAGATCTATGACCCGACGATCTACTACAATCTGGCCAAGAACGCGCCCGCGACCCATTCCAAACAGTCCAGGGATCTGGACCGCGTTCTGAAAGCGCTTGGAAAACAGTGACAATTTTTTCTATCTGTTGCGGGACCATCTGACGCCGACTAACCTCTTTCCCGGGGCGAGAGTGTAGGTGTCAAATGTCAGATCCCGTTACGAATGTTCCGGTCGAGGATGTCCTGTCCTCGATCCGCCGACTGGTCGTCGATGAAAAACCCGCCGAAACAGATGCGCCAGCCCCGCGTGTCGATGGATCGCCCCGGCGACTGGTTTTGACCCCCAGTCTGCGCGTACCCGGCGCCGCGCGGGATTACGGGGATGGTATTTCACAGCCGGATTTTGCCAAGGCGGACATCTCGGAACCGAAGATGACAGAGGACGGGCTGAGCGACAGACCGCCAGGCGAGCAGGCGCAGGGCCTGTCAGGCGAACCGGTGCCCGAGACCGATACCGATCCGGATACCGAAGCCTGCCTTGCCACAGCGCGCGAGGCCCCTTGGATGCCCCGCGCCCGTGCGGCGAAAGCCGACCTGTCCGATGCCGGGCACATCGATGCTGATAAATCGCCCAAAGCTGCACGAGACGCAGGCGCTCCTGCCGGGCGCGGGTTGCGCCGGGACGACATGCCCTGCAAGGAACCGCGGACCCAGCCCGACGCGGCGCAGTGCCAGGATCGAACCCGGGGCACCGGTGCCGCCGACCGGCCCTGGTACATGTCCGAGGATATGGATCAGGATATGGCAGGCGATTTCGGCAGGGACCGCACGCAGGACCCGGACGACGCTCCGTCGCTTGCGGCTGACAGGCAGGACCCGGTCCCGGACCTTGCTGAAAACACCGTTGCCCCGGCTGAAATACCCTCGTCATCGGGGGGCGAAGGGTTTGTCAAACAACCCCCTTGGAGCGACCCGGAATCCTTTTTGATGAAGGCCGCGCAGCTTGCCGCTCAGGCCCGGAATGCCGAATGCACGCCGGTCGTCGGTGCCCCGACAGGCGAACTGCCACCCAAGCATGAGCCGGACTTGGCGCTGGGGGATACTCCGGAACCCGATGTCACGTCCGGCGATCAGATCGACCGCAGGGCGGATGCGGCGGACATGTCCGGGAAATCCGCAGAGGTCGAGCCGGACCAGCCCGCCCAAATCGGTCTGACCGATGAAAGTGGCGGTGTGCCCCACGACCCGGGCATGACTTCGGAGCCAGTCGCTCAGGGTCCCCGAAATGCGGAGCCAGCCAAGGACGCCTGGCGTGAACGTGTTTCCTTTGGAAATTCACGCCAAGCGCCCGCAGAACCGGCCCCCGAATCCCGGCCGATGACACAGCCGGCAATCGAGGCCACCGCGGAATCGGCGTCAGGGGCGCCGGCAGAGCCCGTGGCGGTTGCCCCGATGGATCAGGAGCCGACGGCCGATGCGCAGCCAATGGGCCTCGGATCGGGCAGGTTTGAGCCAGCGCACGAGCCGGCGATGGAAACCCAGGCGTCCGAGGATCCGCCAGCGGATGCGCTGGAGGAAATGGACGACCCGCAGGACTGTGATCCAGAGGCGGATGCTCGACGGGCATTTTCGGCGTTAGATGATGCCCCGATGGATGCGGGACCAGCGCCGGAACCCGAGCATGTCGAACCTGCACCGGACAATGCACTGGACACTGACGGCGAGGACCCCGCAGCGGCAGCAGACGATGCGACAGATGCGGTGTTGCAAGCCAGCGACCTGCCATGCGCAAAGGCGGAAACGTCTGACGCAGTCGCGCGCACTGAATCGGGCGCAAAGGATGACGAACCACAAGCGCGGTCATCTCTGGAGGTGTCTGTTGCCATGCCCGACGAGGTGACGGCCCCCCCCGCGGCGTCAGCGGATGCACCGACGCAGACCGAGGCAGGCCGTGGACACAGCGATGTCGTGGATCTGGGGGACATGTCCGTTGATGACGGGTTTGCGCTGGATGACGAAGCTCTGCGCGACATGGTTGCCGATGTTGTGCGCGAGGAATTGCATGGCGCGCTGGGCGAACGGATCACCCGAAACGTCCGAAAACTGGTGCGGCGGGAGATCAATCGCGCCTTGGCCGGGCGGGAATGGGAGTGAGTTTGTGACCGCCTGACCGACCGGGCACCGCCTTTATCAACACCGGGCCGGCGCAGGCCAGTCCGGTGCGAAACCCGCACCATGGGCGGAGTGGTCGGACGTTTCAGAGGTTGGTTGCGGCCCCTCGGCCAACGCCGATCAGCCGGACGGCGGTTCGGGCGTCATCTCTGCTGCAACGCCGCCCGCAACGGGCAGACCCGTATGCAGGCCAAACCACCCGACCGCAGTTGCGTGACCAGACATTTTTAGATTGGATTTGCAGAGTGTTGCCCTGATCAGGCCGCTTCGGCCTGTTGCGCTGCGTTGCGCCGTTCGCTTTCCTCGCGCGAAAGTGCCACCGATGTGCGTACCCCGCGACCGACGAATTCCATCAGCCCGTTAACCACCCGCTCGTTCGGGTCGATACCTGCGCAGGACAGCACCTCGCGCCCGTCGCGCGAGCGCGCCCAACGGGCGATCTGCTCTGGCCCGTTGCCGTATTTCTTGTCGTCGGCGATGGCATCGTCCAGCGCTGCCAACACTACGGCCGCAAAGAGTTTACGTGCACGGTTGCCTTGCTCGTTGTTAAAGGCGGTGCCGTCAACGAAATCTTTCATCTCGTTTTCCTTATTATTCTTGCTCTTGCAATCCTCGGCGTGACGCTCGTTATGACCGATTGCAATCGATTCGGATACCCCGGGATTGCATAGCATATATGCAAATTTTGCATAGCTTTCTGCGTCTGCAGCACGAGATATCGTTGTCTTGCCAGCCCCCGGCCCGCCATATATAGGTGCCGCAGACCAGCTATCAACCGCGCGTTAAGGGAATTCCCATGGCCAAGATCAACGGCAACGAAATCCGCCCCGGCAATATTCTCGAACACAATGACGGCTTGTGGGCGGCGGTCAAAGTCGAGCATGTCAAACCCGGCAAGGGCGGCGCCTTTGCCCAGGTCGAACTGCGAAACCTGCGCAACGGCTCCAAACTGAACGAACGCTTCCGCAGCGCCGACAAGGTCGAGAAGGTGCGGCTGGAACAGAAGGACCAGCAATTTCTCTATGAAAACGATGGTATGCTGGTTTTCATGGACACCGAGACATATGAGCAGGTCGAACTGCCGTCCGAGATTCTGGGAGACCGCCGGCCGTTCCTGCAGGATGGCATGACCGTCGTGGTCGAGTTCCACGAAGCCGAGGCCCTGAGCGCCTCGCTGCCGCAGAAGGTGACCTGCAAGATCGTCGAGACCGAACCGGTGGTCAAAGGTCAGACGGCGGCGAACTCCTTCAAGCCCGCGGTTCTGGAAAACGGACTCAAGGTGATGGTGCCGCCCTTTGTCGGGCAGGACGAGATGATCGTGGTGAACACCGAAACCATGGAATATTCCGAACGCGCCTGACGTCCGGGCCGCGGCAGGCTGCGGCAAACTTACGCGGGCGGGCCGGGCCGGGTCTGCAGAACCTCGCGCAGCAACTCGAATTTGACCCGCGTGGCGCTGACCTGACGGTAAAACGTGATCAGAAAGGCGGTGGGCGCCTGCAGTCGGCTCAGCCCGATCGTGGCGGCCACGACGGTGCCGACATCGGTGCGCCCCTGCAGCACCAGCCAGCCCCCCAGCATCAACACGCCGACCGAGCCAGCGGCATTCAGGGCGCTGACGGCAAATTTTGTCGACAGTTTCCAGATGAACATGCGGCGGCGGGTATCAAAGATCACGTCGAAATCGTCCAGAACCGCCTGTTGCATCTCGTCGGCCTGGCTGTGGATCATCTGATTGGTTGCCCGGCGCAACACATGTACGCGCGCCGCCACCAACGCGTTCACCTGTTTCTGCGTTACCAGGACCAGCACCACCTGCGGCGTGATCACCGCCATCGCGATCATTCCCAGCACCGGCTGGGTCGCGGCGATATATCCGATCACTGAAACCAGCGTGCCGATCTGCACCACCGGATCGGAAAAGGCACCGCCGGTGAACTTGCCCAATTCCTCGGATTCCGCCGAGACCGCGGTGGTCAACGTACCCTTGGGCGCGGTTTCGCGATCCGCGTCCTGCTGCCAGGCGATGGCGCGCTCATAGACCCGCTGGCGCAGCAGGCGGATGATGTCTTCGCCCAGAACGCCAGAGCGATACGAGACCAGCCATTTCAGCGCCAGGCTCAGCAGGATGACGGCCATCATGCCGGCACCCAGCCAATAGAGGGCGGCGAAATCCAGATCGCCATCGGTCAGTTCATTGACGATCTGCTTTTGAAAGCTCAGGGGCGCAGCTGCCAGGGCCGCGATCGCCAAGGACAGCAGGATCAGAACCAGCTGCCGCCCGCTGCTGACGCGCCAGATCGCCTTGTACATCTCCCACACGGGCCGGTGCCTCCGTCATTTCTGCGCATGTTGCGGGGGACGGACCCGCGATCGGGTCCGGGATGTTTCACGCCAGGGACAGGGTGGCCTCGCCAGCCTGCATGTCGCCCTGCGCCCTGTCAAAGCGCAGATAAGCCAGCGCGTGATCGCCTGACCGGGTATACAGCGTGCCCGCGGCCTTGCCATCGGCGGTGATCGGGGTGCCGCAGGCGGCGCGGCCGGTGATGGTCACCCGGCGCAGGCCCTTGCGCAGCTCGGTCTTGTGTTTCATCCGGGCGGTGACCTCTTGGCCGACATAACAGCCCTTGCGGAAATCGATACCGTTCAGCCGGTCCAACCCGGCCTCAAGGACAAAGGTGTCCGGTGTCAGTTCGATCGTGCTTTCCGGGATGCAGTGCGCGACGCGGATCGCGTCCCAGTCGCTGCCGTCATCGCTGGACGGCGCCACGGTATAGGCGCGCCAGCCCAGATCGGGGTGGCGCGGGTCGGGCCAGGCGCCGGCGGGGGCGGGCCCACGGCCGCGCTGCAGGTTCAGCCCGCTTGCGGCAATCTCGACATCGGCGCGCAGCTTGTACATGGCCAGCCGCTTTGCCAGACTGTCGGCCAGCGGTTCGGCCACGTCCAGCAGCACGTCCTCGCCATCCTGCAGCAGAAAGAAATCGGCAATATACTTGCCCTGCGGCGTCAGAAGGGCAGCATAGACCAGCCCGTCCTTCAGGCGCGCGACGTCGTTGCTGACCAGCCCCTGTAGAAAGCTGAGCGTGTCCCGGCCGGACAATCTGAGGATGCGGCGCGAAAGCATGGGCGTTCTCCTGGTTTTCTTCGTCCCGTCATACAGGTATGGCTGGGCCATTGAACAGAGGAGTTCCCGTGCCCGCTGAAATCTCTGTCATCGTACCGACGCTGGACGCCGCCGAACAGCTGCCCGATTGTCTGGCCGCCCTGATCGAGGGGCTGTCCGCCGGGCTGATCCGCGAACTGATCGTTACCGATGGCGGCAGCCGCGACGATAGCCGCCGCATCGCCGATGCTGCCGGCGCTGTGATCGTGACCGGCGATGCCTCGCGCGGCGGTCAACTGCGGCGCGGCGTGGCCCTGGCGCGCGGACGGTGGTTGCTGGTTCTGCATGCCGATACCACCCTGGAACCGGGATGGGCGGCGGCCGTGGCGCAGCACCTGCAGTCCGGCCAGGGGCAGGCGGCATATTTCCGGCTGGCGTTCCGGGCGCGCGGGCTGATGCCGGTCTGGGTTGCCGGCTGGGCCAATCTGCGGGCGCGACTGTTCGGTTTGCCCTTTGGCGATCAGGGGCTGCTGCTGCGCCGCGATGTCTATGAACGCGCCGGCGGCTATCCCGATCAGCCGCTGATGGAGGACGTGGCGCTGGTGCAGGCGCTGGACAGCGCGCCGGTGGTCTTGTCGGCGCGGGCTTTTACCAGCGCCGAAAAATACCGCCGGACCGGGTGGCTGCGGCGCGGTCTGCGCAATCTCTGGACCTTGGCGCGCTATTTCGCCGGGGTCGATCCGCAAAGGCTGGCAGCGTCTTACCGGCGCTGAGCGCTACCCGAGCAGTCGCTGTCGCAACCGTCGCAGCCATGTGGGCTTTGGCGCCGGCAGGGCCGGTTCCTGCGGTTGCAAGGCGGCCGTCCCTTTCGGGTCGATCACGGTTTTTCCGCCCTTGAACTGCAAATGATAGAGATCGGAATAGATGCCGCCGCGGGCCATCAATTCCTCGTGGGTGCCCTGATCGACAACCTTGCCACTGTCCATCACGACGATCTTGTCGGCATTGACGATGGTCGACAGCCGGTGCGCGATCACCAGAGTGGTACGCCCCCCTGACAAACGGTCCAGCGCGCGCTGCACGACTTTTTCCGATTGCGCGTCCAGTNTCTTGTCGGCATTGACGATGGTCGACAGCCGGTGCGCGATCACCAGAGTGGTACGCCCCCCTGACAAACGGTCCAGCGCGCGCTGCACGACTTTTTCCGATTGCGCGTCCAGTGCGCTGGTGGCCTCGTCCAGCAGCAGAACCGGGGTGTCGCGCAACAGCGCGCGGGCGATCACCACCCGTTGCCGCTGACCGCCGGACAGGGCCGAGCCGCGCGGCCCCACCGGTGTGTCCAGCCCCTGCGGCAGCTGCGGCAGATAGTCGGATACATGGGCTGCATCCAGCACCGGTTTCAGATCGGCGTCGCTGATGTCGCGCCGGCCCAGCAGGATGTTTTCGCGCAGGGTTTCGTCAAATAGCAGCGCCTCTTGGCTGACCACCGAAAACAGCCCGCGCAGTTCCGGCAAGGCAATGGTGCGCACATCGACGCCGCCGACCATGACCGTTCCGGCCTTTGGGTCAACCAACCGGGTCAGCAGGTTGAAGACGGTCGACTTGCCGGCCCCCGAAGCGCCGACCAGGGCGGTGGTCTTGCCGGCTGCGGCCGTCAGGTCCAGCGACTTCAGGACTTCCGCCTCGCCGTAACTCAGCGAGACGCCCTGAAGGTGGATATCAGGCAGCCCGGTCGGCGCCGGCACCGGCTTGGCCGGCGAGGTCAGAAGGATCGGCGCATCCATCAGTTCCTTGAGGCGTTCCAGTGCGGCGGCGGCCGCCTGCCAGGCGCCGCTCAGCGAGGCCAGACGGCGCATCGGGTCAAAGGCCAGTCCGATGGCGGTAAAAAAGCTCATGAACTGGCCGACCGTCTTTTCGCCCGAGATGATTTCGCTGCCGCCGTACAAGAGCACGCCCATAAAGCCGATCCCGGCCATAAGATCGATCAGTCCGGTGATCGAGGCCGTTCCGAAAACCGCGCGGATCTCGGACCGTACGAACGAGTCGGTGTGATCGGAAAAGCGTTTGACCTGATAGGATTCCAGACTGTTCAGTTTGATCGGGACGATGCCGTGAAACACCTCGTCCAGCCGCGTGGCCAGAGTCGCCCCCAGATCGCGCGCCTGAGCGGCTTTTTTGCGCACATAACGCTGCCCGGCGCCGATCGGCAGAAACATCAGCGGCACGCCGATCAGCATGATCGCGGTCCAGACCCAGTCGACGTTGATGGCGACGCCGATCAGGATGACCAGCGACACCGCATCGCGTCCGGCACCGGTGATGATGCCGCGCCAGACGTCGTTGACCGCATTGACGTCGCTCTGAACCCGCTGGATCAGAAAGCCCGGCGGATGGACCTGGTGAAACGCCGTATCCTGGCCGATCATCCGTTTCAACAGATCGATGCGCAGGCTTGCGGCGGTCATCTGCGACACCCGCGCCAGCAGCACCTTTTGCACGACACCCGAGCCGCCGCGGACGCTGAATATCAACAGGAATACCAGACTGACCCAGGTCAGTGCGCCGGTATTGCCCTGAACGAACACCTCGTCGAACATCGGCTGCATCATGTAGCTGATTGCGCCGACCATGCTGCCCTCTATCAGCATGAACACCATGGCCACGGCCATGATGCCCGTGTGCTGACGCAGATATCCGCGCCACAGCCATCCCAGCAATTCACGCGTCGATTTGGGTCGGCTGCGCATAAGGGACTGATCCGTTCGTGGAAGGGCCCCGCGGACCCGTGAGACAGGTGATCCTGCCATTTAAGCGACTGGGGAAATTGGCGCAACCCGCCTGAACGTCGCGCCGCCGGTGCGGCGTTTCGGACGTGGCCCGCCCCTGGTTGGTCCGCCGAAACCGAAACAGGGCTGACCAGACATTGATCAACCCCGCGCGTTTGCCAGCGCCTGTGGCAGCGCCGCGGCAAAGGCATCCAGATCGGCAGACGCGCCGCAACTGACGCGGATACAGCGGTTCTGCGGGGCGGCAAACGGCATGCGCACGAAGATCCCCAGAGTGGTGAGGTGCTGCAGAACCGACTGCGCAAAGGCCGCGTCCCGGCCGCAATCGATGGCGACGAAATTCGCCGCCGAAGGCAGCGGTGTCAGACCGTTTTCGCGGGCGATCCCGGCGATGCGGGCGCGGGCCGTGTCGATTTCCTGTCGGACATGCGTCAGCCAGCCGGTATCGGCCAGCGCGGCCAGCGCCCCGGCCTGTGCAGCACGGTTCATGCCGAAATGGTTGCGCACCTTGTCAAACGCGGCAATCAGGTCCGGGGCACCCAAGGCATAGCCGACACGGGCCCCGGCCATGCCATAAGCCTTGGAAAAGGTGCGCATGCGGATCAGGCGGGCATCGTCGGGCGCGATGGACACGGCGGTGCCGGCCGGCGCGCATTCGGCATAGGCCTCGTCCAGCACCAGCAGGCAGCCCGCCGGCAGGTCGCGCATCGCCGCGACGATGTCCGCACCCTTGTGCCAACTGCCCATGGGGTTGTCGGGATTGGCCAGATAGACCAGCTTTGCATCCACCTCGGCGGCCTTGGCGAACAGACTGGCGGGGTCTTCGCGGTCCGCGACATAGGGCACCTTGTGCAGCACGCCGCCAAACCCGGCCACATGATAGTTGAACGTCGGATAGGCCCCATCCGAGGTCACCACCGCGTCACCGGGTCCGACGATCAGCCGCACCAGATAGCCCAGCAACCCGTCGATCCCCTCGCCGACGACGACATGGGCCGGTGTCACGTTGTGAAACGCCGCCAGTGCGTGGCGCAGGTCGTGGTTCTCGGGATCGCCATACATCCAGATATCCGCGGCCGCGGCGCGCATGGCGGCGATGGCGCGGGGCGAGGGGCCAAAGCCGTTTTCGTTGGCGCCCAGCCGGGCCAGAAATGGCGCGCCGCGTTGCCGCTCCTGGGTTTCCGGGCCGACAAAGGGCACGGTGGCGGGCAGGGATTGGGCCAGCGGGGTATATCGCGGGGATGTCATGGGCGCAGTTAACCGCAGCGCCGACCGCCCTGCAAGTCCGGCTCAGCGCGGTCCGTCGGGCCGGGTCAGCACATAGGTCGCCGCCGCCCCCAGCGCCAGCGCCTGTACGATCAGAACAACCGTCGGAAGCCCGGCCAGCAGGCTGGCGCCGAAGGCCAGCGCCATGACCGCGCAGGCCAGGCGCTTGACCGGGCGGGGAATGGCGCCATAGGCCTCCCACTCGGCAATCAGCGGGCCAAACACCCGATGCGAGGTCAGCCAGTTTCGCAGTCGGGGTGACCCGTTGGAAAAGGCAAAGGCTGCCAGGATCACGAAAGGCGTCGTCGGCAGGACCGGCAGCACCACGCCGATCAGGCCCAGGGCCAGCGCCGCGCAGCCCAGGATATTCCACATCAGCCGGCGCATCGGCGCGCCCTTGCCGCCATGGGCGGCAGTGGTGGTCGGGGCGGGATCGGTCTCGGTCATGGCGGGCCTGTTCACGGTCGGACAAGCATGCCGCCAGATCGGCACATTGTAAATGCGGCGGCACCCGACGAACCAAATGCCCCCACGTCCGGCTGGCATTGCGCCGGGGAATGCGGTCAGATGGCCCGGCACAGCACTGGAGGTCGAAATGGCGCGCGTTTCCGTCGAGTACAAGGATCACATTGCCCGGGTCACCCTGACCCGGGGCGACAAGATGAACGCGCTGGACGATGCCATGATCGAGGCCATCGTCAATGCCGGTCAGGAGGTGGCCGCCTCGGAAGCGCGCGCGGTCATCCTGTCGGGCGAGGGCAAGAGTTTCTGCGCCGGTCTGGATCTGGCCAGCTTTGCCAAGATGGGTCAGATCGATCCCGAGGCCTGGCTGATGGAACGCAGCCATGGCGAGACCAACAGTCTGCAGGAATGCGCCATGTGCTGGCGCCGGGTGCCGGTGCCGGTGATCGCCGCGCTGCATGGCTCGGTCTATGGCGGCGGGTTGCAGGTGGCATTGGGGGCCGATATTCGGATTGCCGCCCCGGATACCCAGTTGGCCCTGATGGAACTGAAATGGGGGTTGGTGCCCGATATGGGCGGCATGGCGCTGTTGCCGGATCTGGTGCGCTCGGACGTGCTGCGGCAGCTGACCTATACGGCGCGGCCAGTGTCGGCGGAACAGGCCGAACGCTGGGGGCTGGTGACCTCTCTGGCCGACGATGCGGTGCTGGCGGCGCAGGATCTGGCCGCCGAGATCGTCCGCAAGAGCCCGTCAGCGATCCGTGCCGCCAAGCGGCTGATCGAGGTGGCGGAATCCAAGGGCCGCGCCGACGTGTTGATGGCGGAATCCCGCGAATCCGTCGGGTTGATCGGCAAGCCCGAGCAAATGGAAGTGATCGCTGCGCAAATGCAGGGGCGGGCCCCGAAATTCGACTAGGACGTGACGTGGGCAGGGGCAGTCGTGCGCCCGCGTGTCAGCGGAAAAAGGCGCGGCGGGCGTCGCGGGTCCTGTTGTAGCGCATTTCCAGATCGGCGATCCGGCGCATCGCGGCCTTGCGATCTGCGGTGCTTTCCATCGCGGCCAAAGCGGCGCGGGCGGCCTGCAATTCTTCTTTCAGGCGGAACTCTTCGGGTCTGACGCCTGCCTCGGCCATGATCCGCATGCCGACCGCAACACCGGGATCGACCAGCGCCGCCTCGGGACGGTCGGGCAAGGGCTGGCCCTCGCCCTGCAGGCCCGTCAGCCTGCCCTCGGCGCGGGCCTTGAGGATCTGACGTTCGATCAGGTTGCGCAGCGGTGTCATCATACCGGCAGGATCGCGCAGAACCGCCGCCAGGGCGAGGGGCGCGCCCGGCGTGTCAGGCCAGTTCGGCCAGCCGCGCCAGGGCGTCCTTGATCTTGGCTTCCTCTTCCTCGCGGGCGGCCAGGTTGGCGCGGGTCTCTTCGACCACCTCGGCCGGCGCGCTGGCGGCGAATTTCGGGTTCTTCAGCCGGCCGCGCAGTCCGCCCAGTTCCTTGGCCAGCTTGCCCAGCGTCTTTTCCAGCCGCGCCTTTTCCTGATCGATGTCGATGATGCCGGCCAGCGGCAGACCGAAACTGGCGCCCTCGGCGTGGATCGATACGGTGCCTTTGGGCAGGCTGTCGGTCTCGGTCAGGCTTTCGATGCGGGCCAGCCGCCGGATCAGCGCCTCGTTGCGCTGCCAGGCCGCGCGGCCGCGGGCGTCGATACGGGTGACCAGCATCGGCACATGCAGGCCGGCGGGCACATGCATCTGCGCCCGGGCCGAGCGCACGGCTTCGATCAGACCGATGACCCAGTTCATCTCGTGATCCGCCTGCGCGTCCACCAGATCGGTGCCATAGGTCGGCCAGTCGCCATGAACCAGCATCTTGGGCCGGGTGCCCGATGTCTGCCACAGTTCCTCGGTGATGAACGGCATGATCGGGTGCAGCAGGATCAGGCACTGGTCCAGCACCCATTTCATCGTGGCCCGGGTCTCGGCGCGCGCCGGATTGTCCTCTTGCAGCAGCGGTTTGGAAAACTCGACATACCAGTCGCAGACCTTGCCCCAGACAAAGGCATACAGCGCGTTGGCGGCGTCGTTGAACCGGAAATTCTCAAGCGCCTCGTCGACCTCGACACGCACCTTGGCGGTCTCGCCAATGATCCACTTGTTCAGCGTCTGCTCGGGTTGCGGCAGGCCGGTTTCGGGCGCCGTGAACACCTCGTTCATCTCGGCAAAGCGCATGGCGTTCCACAGCTTGGTGCCGAAATTCCGATATCCGGCAATGCGTTGCGTCGACAATTTCAGGTCGCGCCCCATGGCGGCCATCGCCGTCAGGGTGAACCGCACCGCATCGGCACCGTATTCGTCGATCAGCTCGAGCGGGTCCAGAACGTTGCCCAGCGACTTGGACATCTTCTTGCCCTTTTCGTCGCGCACCAGCGCATGCACATAGACGGTGTCAAAGGGCTTTTGCCCGACCACGGCATATTGCATCATCATCATCCGGGCGACCCAGAAGAAAATGATGTCAAAACCGGTCACCAAGGTATTGGTAGGGAAATACTTTTTCAGTTCCGGCGTTTCCTCGGGCCAGCCCAGGGTGCCGATCGGCCACAGGCCGGACGAGAACCAGGTGTCCAAAACGTCGGGGTCGCGCCACACCGGATAGATCAGCTTGGTCGGGTCCTGATCCAGCGCGTATTGCGCCAGGCATTCCGCCAATTGATGAATGGCCTCGTGCTTGTCGGCCACCTCGACGATGGCGGCATGGTTGATCGGCACCGGCGTGTCGGCGATGTCGTCGCGGAACGCGTCCTGCACGGCCGCGAAATCGGGCGCGCAATGGGACATGTCGCCCGCATGCACCATGCCGCCGCGCATCAGCAGCTTGTGCAGTTCGACATAATCCAGCTCGCCATCCGCGCCGATCGCCTCGTGATAGCCCAGGTTCAGCCCGTACCAGACCGGGATCTGGTGGCCCCACCACAGCTGGCGACTGATACACCAGGGCTCGATGTTTTCCAGCCAGTGGAAATAGACCTTGGCATCGCGCTCGGGCAGGATCTGTGTGTCGCCGTTGCGGACCGCGTCGATGGCCGGGCCGACGATCTTGGCGGTGTCCACGAACCACTGGTTGGTCAGCATCGGCTCGATCACCACCTTGGAGCGGTCGCCAAAGGGCTGCATCACCGGCTTGTTCTCGACCAGCGGCACCGGGCCGTCTTCGCCCGGCACCATGACGGCCAGCCCCTCGGCGTTGATGTCCTCGATGACCTTTTTGCGCGCCTCGAACCGGTCGAGCCCGCGATATTCCTCGGGCACCAGGTTGATCTCGGTGACATCCGCCGGCGGTTCCGCGCCTTCGGCGATCGACTGCGCCCGGCTGGCGGCCTGCTCATAGGGCAGCCCGTCGCTGCGCATCGCGCCCTTGGTGTCCATCAGGCTGTAAAGCGGGATGTTGTTGCGCAGCGCGACACCGTTGTCGTTGAAATCATGCGCGCCGGTGATCTTGACCGCGCCCGAGCCGAAATCCGGATCCGGATAGGCGTCGGTGATGATCGGGATCATCCGCCGGTGTTCTTTCGGACCGACCGGAATTTCGCAGAGTTTGCCGACAATTGGCGCGTAACGCTCATCCGACGGGTGAACCGCGACCGCACCGTCGCCCAGCATGGTTTCGGGGCGGGTTGTGGCAATGGCAATATAGTCCCGTGTCTCGCGCAGGGTGACGTTGCCGTCGGCATCCTTTTCGACATATTCATAGGTTTCGCCGCCGGCCAGCGGGTATTTGAAATGCCACATATGGCCCGCGACCTCGATATTCTCGACCTCGAGATCGGAAATCGCGGTCTCGAAATGCGGGTCCCAGTTGACCAACCGCTTGCCGCGATAGATCAGGCCCTTCTTGTGCATGTCCACAAAGACCTTGATCACCGCGTCGTGGAAATTGCCCTCTTCGCCCTCGGGCGATCCCGGAGCGCCGGACATGGTAAAGGCGTTGCGCGACCAGTCGCAGGACGCGCCCAGCCGTTTCAGCTGATTGACGATGGTGTCGCCGCTTTCGGCCTTCCATTCCCAGACCTTGTCCAGAAACGCATCGCGGCCCAGTTCCCGGCGCGAGGGCTGCTGTTCGGCGGCCAGTTTGCGCTCGACCACCATCTGCGTGGCGATGCCGGCATGATCCTGGCCGGGCTGCCACAGCGTGTCAAAGCCGCGCATGCGGTGCCAGCGGATCAGGATGTCCTGCAGCGTGTTGTTGAACGCGTGCCCCATATGCAGGCTGCCGGTCACGTTGGGCGGCGGAATCATGATGCAATAGGTTTCGGCGCGCGAGGCATTGGCCCCGGCGGTGAAACAGCCGGACTCCTCCCAGGCCTTGTACAGGCGGTCCTCGGCCTCGGCTGCGTTGAAGGTCTTTTCCATCGCCATCGAAATGATCCCTTTTTGGTCGGGTTTCATCTAACCAAACCGGCGCGCAAGGGAAAGGCGGCTGGCCCGGTTTTCTTTGCCGCGCCGTGCCGCCGTCGATGGCGGCGGCTTTGGATGCGGCGGCGCCTATCGGGTGCGGTCGATCTTGGTGGCTAGGTGAATCAGGCTTTCCGAGCTGCGCACGCCGCGGGCCTCTCCGATATGGTCCAGCGTGTCGTCCAACTCGCTGGTGGTGGCGGCTGTGACCTGGACCAGCAGGTCGAATCGACCCGATGTGGTGTGCACGGTTTCGACCCCGGGCAGCGATTTCAGGCGTCCCAGCACAACCGGTCCGCTGCGCGGCTCAATCGAGATCAGCACCGTGGCGCGCAGTGGCGCCCGCGTTGCCGCGCCCGTGCGCAAGGTATAGCCGACGATGGCGCCGGTATTTTCCAGACGTTCGATCCGGGCCTGGACCGTGGTGCGGGCCAGCCCCAGGCGGCGGGCCAGCTGGGCCACCGGCGCACGGGCATTGTCCCGCAGCAATGTCAGCAGTTTTTGATCGGTTTCGTCTAATTGCATGGGCTTCTCGGCGGATCGACGAAAATTGCCGTCACTATAGTCTAAGTGCCGCATGAAATCGACGGGAAAGCGGCGCAAGATAGAAGAAACTTCAAGGTGCTTGTCATGCAAAACCAATCCGCCCTGTGGCCCGATCCCGTTACCCACCTGCGCCGCACGGCGCCGGATCATCCCGTTCTGTACCTGTCGCCGCTGGTCCTGCAGGACACCGCGCGCCGGTTCCAGCGGGGTTTTGACGGTCTGGTGACCTATGCGGTCAAGGCCAATGATCGTGCCGAAGTGCTGCAAAACCTGGTGGCCGCCGGGATCACCACCTTTGACGTGGCCTCGCCGGCCGAGATGCAGGCCGTGCGCGCCGCCTGTCCCAAGGCGGTTCTGCATTATAACAACCCTGTGCGCTCGCAGGCCGAGATTGCCGCGGGCATCGCCATGGGCGTGGCCAGTTGGTCGGTTGATGACGCTGGCGAACTGGAAAAACTGGCGCAGGTTCCGCGCGGAACCGAAATCGCCGTCCGCTTCAAGCTACCGATTTCCGGGGCGGCCTATGATTTCGGTGACAAGTTCGGCGCCACGCCCGAGGCCGCGGCGCAGCTGTTGCGTGTAATCGCGCAAAGTGGCCGGGTGCCGGCGCTGTGCTTTCACCCCGGAACCCAATGCGAGGATGCCCAGGCCTGGGGCAGCTATATTGCCGAGGCCGCCCGGATCGCGCAGCGTGCCGGCGTCCGTATCGCGCGCCTGAATGTCGGCGGCGGATTCGCCGCCAACCGCGCCGGTGTCGCGCCCGATCTCGAGGCGGTCTTTGCGGTGATCCACGGTGCGACATTGTCGGCCTTTGGTGCCGATGCGCCGCGTCTGATCTGCGAGCCGGGTCGGGCGATGGTCGCCGAGGCCTTTACCCTGGCAACCCGCATCAAGGGGCTGCGCAACGGTGGCGGCACCGTCTTTCTGAATGACGGCATCTATGGCCGGCTGGCCGATCTGCGCGATATGGGCCTGACCCGGCGGGTTGCCGTGGTCAGTGCCGCCGGACGCGCGCGCGTTGGGGCGATGGTGCCGCGCGTGGTCTATGGCCCGACCTGCGATAGCCTGGACCGGCTGCCCGACGGGTTGCAGTTGCCGGCCGCCAGCGAAATTGGCGATTACGTGCTGTTTTCCGGCATGGGCGCCTATTCGGTGGCGATGGGCACCGCGTTCAACGGCTATGGCATCTGCGATGTGGTGACCGTGTCCGACCTGACAGGACAAAAACCCGACCGCGCGTGATCGTCGCGACCCTTCAGCCTCTCTTTTTGATTTGGCGGGCACGGCCGGGCAGAGCGTCGGGCCAGACCTCTGAGGCGACATGACTGCAGCCGCTCCGTGAGTCCTTGGGGCGGCTGCGGCGTGTCGTCTGCTGGCCGTACCAGGGCCGCGTTACTATATTGAAAGTATTATGGGCGATCCTGACACGAGCGCCTGGATCGCATTTCACGAGGATGGCACGGTGTGCATTGGTGTCGACAGATATGGAAACGGGCAACGGGACGTTGCCGCATGCAAGAAAAATCTGTCACGCGGGGTCTGTCCGGACTGCAATCGGAAATCTGCCAAGCATTGCACCGGCTTGGCGCGGCTCGGGTCCGTGCCACCGGGCCTGTCCTGATGAGGGCGGCACCGGATATGCTCGGGATCGGGGATCGATCCGGTCCAATACAGGCAGGCCGTGCGCCGTTTCGGGGTGCCGGTCGATGGTAAGGGGTTTGTAGACACATGAACCTGACGCGGCTGACAAACAAGGTCTTCGGATGGCTTGGCCGACCCCTTCGGTCCGAGCATTCCGCCGAGGTCAAGCCGCGCGGACCGCTGACCCATGTGATCATTCTGGACGGCACGTTGTCATCGCTGGAGCCGGGGTTCGAGACCCATGCCGGCGTGACCTACCGCCTGTGCCGGGAAATGGGCGCAGGGGTGTCGGTCTATTACGAGGCCGGCGTGCAGTGGACCAACTGGCGCGGCACGATCGACGTGCTGATGGGACGCGGCATCAACCGGCAGATTCGCCGCACCTATGGCTATCTGGCCTCGCGCTATCGCCCGGGCGACCGGGTGTTCCTGTTCGGCTATTCGCGCGGCGCCTTTGCGGTGCGCTCGCTGGCCGGCGTGATCGACATGGTGGGTCTGCTCAAGCCCGAACACGCCACGGTGCGCAACATCCGAACCGCCTATCGCCACTACGAGAATCATCCCTATGGTCCGCATGCGGCGGCCTTTCGCCAGGCCTTTTGCCATGTCGAGGTTCCGATCGAGATGGTCGGGGTCTGGGACACGGTCAAGGCGCTGGGCCTGCGTCTGCCGCTGTTGTGGCGGCGCGCCGAGGCGCAGCATGCCTTTCACAACCACCAGCTGGGCCCCAGCATCCGCAACGGATTTCATGCGCTGGCTCTGGACGAGACCCGCCAGGTCTATGAGCCGGAATTATGGACCTGTCCGCCGGACTTTCCGGGCCGTATCGAACAGGTCTGGTTCCGCGGCACCCATGGCGATATCGGCGGTCAGTTGGGCGGTGTCGAAGCCGCGCGTCCGCTGGCCAATATCTCGCTGGTCTGGATGCTGGAACAGGCCGAATCCTGCGGTCTGGCTCTGCCCAAGACCTGGCGCGCCCGGTTTTTCACCGATCCCAACGCCCCCTCGGTCGGCACCTGGAGCGGCTGGGGCAAGATATTCCTGCTGCGCCGCGGGCGTGTGATCGGCAGCGACCGGTCCGAGCGCATCCACGAAACCGTGCGTCCCGGGGTGGTGCCGCAAGGCGGCATGGCCCTGACCCCGTTTCGCTCAAAGGGCGCGGGCGGGCATCCCGGCTGACCGGGATGCGGTTTCGGGTCGGCTGGCCTGCGGATCGGGCCAGCCCACGGATTTCAGAAAAAGGACGGTTTTGACCGCAAGGCGCGGGCCGCCCGGGATAGGTCGATCAGGCGACGTTCTGCAGCTGGACCTTGGGCGTGACGCCCAGGGCGTGGCACACGTCGCGGGTCAGTTCCGGGCGGTTCAGCGTGTAAAAATGCAGCTGCTCGACCCCCTCGTCAATCAGATCGCTGCACAATTCGGTGCACAGCGCCGTCGCCAGCAAATCCTCGCGCCCGTCGCGCAGCGCCTTTTCGAACGCATCCTCCAGCCAGGCCGGAACCGTCGCGCCGCAGCGTTTGGCAAAGTTGCGTGTACCTTTCCAGTTCTCGATCGGCAGGATGCCGGGCGTGATCGGCGCATCGATGCCAGCGGCAGCGCAGGCATCGCGAAAGCGCAGAAAGGTCTCGGCCTCGAAAAAGAACTGGGTCAGCGCCTCGGTCGCGCCGGCGTCGATCTTGGCCTTGAGCCAGTCGATATCCGCCTGCATGTCGGCGGCTTCGGGGTGCTTGTCCGGATAGGCGCCGACGCGGATGTCGAACCGGCCGCTGTCGGCCAGCGCGGCGATCAGTTCGATCGAATTGGCGAAGCCCTCGGGATGCGCCTGAAACGCGCCG
This sequence comes from Sedimentitalea sediminis, assembly GCF_042687825.1. Taxonomy (NCBI): domain Bacteria; kingdom Pseudomonadati; phylum Pseudomonadota; class Alphaproteobacteria; order Rhodobacterales; family Paracoccaceae; genus Sedimentitalea; species Sedimentitalea sediminis. The sequence goes on along the minus strand of NZ_JBHUQE010000007.1, from coordinate 136,208 downwards.
CTGCCCTTGGGCGGATCGCCGCGCAGCGCCACGATGTCGGTGACGCCCGACTCGGCAAAACCGTCGGCAATCGCCAGGGTCTCGGACTTGGTGGCGTTGACGCAGGTCAGGTGCGCCGCCACTTTCAGCCCCGAGGATTTGTGCAGCGTCGCCACCGCCTCGCGGGTCAGGTCGCGTGTGGTGCCGCCCGCGCCGTAGGTGACCGACACGAAACGCGGGTCCAGCGGTGCCAGCGTCTGCACCGTGTCCCACAGGCGGAACGATCCCTCAAGGTTCTGCGGCGGGAAGAATTCGAACGAAACGGACGGTACGGTCATGGCGGTATCCTTTGATTTCACCTCTTGTTGCACGCTGTGCGCTGTGAGACAATTTCATAATTCTCAAGAACAACATGAGTGAGGCCATAGGTTGCATATCGAATTTCGGCACTTGCGCACGATCAAGGCGATCCACGAATGTGGCGGGCTGGCGCGGGCCGCAGACCAGTTGAACATCACCCAGAGCGCGCTGAGCCACCAGATTAAGGGGCTGGAGGATCAGGCCGGCGTGGAACTGTTCGTGCGTCGATCCAAGCCGATGACCCTGTCGGCGGCCGGGTTCCGCCTGCTGCGTCTGGCCGAACAGGTGCTGCCGCAGGTCGAGGCGACGCTGGCCGAATTTTCGAACCTGCGCGACGGCAAGACCGGGCGGATGCATATCGCCATCGAATGCCATGCCTGTTTCGAATGGCTGTTTCCGGTCCTCGAAGCCTTTCGCAAGACCTGGCACGACGTCGATGTCGATATCCGCCCCGGTTTGGCCTTTGACGCGCTGCCGGCCCTGCAAAAGGAAGAGGTCGATCTGGTCGTGTCCTCGGATCCCGAGAAACTGCCCGGCGTGGAATTCATAGAACTGTTTGACTATGCTCCGGTTTTCGTGGCTTCGGCCCTGCATCCTCTGGCCGAAAAAACCTTTGTCGAGGCAGCGGATTTTCGCGGTCAGACGCTGATCACCTATCCGGTAGAACGCACGCGCCTGGATGTGTTCAGCCAGTTGCTGATCCCGGCCAAGGTCGAACCGGCAGCGATCCGGCAGGTCGAGCTCACCGCGGTGATCCTGCTGCTGGTGGCGTCCAATCGCGGCGTGGCGGTATTGCCCGACTGGGTGGTGCGCGAGGTGAAATATTCATCCGACTACGTCACCCGTCCGCTGACCAAACAGGGCATCACCCGACGCCTTTATGCCGCGATCCGGACCGAGGACCGCGACAAGCCGTTCATGCAGGACCTGATCAAACTGGCGCGCAGCGAGGCGCGCAAGCTGCAGGCCCAGTGAAACACCGGCGCCTGACCGGCTGGGCCTTGGCAAGGACAGCGCCGGGGCGTATACGCGCGGCCTGACCCGACAGGAGCCCGTGACATGGTAGGCAGCGCAAATCTGAATGTGATGATCAAGGCCGCCCGCAAGGCGGGCCGTTCGCTGGTCAAGGATTTCCGGGAGGTCGAGAACCTGCAGGTGTCAATGAAGGGGGCCGGAGACTTTGTGTCCAAGGCCGATCTGGCGGCGGAAAAGATCATCAAGGACGAATTGCTGGGCGCGCGCCCGACCTATGGCTGGCTGGCCGAAGAGGGCGGCGCGATCGACGGCAAGGATCCGACCCGTCGCTGGATCGTCGATCCGCTGGACGGCACGACGAATTTTCTGCACGGGCTGCCCCATTGGGCGGTGTCCATCGCCTTGGAACACAAGGGCGAGGTGGTCGCGGGCGTGGTGTTCGACGCCGCCAAGGACGAGATGTTCTTTGCTGAAAAGGGCGCCGGAGCCTGGATGAACGACACCCGGTTGCGGGTGTCCGGGCGCCACCGGATGATCGAATGCATCTTTGCCACCGGTCTGCCCTTTGGCGGGCGCGCCGATCTGCCCGCAACCCTGCAGGATCTGGCGCGACTGTTGCCCGCCTGTGCCGGGGTGCGGCGCTGGGGCTCGGCGGCGCTGGACATGGCCTATGTCGCCGCCGGGCGCTATGACGGCTTTTGGGAACGCCGTCTGCATGCTTGGGATCTGGCTGCCGGCGTTGTCATCGTGCGCGAGGCGGGCGGGTTGATCCAGCCGCTGGACCCAAGGGGCGACATCCTGTCCGATGGCGAGGTGATCTGCGCCAACGAGGCGATGTTCGACCCCTTCGCCAAGGTGATCCGGGGCTGATCCGGCCCCGCGCCGGCGCTGTCCGGATCACTTGCGCCGGATTCGGGGGATGCGGCTGGGACTGATCCGATATTGTGCCTCGGGATGCGGCGGGTGGCCGTGGGTGCTTTGCCAGAACCGCTGTCCGCCGCGCCGCAGCCACAAGGGTATCGTCAGCACCAGCCCGATCACAAAGCCGCCGGCATGGGCCCAATAGGCGACGCCGCCGGTATCGGGATCGGCACCCAGCCCGCCGATGAACTGCAGGACGAACCAGACCGCCAGCACGATCCAGGCCGGGATCGGAAAGATCCGAAAGAACACGATCAGGATCAGAATCACATCGACCTTGGCGCGCGGATAGAGCAGCAGATACCCCCCCATCACGCCGGCAATTGCCCCCGAGGCCCCGACCGTGGGCACGACCGAGCCCGGGGCGGCCAGAACATGCATCAGCCCGGCCCCGATACCGCTGGCCAGGTAAAAGCCCAGAAAGGGAACATGCCCCATCTCGTCTTCGAGGTTGTCGCCAAAGACCCAGAGGAACAGCATGTTGCCTGCCAGATGCGTCCAGCCGCCATGCAGGAACATCGAACTGATCAGCGTCGGATAACCGTCTCCGCTGCTGATCCGGGCCGGGATCATGGCCCACTGGTAAAACAGGGTCATGAGCGCGCGGTCATCATTCAGGATGCCCGCATATCCCAGAAAGATCAGGATGTTGGCGGCCATCAGGCCATAGACGACATAGGGCGTGCGCCCCGAAGGGTTATGATCGCGGATCGGAAACATGGCGCGACGCTGGGCCGAAAGCCGGGCGGGGTCAAGGGGGCAGGCTTCGCCGGGTCAGGGCACTCTTGGCGATCACCGCTTTCGCGGGAAAGTGCTGCCATACGCCCCCTTGTCCTTGTGCCTCACCTGATGCAGACTTGGCTAAGGAGGAGGGATGTTTGTTGCACCGCTGGGTCTGTTGGCAAACGGACCGGCCCGGGTCCTTGGTTTGGGAGGAGTGTGTCATGACATCCAAGAATTCAGGCAAGAATTCAGGCAAGAATTCAGGTTCCATACCACCGGACAATCCGACGCCGCAGCAAATGGCCAGGCCCAAGGTCAACAAGGTGACCACCGAGGATATCACCGCGTCGTTGAAGGCCGGGTTTTCCGACTTTCTGGCGCGCCCCTTCATGAGCGGCTTCTTCGGCCTGTTCTATGCGGTATTCGGCATTCTGTTTGTTTGGTGTCTGGTCTGGCTCGGCAAGATCTGGATGATCATTCCCGCCGTTGTGGGCTTTCCGCTGGTCGCGCCTTTCGCCGCCGCCGGGCTGTATGAAATGTCCCGCCGGTTGCAGAAGGGAGAGAGTTTCGGCTGGTCTGAAATCCTGACCGTCATGGCCAATCAACGCAAGCGCGAAATGGGCTGGATGGCCTTCGTCACCCTGTTCATTTTCTGGGTGTGGAGTTACCAGGTTCGGCTTTGGCTGGCGATCATCCTGCAGGATGCGTCCTTCTCGGATTTCGAGGGGTTCATGAACATCGTGTTCTTCACGCCTGAGGGGTGGACCTTTCTTGCCATCGGCACCGGCGCTGGCGCATTTCTGTCGGCTGTCCTGTTCACAGTGACCGTGGTCGCGATGCCGATGCTGCTTGACCGGGACACCGATTTCGTGACGGCCATGTTGACGTCCGTTCGCGTCGTTTCGGAAAACCCTGTGGTCATGCTCACATGGGCGGCGATCATCTCGGTCACCATGCTGTTGTCGCTGGTTCCGGCGTTTCTGGGCCTGATCTTCACCTTGCCGATCCTTGGCCACACCACATGGCATCTCTATCGGCGGGCCGTGCAACCGGCGGAGGGCGACGCCGTCCAGCCGTCATCTTGAGCAGCTGCGGGCGATATCTGTCCGCAGGCAAGCACAGCCTGATCTTCAGCTCGTCGAGGAGCAAGTCCGCGGGCGTGGCGAACTGAGCAATGACAGTACTCCGCGCCAGGCGTATGTGCCGATCCTGAACATGGCCGAAGACCCCAAGCCAAAGGTTTCAGAGATTACCGATTTCCTTGCCGCGCGGGGCAGGGTTGGTTCTCAATTAGGTCGGGTTGAAAAGCCCGCTCGACACCGCGCTTGCTTTGTACGTATTGGCCGAATTTCTGCCTGGTCCGCTTTGGGTTCAAACCCGCCGATCACAGGATATGATCGGCGGGTTTGCGGTTTTCAGGCCATGCCGCCCAGCAGGGCCGCGTTGCCGCCCGCCGCCGTGGTGTCCACGCAGACATGGCGTTCGCCCATCACCCGCGCCAGATCGGGTTTTCCCGGGATCAGCGGCACGATCGGGCCGTCACGGCGCGCCAGCGCCTGTTCGATCCGCCGCGCAGTGGTCGCATCGCCCCACCAGAGCACACCCGAGATGCCGACGATGTCGGTCAGCGTGTCTGGGTCAATGTGGCCGTTGGCGCTGATCGCCTGTCCGCCCAGGGACTGTACCGCCTGCGCTTGGGCGTTGGCAGCGCTGGCGCCCGGTCCCATGCACAGCAGCGGTGGCCGGGGCAGCACCGACAGACGGTTGGATTCGCCGGTCGGGCCGGGCAGGGTGCGGGCGGTCGCACCGTTCGTGACCCCCACCGGTGCCGGCAGGGACGAGGCCTTGCCGGTCCAGCCGCCGTTTGCCTGCTGCCGGTCGGGCGCGCAGAACCGCGGCATGTAGTTCGGTCCGCCCGCCTTTGGGCCGGTGCCCGACAGGCCCTCGCCGCCAAAGGGCTGGGTGCCGACGATGGCGCCGATCTGGTTGCGGTTGACATAGATGTTGCCGGCATGGATCGCCTCGGTCACGTGCTGGACCCGGTCGTCGATACGCGTGTGCAACCCAAAGGTCAGACCATAGCCAGTGGCGTTGATGTCGTCGATGACTTCATCCAGCTGCGACGACTTGAACCGGGCGACATGCAGTACGGGGCCGAAAATCTCGCGCTCCAGATCGCCGATGCCGCTGACCGAGATCAGTGTCGGGGCGACAAAGGTGCCGCCGGCGGGCGCGCGCAGTTCCTTGAGCACCCGGCCTTCGCGGCGGGCGATGTCGATATGCGCCATGATGCCGGCGCGGGCCTGTTCGTCGATGACCGGACCGGAATCGGTGGACAGCAGCCAGGGATCGCCCAGCGACAGGGCATCCATCGCGCCCATCAGCATGGTCAGCACGTCTTCGGCCACGTCCTCCTGGACATAGAGGCAGCGCAGCGCCGAACAGCGCTGGCCCGCCGATTGAAAGGCGCTTTCGACGATCGCCTGCACCGCCTGTTCCGGCAGCGCGGTGCTGTCCACGATCATCGCGTTCAGGCCGCCGGTTTCTGCGATCAGCGGGGCGCCGGGGTCCAGGTTGTCGGCCATCGCGGCGCGGATTTTCATCGCCGTGGCGGTCGAACCGGTAAAGGCGACGCCGTTGACCCGCGGATCCGAGGTGAGGGCCGCACCGATCATGCCGCTGCCGGGCAGCAGTTGCAGAGCCGTTGCCGGCACGCCCGCCTTGTGCAGCAGGCCGACCGCCAGATGCGCGATCAGCGGCGTCTGCTCGGCGGGTTTTGCCAGCACCGCGTTGCCGGTGGCCAGGGCCGCGGCAACCTGACCCGAGAAGATCGCCAGCGGAAAGTTCCAGGGCGAAATGCAGGTGAACACGCCCGCCGGAGCGGCATCGGGAATGTTGGCCGCATAATAGCGCAGGAAATCCACTGCCTCACGCAGTTCGGCGACACCGTCCAGCTGCGATTTGCCAGCCTCGCGGGTCAGCAGTGCAAAGATCTCGCCGAAATTCTCCTCGTAGAGATCGGCGGCCTTGTTCAGGATAGCGGCGCGCTCGGTGGCGGGGGCGGACCAGGGGGCGGCCTTCGACAGCGCGGTTTCGATGTCGGCGGAACTGGCCGGCGCGACGGTGCCGGTGCGGCTGCCATCGGCGGGGTTGGTCACGGGCTGCTCGGCCTCGGGTGCGACCGGGCCGGCCAGCAGCGGCGCCGCGGCCCAGGCATGGGTCTTGAACGGCGCCCGGGCGGCCTCGATCCGGGCCAGAGTCGGGGCATGGGTCAGGTCGAACCCGCGCGAATTGCGGCGCTCGGGCTCATACAGCTCGGTGCCCCGCGGCAGCGGCGCGGATTTGGCCTTGACCGCCTCGAACGGATCGGCGGCGACGGTTTCCGGCGGCACGGACTCGTCGACGATCTGGTTCACAAAGGAACTGTTGGCGCCGTTTTCCAGCAGGCGGCGCACCAGATAGGCCAGCAGGTCGCGATGCGCGCCGACCGGCGCATAGATGCGGCAGCGGGTGTTGTTCTGGGTCTTGACGATGCTGTGCAGGGTTTCGCCCATGCCATGCAGGCGCTGGAACTCATAGAGGCTGGCATCGCTGGCCATGTGCAGGATCGCGGCGACCGTGTGCGCGTTGTGGGTGGCGAATTGCGGATAGATCCGGTCGGTCATGCCCAGCAGCTTGCGGGCATTGGCGATATAGGAGATGTCGGTGGCCGGTTTGCGGGTAAAGACCGGAAAGGCGTCCATGCCGTCGACCTGGGCGCGTTTCACCTCGGTATCCCAATAGGCGCCCTTGACCAGCCGCACCATGATCCGGCGGTCGTTGCGCTGGGCCATCTCGTACAGCGTGTCGATCACCACGCCGGCACGCGGGCCATAGGCCTGCACCACGACGCCAAAGCCATCCCAGCCCGCCAGGGCCGGTTCGGACATGACGGTGTCGATCACCTCCAGCGACAGGGCCAGGCGGTTGGCCTCTTCGGCGTCCACGTTCAGCCCCATGCCGGCGGATTTCGCCAGCAGTGCCAGCGAGCGCAGGCGCGGCACCAGATCGGCCATGACGCGCGCCTCCTGAGCGACTTCATAGCGCGGGTGCAGCGCCGACAGCTTGACCGAGATGCCGGGATTGGCGCGGATGTCGTCCGAGGTGCAGGCCTGGGCGATGGCGCTGATGGCGCGGGAATAGGACAGGTGGTACCGGCGCGCATCGGCATCGGTGCGCGCGGCTTCCCCCAGCATGTCATAGCTGTAGGTATAGCCTTTCTCCTCCATCCCGGCGGCGCGTTTCATTGCCGCGGTGATGGTTTCGCCCAGTACGAACTGGCGGCCCATTTCCTTCATGGCGCGGCCGACGGCGGTGCGGATCACCGGTTCGCCCAGTCGCTTGACGGCACTGCGCAGCGCCCGCACCGGACTGGCGCCCTCGTCGTCCAGCACCTTGCCGGTCAGCATCAGCGCCCAGGTCGAGGCATTGACGAGCGGGCTGGAGGAATGGCCCAGGTGGCGGCTCCAGTTCGACGGGGCGATCTTGTCCTCGATCAGCGCGTCGATCGTGTCGGCATCGGGCACGCGCAGCAGCGCTTCGGCCAGGCACATCAGGGCGATGCCCTCGTCGGTGGACAGGCCGTATTCGGCCAGGAACACCTCCATCAGGCCTGGTGCGGTGGCCGAACGGATGTTGCGCACCAGGTCCGCGCCAGAGGCGCAGATCGCGGCGCGATCCGCATCGCTCAACTCTGACTCTGCGATCAGGCGCGCGATGACGGCTTCTTCGTCGGCGAACTTGTGGGTGTCGATCCGAGTGCGTAGGTCTTGGAATTGGGTCATGTCTGGCCTCCAGTGTGTCTGCGCAGTATAGAGGTGTTCAATCGGTCGATTGTCCCGATTGCATGAAAATTGCAGGACAGTGGTCCGAAGATCGGAGGTAGTACGATGCAAAGCGACTGGAGCGATCTGGATGGATTCGACCGTAAGATACTGGGCGTTCTGGCTGAGGAAGGCCGGATCAGCATTGCCGATCTGGCGCGGCGCATCGGATTGAGCAAGTCGCCGACGCAGGCGCGGTTGCGACGGCTCGAGGCAGACGGTGTGATCATCGGCTATCGCGCGCTGATCGATCCGATCCGGCTGGGGCTGGACCATGTGGCCTTTGTCGAGGTGCGCCTGAACGACACGCGCGAGGCGGCGCTGGCGGCTTTTAACGCGGCAGTGGCCAGGATCGGCGAGATCGAGCAGGTGCATCTGATTGCCGGAAAGTTCGACTACCTGATGAAAATCCGGACCCGGTCGATGGCCGAGTACCGCGTTGTTCTGGCAGAAAAGATATCCACCCTGCCGCATGTGTCCGGCACCTCGACCTATGTCGCGATGCAGGCGGTAAAAGAGCTGGCATCGCTGGGGCCGCTGGGAAATGCGAACTGACCGGGCCACATATTCTGGCAGCGACAGAATTTTGCGCGCGACGATGGCCCTTTCGGCGGGGCAGGGGGATGGTCGACCCGGGCGCCTGCCGGGTTTTCGGGCCGGGACGGGCGATGCCAGCGCTTGCGGGACGGGCGCGAAACCGCCACTCTTGGCGCGCCAGGTCGGTCCGCGCGGGCCGGTCAGGCTGCAGGGGCCGATCGGGCCGGCGCGACGCGGGAACAGAAACGAGATGACCACGGCTGAGACCAGGAACGACGACACCGATCCGGCCGGGCTGATAGCCTGTCCGGTCTGCGATGTCCTGCACCGTCAGGCCGACATTCCCAACGGCGCCCGGGCGCGGTGCCGGCGCTGTCACGCGGTTCTGATGGCGCCCCGCGCCGGGGCGATGACGCAGATCGTGATGCTGGCGGCGACGGCGCTGATCCTGATGGTGGCGGCGGTGTTCTTTCCGTTTCTCGAATTGCGGGCCGGCACGTTTCAGCAGCGCAGCTCGGTCTTTGATGCAATCCTGGCCTTTTCCGACGGTCTGTTGCTGCCCCTGTCCTTTGCGGTGGCGGCGCTGATCGTGGTGCTGCCGGCGGTGCGGCTGGCGGCGCTTCTCTACACTATCGCGCCGATGATGATCGGCCACGCGCCGCTGCCGCAGGCGACCCGGGCGTTTCGCCTGGCCAGCGCGTTGCGGCCCTGGGCGATGGCCGAGGTCTTTATCGTCGGCGTGGCGGTAGCGCTGGTCAAGGTCGCCGGCCTGGCGACGATTTCGATGGGGCCGGCCTTTTGGGCCTTTGTGGCCCTGGTTCTGGTGACTACTCTGAAGGACACGTTCATGTGCAAGTTGACGATATGGAAAACGCTGGAAGCCCGCCGGAATTCCTGACCGCCCGTCAGGCCGGTCTGGTGGCCTGCACCGGCTGTGGGCGGGTGCATCGCGGCGGGACGCCGCATTGCGTCCGCTGCGGTGCGGCGTTGTCCAGCCGGGATGCCGGCAGCCTGCAGCGTGTCTGGGCCTGGTGGTTTGCCGGGCTGATCTGCTATCTGCCGGCCAATATCTATCCGATGCTGCGCACTTCAACCCTGGGTCAGGACCGCAGCAGCACGATTATCGAGGGGGTCGTGGAACTGGTCGCCCACCATGCCTATGGCGTGGCGCTGATCGTTTTCGTGGCGTCGATCGTCATTCCGATCGGCAAGTTCCTCGCGATCGCCTATCTGGCGCTCAGCGTGCGCACTCGGTCGACGCTGGCCCAGCACAGCCGCCTGCACCTGTTCGAGGCCGTCGAGTTCATCGGCCGCTGGTCGATGATCGACGTGTTTGTCGTGGCGATCCTGTCGGCGCTGGTGCAGTTCAAATTCGTCGCGACCATTCATCCGGGCATCGCTGCGGTGTCCTTCGCCTTGTCGGTTGCATTTACCATGCTTTCCGCCCAAAGCTTTGACTCCAGAATGATCTGGGACGCGGATGAGGCAGGCCAAACATGACCGAGGAGGCCACCCCGGCAGAGATGCAGGTGCAAGCGCCCAGACGCTCGCCCTGGCGCAACATCTCGATCGTCTGGCTGGTGCCGGTGCTGGCGCTGGCGGTGTCGCTGGCCGTGGCTTGGCGCAGCTATTCCGAGCGCGGCGTACTGATCGAAATCCTGTTCGAGAACGCCGCCGGGGTGACGGCCGGCGAAACCACGGTGCGCTATCGCGATGTGGTGATCGGATTGGTGGAAAAGGTCGGCTTTTCCGACGATCTGAAACAGGTCCGGTTGTCGGTGCGGGTGGATCGGCCGATTGCGCCGTTTCTGGATGCCAGCGCCCAGTTCTGGGTGGTCCGTCCCGAAGTGTCCGCCGAAGGCGTGTCGGGCCTGTCGACGGTGCTATCCGGGGTCTATATCGAGGGTGCCTGGGACACCACGCGCGGCCCGCCGCTGCAGCGTTTCACCGGGCTGGAACAACGCCCTTTGATCGATCTGAACGAAAAGGGCACGCGCATCGTGCTGCGCGCGGGCGAGGGTCGGGTGATGGCCGCTGGCTCGCCGGTGTTTTACCGCGGTGTCAAGGTCGGGCGCACCGAGGCACCCCGGCTGGACGAGACGGGTTCGGTGGTGCTGGTCGACGCCTTTGTCGAGGCGCCGCATGACCGGCTGCTGACCACGGCGACCAGGTTCTGGGACACGTCGGGCTTTTCACTGTCCTTTGGGGCCGGCGGGCTCAAGCTGGATGTCGGCAGTTTCGCGGCCCTGATCAGCGGCGGTGTCGCGTTCAACACCTTCTTTTCCGGCGGCAGACCGGTCAAGCCGGGCAGGGTCTATGATTTGCACGCCGACGAAGCGACAGCCCGCGAGAATGCTTTTTCGCGCGTTTCGTCCAACACCGTCACCCTGGCCACCGTGTTCCGCGACGGCGTGTCCGGCCTGTCAGCCGGCAGCGGCCTGTTCTTTCGCGGCATCAAGATCGGCGAGGTCGTAACCATCTCGGCCTTTGTGGCCGGCGACGAGGACAGCCCCGAGGTGCATCAGCAGGTCACTCTGCTGGTCGATCCCAAGCTGATCGGCCTGCCCGCCCGGGCGACGCTGGAGGAGGTGCTGGATTTTCTCGAGGCCGCGGTAAGGACCGGGACCCGGGCGCGGTTGAACAAGGCCAACCTGCTCGGTACGTCGCTGATCGTCGAACTGGTAGAAATAGAAAACGCGAAACCAGCCGAACTGCAGCGCGAGGCCACGCCCTATGCGCTGATTCCCAGTGTCGAGTCCGATCTGCCGGACATCAACGCCACGCTTGAAGGCGTGATGAAGCGGGTCAACGGGTTGCAGATCGAGGAAATGATCCAGCAGGCGATCAGCCTGATGGCCAGCATCGAAGCCATCGCCACCGATCAGAACACCCGCGCCGCGCCCGAGGCGCTGGTCGGGCTGCTGGACCGCAGCCGCGACCTGGTCGAGAGCGCGGACATGCGCGCGCTGCCCGGCGAGCTGCGCCAGGCAGTGGCCGATCTGCGCAGCACCGTCGAGCGCATCAACACGCAGGGCGTCGTCGAGCGGCTGGTCTCGACCCTGGAAAACGCCGATGCCGCCGTGGCCAACCTGTCCTTGGCTTCGGAAGAAGTTCCGGCGCTGATCGACGATCTGCGCGCCGTGGCGGCCAAGGCCCGCGATCTCAAGGCCGATGAGCTGATCGCCTCGGCCACCGCCCTGCTGGACAGCGCCGATGCGCTGATTGGCACCGACGATGCCCGGGCGCTGCCGGCAGCGCTGACGACGGCGTTGGACGAAACCCGCGAACTGGTGTCAGAATTGCGCGCCGGCGGGGTGGCACAAAACGCCAATGCGGCGTTGGATTCAGCCCGCGCGGCAGCGGATTCTCTGGAACGGGCCACGGCCGACCTGCCGGCGCTATCGGCGCGGCTGGACCGGCTGGTGACCCGCAGCGAGGAATTGATCGCAGCCTATGGCGACCGCTCGGATTTCAACAGCGAATCCCTGGCCATGTTGCGCGAAATCCGTACTGCGGCCCGTTCGGTCGCCGCGCTGACCCGGGCGCTGGAACGCAACCCCAATTCGATCCTGTTCGGAAAGTGACGCCATGACCGCCTTTTTTCGTGCCTGTCTGATGATGGCCCTGCCGCTGACACTGACCGCGTGCGGCGGCAACTCGGCGCGCTATCTGCTGGACGCGCCCTCTGCCGAGCAGCGTGCGCGGGTCGCGGTGTCGACCATCGAAATCCGCGAAGTAACGCTGCCAGCCTATGCCGGGGCCTCCGAAATCCTGTTGCAGGGCGCGGACGGATCGTTGCGCCCGGCGGCGGGTGCGGTTTGGGCGGACGATCCGGTGCGCGCCCTGACCCTGGCGCTGGCGCGCAACCTGGATGACGGAACCACCGCTACCGCGGCAGCCGAACCCTGGCCGCTGGAACGGCCGGCGGATGTGCGCATCGACGTGCGGATCGAACGCATGGTGGCGCAGTCGGACGGGCAGTTTCGCATGACCGGTCAGTATGCCATCGCCGCGCCCGAGCGCGCCGTGCGCGAGTCGATCAACCGATTCGACATCCAGCAGCCCGTGACCGACGCAACACCCGGCGCGGTGGCGCAAGCCACCGGAGCCGCGATGCTGACCCTTTCCCGACAGATCGCGACGCGCCTGCGCCGCTGACGGCCGCTGGTCCCTTTCCCGGCAGCCGGACGACACGCACGCCTCCATCTGCAGCCCGCAAAAAAGGCGGCGCGGTCTCGCCGCGCCGCCCTTGGCCGTATTCCGTTACTTTGGACTGTGCGCCTTAATATTCCTTTTTGCGGCGGTTCATCTGCAGCGCCGCCGCGATGATCCCCAGCGACACGATGCCGATGATGATCGTGGCCAGCGCGTTGACATCGGGGCTGACCCCCAGCCGGACCTTGGAAAAGATCACCATCGGCAGGGTCGAGGCACCCGGACCTGACACAAAGCTGGCAATCACCAGATCGTCCAGGCTGAGGGTAAAGGCCAGCAGCCATCCCGAGACCAGCGCCGGGGCGATAGCGGGCAGGGTCACGTCAAAGAAGACCCGGACGGGTTTTGCGCCCAAATCCTGTGCCGCCTCTTCGATCGAGAGATCCTGATCGACCAGGCGGGACTGGATCACCACCGCGGCATAGGCCGCGCCAAAGGTCGCATGCGCGATGATGATCGTCAGCATGCCGCGCCCGCCGGGCCACCCGATCAGCCCTTCCATGGCCACGAACAGCAACAGCAGCGACAGACCGATGATGACCTCGGGCATGACCAGCGGTGCGGTGATCATCATGCTCAAGAGCGCCTTGGTCCGGAATCGCTGGAACCGGATCAGCACAAAGGAGCCCACGGTGCCGATCACCACGGCAATGGTTGCGCTGAGAAAGGCGATCTTGATGCTGACCCAGGCGGCTTCGAGAATCTGCGGATCGCGGAAAAGCTCGCCGTACCATTTGGTCGAGAACCCGCCCCACACGGTGACCAGCTTGCTTTCGTTGAAGCTGAAGATCACCAGCGATACGATCGGCGCATAGAGAAAGACGAACCCCAGAATGCCGGTGATCATCAGGAAAAGCGACTTGCGTTTCATTGGTTCGCTCCTTCTTCGGCGGCCTGAGCCTTGCGCAGCAGCATGATCGGGATCACCAGGACGAACAGCATCACGATTGCCACGGCCGATGCGATGGGCCAGTCGCGGTTCGAGAAGAACTCGTTCCACAGCACCCGGCCGATCATCAGCGTGTCCGGCCCGCCCAGCAGTGCCGGGATCACGAATTCACCGACGGCCGGAATGAACACCAGCATGCAGCCGGCGATGATTCCGCTATAGGACAGCGGCAGCGTCACGGTGAAAAAGGTGGTCGCGGGCCGGGCGCCCAGATCGGCCGAGGCTTCCAGATAGGCTTCGTCCAGCTTGACCAGATTGGCGTAGAGCGGCAGGATCATGAAGGGCAGATAGGTATAGACGATGCCGATATAGACAGCGAAATCGGTCTGCAACATGATCAGCGGTTCATCAATCAGACCCAGCGACAGCAGAAAGTTGTTGATCAGACCATTGCCCTTGAGAAAACCGATCCACGCATAGACCCGCAGCAGGAACGAGGTCCAGAACGGCAGCACCACCAGCATCAGCAGGATGTTGCGCTGGTTTGCCGGCGAACGGGCGATCAGATAGGCCATCGGATAGCCGATCAGCAGGGTGATGATCGTGGCGATGCCGGCGATCTTGACGGATTCGGCATAGGCCGACATGTATAGCGGATCGTCCAGCAGGAACAGGTAGTTGCCGAAATTCAGATTGAGGTTGAGAATGCCGTCGGCCCATTCCCAGATCGGCAGATAGGGCGGGCGGGCGATGGCGGCTTCGGATAGCGAGATCTTGGCCACCACCAGGAACGGCACGAGAAAGAACAGGAACAGCCACAAGGTCGGGATGGCGATCACCAGCCCGCGACCGCCCAGCCCCAGCCGGTTCAGCAGCGATCCGATCAGGCGGCCGCCTGGCAGTCTGCTGTCGATGTCGGACGCGCGGCTCATGACGTCACCAGAATTCCGGCGGCCCCGGCCCAGCCGATATGCACCCGGTCGTCCCAGGTCAGCGCCCCGTCATCAGAACGCGTCCGGTTCGATTGCGACACCCGCACCCGCTTGCCACTGTCCAGAAGGACCTGAAAGACCGTGGCATTGCCCATATAGGCGATTTCGTCCACGACACCGGTGACGGCATTGCGCATGTCGTTCTGCGGGGTACGGCTGATCAGTATCTTTTCCGGGCGCACGGCCACGGCGACCTTCTGGCCTTCGACGCCGCTGATCCCGTGCGGGACATAGATGTCGGTTCCGGTATCCTGCGATTTGACCACGACGTGATCGGTGCCGTCTTCGCTGATGCGGCCCTCGAAAATGTTCACCGACCCGATAAAATCGGCCACGAAACGGTTCTGCGGAAACTCGTAGATCTCGTGCGGGGTGCCGACCTGCACGATCTCGCCGGCGGTCATGACGCCGATCCGGCTGGACAGGGTCATCGCCTCTTCCTGATCGTGGGTCACGACGACAAAGGTGACCCCCAGGCTTTCCTGGATCTTCATCAGTTCGAACTGGGTTTCCTCGCGCAGCTTCTTGTCCAGCGCGCCCAGAGGTTCGTCCAGCATCAGCAGTTTGGGTTTCTTGATCAGCGACCGGGCCAGCGCGACGCGCTGGCGCTGGCCGCCGGACAGCTGATGCGGCTTGCGGGTGGCGAACTGGTCCAGCTGAACCAGCGACAGCATGTCGGTCACGCGGGTGGCGATTTCGGCCTTGGGGATGCCGTCGCGCTTGAGCCCGTAGGCGATGTTCTTTTCCACCGTCATGTGGGGGAACAGCGCATAGGACTGGAACATCATGTTGGTTTCGCGTGCATAGGGCGCAACGCCGGCCTGGTCCTGGCCATCGATGATGATCTGCCCCGATGTCGGATTTTCGAACCCGGACAGCATCCGCAGCAGCGTTGATTTTCCGCAGCCGGATCCGCCCAGCAGGCAGAATATCTCGCCCTTGTAGATATCCAGAGAGACGTTGTTCACCGCGGTGAATGCGCCGAATTTCTTGGTAATGCTCTTGATCTGCAGGAACGGTTCGGCGTTGGGATCGTTCCAAGGCTGTGCGTTCGTTGCGGTCTGGTCGTCTGACATTTTCGCCACCTGTCGTTCTGAAATAACGGCAGCCGGCCCCATGGCGCGGGGCCGGCCGGACCGGACTATTGGCCTGTCTTGATCGCCGTCCACGCCCGGGTCAGCGACCGGTCAAAACGCGGCGAATGCGGTTTCAGCGAAAACAGTTTCGCTGCAACATCTGCGGGCGGGTAGATGCCCGGATCACCGGCCACTTCGGGCACGACAAACTCGGTCGCGGCGGTGTTGGGGTTGGCGTAATAGACATAGTTGGTGATGTCCGCCGCGATTTGCGGCTGCAGAATGAAGTTGATGAACTTCAGCGCGTTCTCGGGGTTGGGAGCGTCATCCGGCACGGCCAGCATGTCGAAACCGACCTGTCCGCCCTCTTTCGGGATGGCATAGGCGACTTCGACGCCCTGTCCGGCTTCGGCGGCCCGGTCGCGCGCCTGCAGAACGTCGCCGGAATAGCCGACGGCGACGCAGATATCGCCATTGGCCAGGTCGTTGATGTACTGCGAGGAATGGAAATACCGGATATGCGCGCGCACCGACATCAAGAGGTCGGTCGCCTTTTGCAGATCGCCCTTGTCTTCGGAATTCGGGTCCAGCCCCAGATAGTTCAGCGCCGGTGCCATGATTTCGGAGGGGCTGTCCAGAACCGCCACGCCGCAATCGGCCAGCTTGGCCACGGTTTCGGGATCAAAGATCATGTCCCAGCTGCCGATCTTGTCGGCGTCGATCCGCGCCGCCACGTCCTTGACGTTGTAACCGATGCCGGTGGTGAACATCATGTAGGGTACACCATGGGTGTTGCCCGGGTCGTTGACCGCGATGATGTCCAGGATGCCCTGATCGAGATTGCCGTAATTGGACAGCGCGGCCTTGTCGATCTCGGCGAACACGCCGGCCTGCGCCTGGCGGGCCATGAATTCGATCGACGGCACGACCACGTCATAGCCGCTGGCGCCGGTCAGCATCTTGGCCTCGAGAACCTCGTTGCTGTCAAAGACGTCATAATTCACGCTGATGCCGGTCTCGGCCTCGAATTTCGCGATCGTGTCCTCGGCGATGTAGTCGGACCAGTTATAAACGTTCAGGATGCCGTCGGCCGCCGCGGCACCGGCGCACAGCGCCAGTACCGAGGACAGGGTTGTGAGTTTCTTCATGGGTTCCTCCCTGGGAAATATGAGATTAAGTCAGTTCTAGACGCCGAATTTGTCACGCAGCGCGTACCACCACGATCCGACCATAGAATAGGGCACGCGGAACATGCGCCCGCCCGGGAACGGATACCAAGGCACATTTTCGAACACGTCGAACCGTGTCAAATCGCCATCGATCGCCTCGGACAAAATGCGCCCGAACGTGTGTGAGCCGGTCACGCCGTGGCCGGAATAGCCATGGGCGAAATAGGTGTTGGCCCCGATGCGGCCCATCTGCGGCACGCGGCTGAAGGACAGGGCGAAATTGCCGCTCCAGGCATAGTCGACACGGACACCCTTGAGCTGGGGAAACACCTTGTCCATGTTGCGGCGCAGTTTGGACTCGATGTCGCTGGGGTCGGCGCCGCCATAGACGGTGCCGCCGCCGAACAGCAGACGCTTGTCGCCGGACAGGCGATAGTAGTCCAGGATATAGCGGATATCCTCGACGCAGGCATCCTGCGGGATCAGCGCATGCGCGCGCTCTTCGCCCAGCGGCTCGGTGGCCATGACCTGGGTCGAAACCGGCATCACCCGCCAGGTCAGGGTCGGCACGACATGGCCCAGATAGGCGTTGCCGCACAGGACCAGGGTCTTGCAGGTCATCTGCCCCTTGGCGGTCCTGACGACCGGACGCGCGGCCTCGGTATCCACATCGATGACCGGCGACATCTCGTAGATCGTGCCGCCCAGCTTTTCAAAGGCCGCGGCCTCGCCCAAAGCCAGGTTCAGCGGGTGCATGTGACCGCCGCTGTGATCGATCAGGCCGCCCTCGTAGAGATCGGAATTGATATGTGCGCGCAGCTGATCCTTGTCCAGCATCTCCTGGTTCTTGATGCCGTAGCTGGCCCACAGGTTCATCCGCTCTTCCAGTTCGCGCATATGCGCCTTGGTCAGACCGGTAAAGATGTTCTTGTCCTTCAGGTCGCACTGGATGTCATAGGTCTTGACCCGCTCGCGGATGATCTCGCCGCCTTCCTGAACCAGACCGGCGACAAAGGTGGCGGTGTCCTGGCCATAGCGTTTCTTGATGGTCTGCAGGCTGGCATTCAGACCGTTGACGATCTGACCGCCATTGCGGCCCGATGCGCCCCAACCCACGCGGGCGCCTTCGATGATGGCGACCTTGTAGCCCTTTTCGACCAGATGCAGGCCGGTCGACAATCCGCTGTAACCGGCCCCGATGATGCAGACATCGATTTCGCCATTGCCGGACAGTTCGGGCCGCTCGGGGGCCGGGTTCGCAGACGCGGCATAGTAGCTTTTGGTATGGGTTCCATCGCCCGCATATGGATGTGACATGGCGTTCATCAGACGACCTCCAGGTAAGAGTGATATTCGAAATCGGTGACATGACGCGCGAACTTTTTCAGTTCCTGCGTCTTGCATTCGACCAGCATGGTCTGCAGCCGCTTTGAGAACACGTTCTGGACATGGTCACCGTTGCGAAAGGCGTCGATGGCGGTGGCCCAGTCCAGCGGCAGATGCGGCAGCTTCATCGTATAGGCGTCGCCGGTGATCGGCCTGGCCGGCTGCATCTTTGCCTCGATTCCCGTCAGCGCGCCGCCCAGGATGCTGGTCAGGACCAGATAGGGGTTGGCATCGGCACCGGCGACGCGGTGTTCGATCCGGCGCGCCTTGGGGCTGCCGCCGGGAATGCGGATGGCGGCGGTGCGGTTCTCGTATCCCCAGGCGACGCTGGTCGGGGCGTGGGCGCCGGGCAGCATGCGCCGGTACGAATTCTCGTGCGGGGCAAAGGTCAGGGTGTTTTCCTGCATCGTCGCCAACAGCCCGGCCACCGCCTGCAACATCAGTTCGGTGCCTTCTTCGCCGCCATTGTCAAAGACGTTCACGCCATTTTCGTCGATCAGCGAAAAATGCACGTGAAAGCCGCTGCCGGCGCGGTCGCCATAGGGTTTGGCCATGAAGGTGGCGACAAATCCGTGCTTGCGGGCGATGCCGCGCACCAGCCGCTTGAACAGCACCGCGTCATCGGCGGCGCGCAGCGGATCGGCGACATGCATCATGTTGATCTCGAACTGTCCGGCACCGTTCTCCGAGATCGCGGAATCGGCGGGAATGCCCTGCGCGGCGCAGGCATCGTAGACATCGTTCAAAAAGGTGTCGAAATGCTGCAACTCGTCCAGCGACAGCGCCCCGTCCGAATCCAGCCGTTTGCCGGTCACCGGCGAGCGCGGTGCCTGCGGGCGGTCGTCGGTCGGATCGCACAGATAGAATTCCAGTTCGGTCGCGACCACCGGGGTCAGACCCATGGCCTGATACCGGTCGGCGATATTGGCCAGCGCGCGGCGCGGGTCGCCCTGAAACGGCGTGCCGTCCTCTTGCCGCATCCACAGCATCGCCAGCGCGGTCGGCCGGCTGGTCCAGGTGATCGGCATCAAAGGACGGCCGGTGAAATCGCACAGACCGTCGGAATCGCCGGTCTCGAACACCAGTTCGCTGTTCTCGATATCCTCGCCCCAGACGTCCATGCTGACGATCGACAACGGCATGCGCAATGCACCATCGGCCATCTTGGCCGCCTGCTCGACGGGTACGCGCTTGCCGCGCATGGTTCCGTTCAGATCGCAGACACAGGCAAAGATCGATTCGATCTCTGGCCGCTCGTTCAACCAGGTTGTGACGTTCTGATCCGGCATGCTTGACTCCCATTCCGATATCTTTGGACTAAATGTGATATCATTTAAATTCTTGTGATTGCATTATCGACTTGAGTCAATACTTTTTTGGCGTATGATCACAAATCATCAAAGGCGGTATCGGGGCGGGCATGAACAAGACGCTGAATCTGAACATCCCCGAAATCGAAACGGGATCCGGTTCGACAACGCAGGACCATGTCTATCGGCGTCTGCGCAATGCGATCATGCTGGGTGCGATCGAACCGGGCACGTCGCTGACCATGCGTGGGCTGGCCGAGCATCTCGATCTCAGCCCGACCCCGGTGCGCGAGGCGCTGCGCCGGCTCAGTTCGGAACATGCGGTCGAGGTCATGGGCAACCGCCGCATGATAATCCCCGAGATGACGCCGGGAAAATTCGAAGAACTGGTGGCGCTGCGTGTCACGCTCGAGGTACATGCCGCAGTACGGTCTCTACCTTATGTTTCCGACATTCTGATCGAGGAACTGACCGGGCTGGATGACGAGATGGACCGGTTGGTCGAGGCCAGGGATCTGGATGCGCTGACCCTGCGAAATCAGGAATTTCACCGTATTCTGTATGCCGCCAACGCGCATCAGGCATCGATGCCGGTGATCGAGAGCGTCTGGTTGCAACTGGGCCCGTTCCAGCGGCAGGTGATCAAGAAGGTCGCGGAATTCTATCTGATCGACCGGCACAAGGAGATTCTGGAGGCGCTGCGGCAGCGCGACGCCCAGGCCCTGAGCGCGGCCATCGAAGGTGATATCCGCGACGGCCTGCTGCATTCCGGTCGGGAATTGTTGCAGCGTGGCCCGGCACCGGACCGGGCTGCCTGATCTTCTGGTTCCGCACCGGTACATCAGCAGATCGCCGGTGTTCGCGGCTTGAAATCGGCGTTATGCCGGTCCTATGCGCCTGTTCCTTCTGACCGCACTCACCATGACCGCCTTTGCGGCCAATTCGATCCTGAACCGGTTGGCCGTGGACAGCGGCGCGATCGATCCGGCCAGTTTCGCCATCCTGCGGGTCCTGTCCGGGGCCGTGGTTCTGACGGCGCTGGTGCTGCTGCGCGGCGGCACGCTGGAGTTGCGCGCCCGGCGCCGCCTTGTCGGGGCGGGGTCGCTGACCCTGTACATGATCGGGTTTTCCGCTGCCTACCTGACGCTGGATGCCGGGCTGGGGGCCCTGGTGCTGTTTGCCGTGGTGCAGGTCACGATCTTTGCGATCGCGGCGCTGCGCGGCGCGCCGCCGCTGCCGCGCCAGGCGCTGGGTGCGGCGATTGCCTTTTCCGGGCTGACCTGGGTGCTGTGGCCGGCCGGTGCGGTGCGGGCCGATCCGGTCGGGGTGATGTTCATGGTCGCCGCGGGGGTGGGCTGGGCAATTTACACCCTGGCCGGGCGCCGCGAGCCCGACGCACTGGCCGGCACCGCGGCGAATTTCTGTGTTGCGCTGCCGATGGTCCTGGTCGCGCCGTTGATTCTGGGCGGTGCCATGTCGGTCAGCCTGACCGGGTTGGGACTTGCCGTTCTGTCCGGGGCCGGGACGTCGGGGCTGGGCTATGCGCTGTGGTATTCGGTGGTCGGGCGGTTCACGCCGTCAATGGCCGCCATCGTGCAACTGGCGGCACCGATCATCGCGCTGGTGGCCGGCGTGGCGCTGCTGGGCGAGCAGCTCAGCCTGCGTCTGGTGCTGGGGGGCGGGCTGGTGCTGGGCGGAATCGCTCTGGCATCGCGCAGGGGCGGCGGGCGCACCGCCCGCAAGTGACTTTTCATGCGCGCGAATCCGGCGTATGCGGCGCCCATGCGACTGGTGGTATTTCTGTTCCTGATCTGGTCGGCGCCGGCCCGGGCCGATTGCGTCGTGCTTTTGCACGGGCTGGCGCGCAGCGAGGCGTCCTTTGCGATCATGGAACAGGTTCTGCTGGCGCGCGGCTATGACGTTGTGCGCCCCGGCTATCCCTCGACCGACCTGCCGATCCCGGCGCTGGCCGAACAGACGCTGCCACCGGCAGTGGCCGCCTGCGGCGATCAGCCGGTGCATTTCGTCGCTCATTCCATGGGCGGTATCCTGATCCGCTATTGGTTCCGCCGCGCGCGTCCCGACCTGTTGGGCCGTGTGGTGATGCTGGGGCCGCCGAACCAGGGCAGCCAACTGGTCGACGAGCTGGGCGATCTCGAGGTGTTCGGGCTGCTGCACGGTCCTGCGGGCATGCAGCTGGGAACCGGAGCCGACAGCCTGCCGCGGCGCTTGCCACCCGTGGATTTTCCGCTGGGGGTGATCGCCGGTACTCACACGCTGAACCCGCTGTTCTCGTCGATGATCGACGGGCCGGATGATGGAAAGGTTTCGGTGCGCTCGACCATGGTCGAGGGCATGGCCGATCATATCCAGCTGCCAGCGACGCACACGTTCATGATGAACAATCCCCGGGTCATCGCCGAGGCGCTGCATTTCATCGAATTCGGACGTTTCGATCCCGAGATTTCATGGCTGGACGCGGTTTTCGGCACCATCGACAGCGTCTGCATCGACAGCGCGTGCGCCGGGGTCGCGCCGCAAGAGCCGCTGCGATGAGCGGCCTTGCGTTGGACCTGAGAGGGGCGCAGGTGCTGTTGCCCGAGGGGCTGACACGCCGGTGCCTGTCGCTGTCCGACGGGGTGATCCGTGCCGATCCGGTGGGCCGTCCGGTCGATCTGGACGGATTTCTGGTGCTGCCGGGGATCGTCGATCCCCATGGCGACGGGTTCGAACGACACCTGGCGCCGCGGCGCGGGGCGATGAAACAGGTGACCGAAGGGGTGATTGCCGCCGAGGCGGAACTGGCGGCCAACGGCATCACCACGGCGGTCCTGGCGCAGTTCTACAGCTGGGAGGGCGGATTGCGCGGGCCGGAATTCGCGGCGCAGGTCTTTGCCGCGATCCGGGACGTGCGCGCCGATCTGGTGACCGAGGTGATCCCGCAGCTTCGGTTTGAGACGCATATGCTGCCGGACTACGCCGCGCTGCCTGCGCGCATTGCCGAATGGGGCGTGCCCTATGTGGTGTTCAACGATCATCTGCCGCATGATCGTCTGGCGGCGGGAAAGCGGCCGCCGCGCCTGACCGGGCAGGCCCTGAAAGCCGGGCGCAATCCCGAACGGCACCTCGAGATGTTGCAGGCCCTGCATGCCGCGGGCGATCAGGTGCCGGCGGCGCTGGACCGCCTGACCGCCCGGTTGGCGCGGGCCGGGGTACGGATGGGCAGCCATGACGACGCCACCCCCGAGATGCGCGCCGCCTGGCGCCGCCGCGGGGTGCGCATCGCCGAGTTTCCCGAAACTCTGGCCGCGGCCGAGGCCGCCCGGGCCGGTGGCGACCGGGTGATCCTGGGGGCGCCGAACGTGGTGCGGGGCGGGTCGCACAAGGGCAATGCCAGCGCCATCGATCTGATCGCCATGGGATTGTGCGACGCGCTGGCCTCGGATTATCACTATCCCAGCCCGCGCCGGGCGGCGTTGATGCTGGCGCAAAGCGGTGTCTGCGATCTGGCCGTCGCCTGGGGGTTGGTCTCGGCGGGACCGGCGCGCATGCTGGGCCTGCGGGATCGCGGCATGCTGGTCGCTGGGCAGCGCGCCGATCTGGTGATTCTGCACGAGCGGACACATCGCGTCGCGGCGACCCTGTCCGGCGGGCGCATCAGCCATATGAACGGCGACATCGCCGCCCGTTTTCTGGGCCAGCGCGATGGTCAAGGCGGGGCAGGGGCGCGGCGCCTCGGGCTCGGCGAGCCGTCGGCGCCGCGCGCGCGACCCTGACGGGATCGCGCCGGCGCGATGTCAGGGCTTGCGCGTGATCCGGTTGACGTGGCCCATCTTGCGCCCGGGTTTGACCTGGGCCTTGCCATAGAGGTGCAGCGCGGTGTCGGGCTGGATCGCCAGACCGGGCAGCCGGTTCATGTCGTCGCCGATCAGGTTTTCCATCACCACATCCGCATATCGCTGTCCGTTTCCCAGCGGCCAGCCGGCGATGGCGCGTATATGCTGTTCAAACTGATCCACGGCACAGCCATTCTGGGTCCAATGGCCGGAATTATGCACCCGTGGTGCGATTTCGTTGACCACCAGCCCGCCTGGCGTGACAAAGAGTTCGACTCCTAGAACACCGACATAATCCAGCGCGTTCAGTATGTTGGCCGCCAGCAGCACCGCATCGGTGCGCTGTGCCGCCGATAGGCGCGCGGGTACCGTGGTGGTGTGCAGGATACCGTCCCGGTGCTCGTTTTCGCCGGGATCGAAACAGGCGACCTCGCCGGTCAGGCCGCGCGCGGCGATGACCGAAACCTCGTGGCTGAATTCGACAAACCCTTCGAGCAGCGCCGGGGCGCCGGCCATATCGGCCAGCGCACGTTCAGCATCAGCGGGACCGGTCAATCGTGCCTGGCCTTTGCCGTCATAGCCAAAGCGCCGGGTCTTGAGGATCGCCGGGGTGCCGATTTCGTCGATCGCGGCCGCCAGGGCAGCCGGGTCCGCGACATCGGCAAAGGGCGCGGTGCGCAGCCCGAGACCGCGCAGGAAGGTCTTTTCCGTCAACCGGTCCTGGCTGATTCGCAGGGCTTCGCGGCCCGGGCGGATCGGGCGCCTTGCCTCGAGCAGGTCCAGCGCCGCGGTCGGGATGTTCTCGAATTCATAGGTGATGACATCGACGGACTCGGCAAAGGCGGCCAGCGCCCCGGCGTCGTCATAGGCGGCGGTGGTCAGCCGCTCGGCCACCTGCGCAGCGGGTGGATGGGCGCCGGGCTCAAAAACATGGCTGCGAAAGCCCAGACGGGCTGCCGCGACCGACAGCATGCGGCCCAACTGGCCGCCGCCCAGAATGCCGATCACGGCACCGGGGGGCAGCGGTTCAGTCATCCTGGGGTTCCTCGGGGATCGAGGCCGACAGGGCGGCGCGCCAGTCTTCCAGCCGGGTCGCCAGACCGGCGTCCTGCAACGCCAGAATGCCGGCGGCCATCAGCCCGGCATTGGCCGCGCCGGCTGCACCTATGGCCATGGTGGCAACCGGAAAGCCGCGCGGCATCTGCACGATGGAATAGAGCGAATCGACCCCGGACAAAGCCCGCGTCTGGACCGGCACACCGATCACCGGAACCCGCGTCTTGGAGGCCATCATGCCCGGCAGATGCGCGGCACCGCCGGCCCCGGCGATGATCGCCTGAAGGCCACGATCGACGGCCGTCTTGCCATAGTCCCACAGCCGGTCCGGTGTGCGATGCGCCGAGACGATGCGTTTCTCGTAGGCGACGCCCAGTTCGTCGAGAATGTCGGCGGCTTGTTTCATGGTCGCCCAGTCCGACTGGCTGCCCATGATGATGCCCACTTTGATATCCGCCATCGCGTGCCCCTGCTTGCAAAAGAGCGCGCACTATAGCGGCATCCAGGCGCTAGGCAATGATGTCGGGGGTCAAACGATCCTCGATCATCGCGATCTTGTCCTTGAGCATCAGTTTCTGCTTTTTCAACCGCTTCAGGGTCAGCTGATCTGCGGTGCCGCGTTCCACCAGCGCCGCGATCGCTTCGTCGAGGTCGCGATGCTGGCGCCGGAACACTTCCAGTTCGACGCGCAGCACCTCGTCGGTTTTCATCGACAGGTCGGATTGGACGTTCATGTTTGCGATCCAGAATCACCTAAGGGCGAGCTGCAGGATACGCGGATAACATGTTTTCGCCTAGACCTTGTTAAGATTTGGATTTCTCCCCATATTTATGGCGTGCGGTTGCCGAACCGGGGCCGTGCGAACCGTCGCTTTTCTTGTCAAAGGACGA
Source organism: Sedimentitalea sediminis (assembly GCF_042687825.1). Lineage (NCBI taxonomy): Bacteria > Pseudomonadati > Pseudomonadota > Alphaproteobacteria > Rhodobacterales > Paracoccaceae > Sedimentitalea > Sedimentitalea sediminis. Next base: position 111,031 of record NZ_JBHUQE010000007.1, on the reverse strand, counting down.
AACACGTGTCGAAACTTACTCTGGGCTCATACCCGCATCTGTTGGGATTCGAGCAGTTGGAACGCCTGTTGGAACGGTCGTCAAAGACCGGCAACGAAGGCTATCCCCCGTTCAATATCGAACAGACGTCGGATTTTTCCTATCGGATCACCCTGGCCGTGGCCGGGTTTTCCCAAGACGACCTGTCGATCACCGTCGAGGACCGCCAGCTGGTGATCCGTGGGCGGCAGAAGGATGACAGCGAGGGGCGGGTATTTCTGCATCGCGGCATCGCGGCGCGTCAGTTCCAGCGCATGTTCGTGCTGGCGGATGGCGTCGAGGTGGGCGAGGCGATCATGGAAAACGGTCTGCTGCATGTCGACCTGACACGGGCCAAGCCCGAAGCCGTGGTGCAGAAGATCAACATCAGGAAAGGGTAAGTCATGAACACTCCTTACAATTTCGACCAGATGGACAATCGTATCGTCTATGTCAAAACCGTGGACGTGGCCGATCTGCCCAAGGCCGTCAGGGCCGAAGCCGGTGAGTTGCAGCATCTCTATGCCGTGCACGCCGCGGATGGCCAGCAGTTGGCGCTAGTGGCCGACCGCCGGATGGCTTTTGCGCTGGCCCGGCAAAACGACTATGCGCCGGTGGCGGTGCACTAACGGCCCGCGCGCGGCCCAATCCTGAGGAAGGGGCCGCCATGGCATCCTATGACTTTGACTGGGTGGATGCGTTCACCGACCGGCCTTTTGGCGGCAATGGCTGTGCCGTGGTGCATGGCGCGGCGGCGCTAGCGGCCGAGACCTGCATGGCCTATGTGCGCGAAACCTCGCTGGTGGAATGCACCTTTACCGGCCCGTCCGATGTGGCCGATCTGCGCGTGCGCTATTTCCTGGCCAGTCGCGAAATCCCTTTTGCCGGCCATCCCACCATCGCCACCGTGGCGGCTTTGCGCGCGCGCGGTGAAATCCCCGGCAGCCGGCTGGTGCTGGAGACCGGCGCCGGGCTGGTGACTGTGGATCTGGATGGCGATCTGATCGAAATGACCCAGGTCGCGCCGGTTGTCGGACAAGAGGTCAGCGCGGCGCGGGTGGCCCATGTCGTCGGGCTGACCCCCGATGCGGTGATCGCACCGCCGCAACTGGTGTCAACGGGGCTGCCTTTCTGCATCACGGTCTTGCGCGACCATGGCGATCTGCGCGCCGCGCGGCTGAATATCGAGGCGCTGGGCGATCTGGCCGCCGGTTTCGGCCATGACGGTACCGACATGATGGAACCGTTTCTGGTGACACTGAAAGGCGCCACGGCGGCGGGCGACACGTTTTCGCGCCTGCTGCTGGCGCCGCCGGGCCCGCGCGAGGATCCGTTTACCGGCTCGGCGACCGGCGCGATGGCCGCCTATCTGTGGCGGCATGGCCTGATGGACAAGGACGTGTTCACGGCCGAACAGGGGCACTGGATGGACCGCCCGGGCGCGGCCCGTGTCAGCCGGGTCGGACCGCCCGATGCGATGACCGGCATAAAGGTGGCCGGGCGGGCGCATGTGCTGATGCAGGGCCGGCTGATGCTGTCCGGGGCGGCACCGTGACGGGGGCAACCGACCCGGCAATCGCGATCCTGCCCTATGGTCTGACGCTGGGGGCGGCCAATGCGCAGCGCCCCCTATCCGAACTGAACTGGCCGCTGGGATGCCCCGACCGGCTGACCGGCAAACGCGTCGCCGATATGGCCCCGGATGACCATCTGATTGTCTATCCCAAGACCGCATTACATGTCCGGCCGCGCTGGCACTGTCCGGCCCGGGTGTCGATGATGGTGGTGGAACCCAACATCATGCATGGTCATCACCTGCGGCTGTTGCGGGCAACGCATCGGCGATTTTTTCGCGTATTCAGCTATGACCGCGATTTTCTGGCGCGGATACCCAACGGCATTTTCCTGCCCTATGGCACCACATGGGTACCGGACTGGCGCGATCTGAGCATCGAGAAAACCGCGCATATGTCGCTGATCGCCTCGGCCAAACGCGACCATCCCGGTCACAAGCTGCGCCACGCCATGGTGGAATTCGTGCAGCAGCAGCGCCTGGATGTGCAGGTGATGGGGCGGGGCTATACCCCGTTTGACAGGAAATCGGACGGGCTGGCGCCGTTCCGCTATTCGATCGTGATCGAGAACGTGCAGCAACCGAACTATTTCTCGGAAAAGCTGATCGACGCGATCCTGTGCGAAACCGTGCCGATCTATTGGGGCTGCCCGAATATCGGGGAATTCATCGACACCTCGGCGATGATCCTGTGCGATTCAGAGGCCCGGATGCAGGACGCGATCCGCGCGGCCTCGGTCGAGGATTACCAGCGGCGGCTGCCGGCCCTGCGGGCGATCAAACCCGTGGCCGCCACTTTTGACCATCTGGAAACCCGCGCCGCCACGGCACTGCGCGACAGTCTTTAGCGGCAACGATCCGAAACGATCCTTTCAGACCGGGCTGCCCGCCACACGGGGCGGCGGGCAGATGTCTTGCGGCAGGGCGGTCTGGTCAGCCGGCGATCAGGCCCATGCTTTCCAGTTTCAGCAACACCTGATGGGCGCAGTTGTCGACCTCGACATTCTCGGTTTCGACCCGCAGTTCCGGGTTCTCGGGCACGTCATAAGGGTCGGAGATGCCGGTGAATTCCTTGATCTTGCCTTCGCGGGCCAGCTTGTACAGCCCTTTGCGGTCGCGGCGTTCGCATTCTTCGATGCTGGTCGAGACATGCACTTCGAGAAAGGCACCGTATTGCTCGACATCTTCGCGCACCGCCCGGCGGGTGCTGGCATAGGGCGCGATGGGCGCGCAGATGGCGATGCCGCCATTCTTGGTGATCTCGCTGGCGACATAGCCAATGCGGCGGATGTTCAGGTCGCGGTGTTCCTTGGAAAAGCCCAGTTCACTGGACAGGTTCTTGCGCACGATATCGCCATCCAACAGGGTCACCGGACGCCCGCCCATCTCCATCAGCTTGACCATCAGCGCGTTGGCGATGGTCGATTTTCCAGACCCCGAGAAACCGGTGAAAAAGACGGTAAAACCCTGTTTCGAGCGCGGCGGCCGGGTGCGGCGCAGTTCCTTGACCACCTCGGGAAAGCTGAACCATTCCGGAATTTCCAGCCCTTCCTGCAAACGACGGCGCAGTTCGGTGCCCGAGATGTTCAGGATCGTGACCTTGTCGCGATCGGGGATCTCGTCATTGGGTTCGTATTGCGCGCGCTCCTGGACATAGACCATGTGGCGGAAATCGACCATCTCGACGCCGATCTCGTCCTGGTGTTTGCGGAACAGGTCCTGCGCGTCGTAAGCGCCATAGAAATCCTCGCCCGCCGAGTTCTTGCCGGGTCCGGCATGGTCGCGGCCGACGATGAAATGGGTGCAGCCGTGATTCTTGCGGATCAGACCGTGCCAGACCGCCTCGCGGGGGCCGCCCATGCGCATGGCCAGGTTCAGCAGGCTCATGGTGGTGGTGGCGGCCGGGTACTTGTCGAGCACCGCCTCGTAGCAGCGCACGCGGGTGAAATGATCGACATCGCCGGGCTTGGTCATGCCGACGACGGGATGGATCAGCAGGTTGGCCTGGGCCTCTTTGGCGGCACGAAAGGTCAGTTCCTGATGCGCCCGGTGCAGCGGATTGCGGGTCTGGAACGCCACGATGCGGCGCCAGCCCAGCTTGCGGAAATAGGCGCGCAATTCGTTGGGCGTGTCGCGGCTGCCGCGGAAATCGTAATGCACCGGCTGCTGGATGCCGGTCACCGGACCGCCCAGATAGACCTTGCCGGCCGTGTTGTGCAGATAGTTGACGGCCGGATGCGCCAGATCGTCGGCACCAAAGACCTTTTCCGCCTCGCGCGACTTGTCCGGGGTCCAGCGGTCGGTCACGGTCATGGTGGCCAGGATGACGCCTTCCTGATCGCGCAGGGCGATGTCCTCGCCCAGTTCAAGGCTGTCGGCGAATTCCTCGGACACGTCCAGGTTAATCGGCATCGGCCACAGGCTGCCGTCCGACAGGCGCATGTCTTCCACGACACCATCATAGTCGGCCTGGCCAAGAAAGCCCTTGAGCGGGCTGAAACCGCCATTCATCAAAAGTTCCAGATCGCAGATCTGGCGCGGCGACAGGTCGTGGCTCTTCAGGTTACCGGCTTCGATCTTCAGCTTCTGGGCCGAGTCATAGGAAACATACAGTTCCGGGATCGGGGCCAGATTGGCTAGCATCGTCATGGTCATACTCTCGTTTTTGATGTGGCGTGCGGATCAGGACGACCCGGTCGCGGGCGGCATAGACCCACAGCGTCGCGAAAGTCTAGCGGCCTGCATCGGATTTTCCGCGACTGAGCGGTTTTGGCACGGTTTGTCGCCGCAATCCGGGGAAAATCGCGCGAATTCGTGCTGTTCCGTTGCGCACAGCGCATACCGGATATGATCTGAGGAACAGCGGCGCCGGACAGGTGCCGCTCCGCGCCAGGGGACCGCCGAGTCAGCCGTCCTGTTCGGCCAGGAACCGCTCGGCCTCCAGGGCCGCCATGCAGCCCATGCCGGCGCTGGTTACCGCCTGACGGTACTTATGATCGGTCAGGTCGCCGGCGGCAAAAACCCCGGGGATGCTGGTCTCGGTGCTGTCCGGTTTGGTTACGACATAGCCGCCCATATGGGTTTCCAGCACATCCTTGACCAATTCGTTGGCCGGGGCGTGACCGATGGCAATGAACACGCCCTTGGCCGGGATCTCGGTGATCTCGCCGGTCTTCACATGCTTGGCCCGCACCGCTTCGACGCCCAGCGGGTTCTCGGTGCCGGAAACCTCGTCCAGCACGTGGAACCACAGCGGCTCGATCTTGGGGTTCTTCATCAGCCGGTCGATCAGGATTTTCTCTGCGCGCAGTTCGTCGCGCCGGTGAATCAGCGTTACCTTGCTGGCAAAATTGGTCAGGAACAGAGCCTCTTCGACGGCGGTATTGCCGCCGCCGACAACGACGATTTCCTGCCCTCGGTAAAAGAACCCGTCACAGGTGGCGCAGGCCGAAACGCCAAACCCCTTGAACTTTTCCTCGCTGGCCAGGCCCAGCCATTTCGCCCGGGCGCCGGTCGCCAGAATAACCGCGTCGGCGGTATAGGTGGTGCCGCTGTCGCCCTTGGCGGTGAAAGGGCGCTGCGACAGGTCCAGATCGGTGATGATGTCGCCGACGATCTCGCAGCCCACCGCCTTGGCATGGGCCTCCATACGCAGCATCAGGTCGGGGCCCTGCACCTCGGTGTCGCCAGGCCAGTTCTCGACTTCGGTGGTGGTGGTCAACTGCCCGCCGGGCTCGATGCCCTGTACCAGCAGCGGGTTCAGCATGGCCCGGCTGGCATAGACGCCGGCGGTATATCCAGCCGGGCCGGAGCCGATGATCAGAACCCTGGTGTGACGCGTTTCGCCCATGACGACCCCCATAATGACATGCCCGCCGGGCGCGTGGCCCGTCGCGGTGCCGATATAGCGGCGCTCCCACGGGTCTTAAAGCCCCAATCCGGACCAGCGACCGCGGCGATCCCGGCGGGTGCCAAATGCGGCGGCGAAAGGTCCCAAAGACATGTTGCGATGCAGCGAAATATTATTGCGCACACCGGCGGTGCTGCTATAAGAAACGCAAATTCCGGGAGTGCAGAACATGGTCGCAACACGCCTCGATCCGATTGATCGCAAGATCCTTTCGGAACTGCAGGCCGACGGTCGGATGACCAACGTGGAACTGGCCAAGCGGGTGGGCATTTCGGCGCCGCCCTGCCTGCGCCGGGTGCGCACGCTTGAGGAATCGGGGCTGATCCGCGGCTATCACGCCGAGGTCGATGCCCGTGAACTGGGGTTCGAGGTGCAGGTCTTTGCCATGGTGGGGCTGGACAGCCAGGCCCAGACCGAGCTCAGCGCTTTTGAGGAACGCTGCCGCAACTGGCCGCTGGTGCGCGAGTGCCACATGCTGAACGGCGAGGTCGATTTCATTCTCAAATGCGTGGCCCCGGACCTGAGCAGTTTCCAGAATTTCCTGACCGGCGATTTGCTGGCTACGCCCAATGTCGCCAGCGTCAAGACTTCGCTGGTGATCCGCGGCGCCAAGGACGAACCCGGCGTGCCGTTTGACATTCTCGAGGAACGGCTGAGCCGCACCGCCTGACGCCACCAACGGCGGCCGCACGATGGCCGGTCAGCCGTCGCGGGCGTCCATCGCGCCGTCATCGGCGCGGCCATGCGCCAGCGGACCGAAATCGCCGCTGTTGCCGATATGCGGAAACAGGTCCAGAAACACCCGGCGCATGGCCGGTGTCATCTGCCGCAGGGCGTTCGGGCCGGGGTGATAGGTTTCGAACTCCAACCCGGCAACGCGGATCACCGAATGACGTGGCAGGCAGAGGTGAAACAGTTCGACGGCGGTCGGCGGTGCGCTGTCGATGACATTGCAGCCGTCCTGAAACTGCTGCACCGGGGTCAGCATCTGTCGGCCACCGGTCAGGGCGCGCAGGTGATCCGGCACGTGCAGCAACCGCGCCGAAGGCCCTGTCAGCACATAGGAAATCGGGCGTTGCAGCCCGAAACTGTCGGCCATGATCCGGGTCAGGCGCAGGTTGCGGCCCTGTGGTCCCGGCCGCCCGGGCACCAGCGTGGTGCTGCCCTTCCACAACAGCGGCAGGACGGCGCCGCCGGCGGTGACGATCCGGTCGCCCGGCAGCAGATCCTCTACGGCCACCGGTCCGGCTTCGGTTTCCACCAGCGAGCCGCGTGAAAAGGCGCAGAAAGCGTCCTCGAACAGGCGCAGCGCGGGCGCCACATGCCGCGATTCGGCGATGTTTCCATCGGGTTGCAGGGACATCACCTGATAGCGGCGCAGCTGCGGTTTCGGTTGTGCGGCACCGGCTGTCACGCCCCGCAGGGCCGGAGGGGTGGACTGGATGGCGCGCTGCACCGCGCGCGGCAACGGAGAGGATAGAGTCATGGTCAATCGATCCGTATTTACGGTCGATCTGCGTCGGCCCCCACCGACAACGCAGATCGACACAGGTGTGTATCAAATCTGCATTGGTACAGTTTTGGCCGAAATTCTCTCAAATTGTCAACGAAGTGTAAGCGAAACTGGTTAATCCCGCAGGGCCGGTCGCTAGAGCCGGATGACCGAGATCAGGCGGCCGTAATCGGCGTCCTTGGCATGGGTGCTGCGGCGGTAGGAATAAAACCGGTCCGGGTCGGAATAGGTGCAATGGCGGGTCCATTCGGCCTGGCCGATGCCCGCGCTGCGCAGCCGGTGCAGACCATAGCCGGGCAGATCGAACTGCAGCCTGTCGCCGTCGCCATTGGCGAAAAAGCGGGCGTTGTCCGGGTCGTCCGCCAGAAAGTCCTCCAGGAACTCCGGGCCGACCTCATAGGCACGCTGGCTGATCGACGGCCCGATGACGGCCACAGTGTTCCGGCGTGTCGCGCCCAGGCTTTCCATCGCGTCCAGGGTGGCCTCGAGCACACCGTCCAGTGCGCCGCGCCAACCGGCATGGGCGGCGCCGATCACACCGGCGCCGGCATCGGCGAACAGCACCGGCTGGCAATCGGCGGTCAGCACCGACAGGGCCAGCCCAGGTGTCGCGGTCACCAGCGCATCGGCCACAGGCTTGCCCGTCAGCGGCTCTGTCACGGTGATCACATCCGGGGAATGCACCTGATGCACCGCCACCAGCCTGTCAGGTGCGACCTGCATCGCCTCGGCGACGCGGGCGCGGTTGATCGCGACCACATCGCTCTGGTCCGACGATCCGGGACCGCAGTTCAGCCCGGAAAACACGCCCGAGGATGCGCCGCCGTTGCGGGTGAAGAACCCGTGCCGCAGAGGCGACAGGCTGTCCGAGGTCAGGATTTCCAGTGTCATCGCTCTAATCCGGGTGGCGGGTTGCTCTGGGTGGGAAACAGTCCCAGCGTCTTGAACAGGTTTCCCATTTCGTCGGGGTGCGTCAACCGGCGATGCGCGGCCACCAGCGAATCCAGCGCCGCGCCCTGCAGGGGTTGGGCCAGAGCCTGGGCGCGGGCGGTGATGCCCAGCCGTTCCAGGAAAACCCCTTGTGTCGTCAAGCGGGTATGAGCGCAACCTGCAGCGGTTGCGGCCGTGCACAAGGTCTCGAAATCCACATGCGCGGTCAGATCGGCGTTGCCGGGAGTGTTCAGAATTTCAGCGGGTTCATGGTCTTTCAATGCTTGCAGCGTATCGCCCAGAGATCGCCAGTCGCCATAATCCACGATCAGGGCGGCGCCGCCATGGGTCGCGATTCGCCGCGCCACTTCGGCGGTGACGGTTTCCGCCGCCGGGCAATGTTCGACCAGATCACCGTCGCGCGTGTCGGCCAGCCGGTGCGCCAGCGCTGGCGATGCGGTGGCCGGGGTCAGGCCGAAAACCAGCTCCTGGCCCTGTGCGCCAACGCGGCGCTCGCGCCATCCCGTGCCTGCGCGCACGAACTGGCGGATCGGCAGGGCGTCAAAGAACTCGTTGGCAACCAGAAACAGCGGTTGTTCGGGCAACTGGTCGACCCGGTCCCGCCAGTCGGGCGCATGCCCGGTCAGCCGCTCTGCCTGGGCGGCGCGCAGGATCGGCGAGGCCTCGATCAGAACGATATGGGCAGCGGCCTGAAAACCGGGCACCGCAGCGGTGGCGCGCAGCAGATCGGCCATCAGCGTGCCGCGCCCCGGCCCCAGTTCCGCCAGCGTAAACGGCGCGGGGCGCCCCTGATCGATCCAGGCCTGGGCCAGCGCCAGGCCGATCAGTTCGCCGAACATCTGGCTGATTTCCGGCGCGGTCGTGAAATCGCCCGACACGCCCAGCGGATCGCGGGTCACGTAGTAACCCAGCGTCGGGTGCAGGAGGCAATCCTGCATATAGGCGGCGACACTGATCGGGCCATCCTGCCGGATGCGCGTCAGGATATGCTGCTTCAGGGTCATGGCGTCGCTCCGCGTCGGGCCAGGTTGATCAGCCAGAGCCCCAGCGCGATCATCGGCAGCGACAGGATCTGGCCCATGGTCAGCCCATATCCGCTGACGTGCAGGGCCAGCCCCAGCGGATTGTCGGGACCGGTGAATTGGGCATCCGGCTGGCGAAAGAACTCGACCAGAAACCGGGCCAGCCCGTACCCTGAAAAGAACAGGCCCGACACCAGGCCGGGCCGGCGCAGCGCGCCGCGGCGATAAACCATCCACAACAGCAGACCACCCAGCAGCAGGCCTTCGAGCGCGGCTTCGTACAGCTGCGAGGGGTGGCGGGCGCACAGGCCGATCACGCCGGGGCAGTCCTGGGCCGCGGCGCCGGGAAAGACCACCGCCCAGGGTAAATCGCTGGGTCGGCCCCAAAGTTCGGCATTTATAAAATTGGCCAACCGGCCCAGCAGCAGGCCGGCCGGGACCGTATGCGCCACCAGATCGGCCATGCCCAGCACCGGCAGACAGTGGCGGCGGGCAAAGAGCCAGGTGGCGGCGATCACCCCCAGCAAGCCGCCGTGAAACGCCATTCCGCCCTGCCAGACGCGCAGAATCTCGATGGGATTCTGCAGGTAATAGGCCGGCTGATAAAACAGGACAAAGCCCAGGCGCCCGCCCAGAATCACCCCCAGGATGATCCAGGTCAGCAGATCCTCGATCTGCTGCGCCGTCATCGGCGTCGTGTCGTTGCGCCAAAGGCGCGGACGGCGCAGGGCCGCCAGCGCCAGGCGCCAGGCGATCAGGATGCCCGCGATATAGGCCAATGCGTACCAGCGCAGCGCGAATTCCATGCCGAACAGCGAAATCGTGAACAGTTCGGGTGAGATGTCGGGAAATTGGAGAACAGCCTGCATGGCCGCCTCATGCCTGCGGAATTGCGGCGAAGTCAACCTTGTCCCGACACCTTAGATTGCCCATATAGGCAGCAACCCGACACGGAGAAGACAGATGCAGACCCGCAACAAGATTCTGGATGACATATCGCAGCTGATGACCAACGCCATGGGTGTGGCCCAGGGGGCCCGGGAAGAGGCGGAAACCGCGATGAAGTCGATGCTGGACCGCTGGCTGGCGGATCGCGATTTCGTCACCCGCGAGGAGTTCGACGCGGTGCGGGCGATGGCGCAGAAAGCGCGTGAAGAAAATGAGGCGCTGTCTGCGCGCATCGCGGCGCTGGAAGCCGCGGCCAGGGACTGAACCCGGCCGGACCGACGGGAGCGGTATTTCGATCGCGTGCAAGAGGGAGCCTGTAGCGCCCCGGCGCATGGCGGATCCAAAGGCGGCGCTGCCGCGCCATTCCATATTCAACCCCATGACAGGCGCGACGCATCAGGCAGATGGCGCGCCTTTTTTCATGTCCGGGCATCCCCACGCGGATCCATCGAGATTTCGCGGTACAATCGCATCATATCCACAAGTTATTGCGGCTCCCCCCAAAATAGGGGGTTGCCAGACCACAGGCCGCGGCGCACCATATGTAGTACGGACGCGGGGGATCGCCCCGGTCGGTAGAGCAGGCAGCTAGCGCTTGGGGCGCTACAAAGACCCCTTCGCTAGAGATCAGTGAGGTGGCATCATGGCCCTTTCCGAGCAGTATCTGGAAGAAGACATCCATCCGATCGACATCGTCGAGCACATCGCGGCCGACCACGATTGGGATTTCGACCGTATCGGCGACGATCAGATCGCGATGGCGGTCGAGGGACAATGGCGAACCTATTCGATCACCCTGGCCTGGTCCGGTTATGACGAGACCCTGCGCATGGTTTGCACCTTCGAGCTGGAGCCGCCCGAGAACAAGATTGCCGGGCTGTACAATCTGCTGAACGAGATGAACGACCAGTGCTGGGCCGGGTCCTTTACCTATTGGACCGAGCAAAAGCTGATGGTCTATCGCTATGGTCTGGTTCTGACCGGCGGCCAGACCGCCAGTCCCGAGCAGATCGACACGATGATCAGCGCCGCGGTTCTGAGTGCCGAGCGCTATTACCCGGCGATCCAGCTGATGGTCTGGGGCAACCGTACCCCGCGCGAGGCAATGCAGGTTGCCATTGCGGAAGCCTACGGGCGCGCGTAGATCCCGACCCTGAACCGGTCAGGGGAGGGGTTTCATGGACATGTCGGATGTGGCCGAGCGCGGTCTGGTGCTGCTGGGATGCGGCAAGATGGGGTCTGCAATGCTGGCCGGCTGGCTGGATGGCGGGCTGCCGCCGGCGTCGGTCTGGGTCATCGATCCGCACCCGTCGGACTGGGTGCGGGCGCAGGGTTTGCATCTGAATGCCGAATTGCCGCCCCAGCCCGCAGTGGTGCTGGTGGCCGTCAAGCCGCAGATGATGGGCGATGCCCTGCCGGTGCTGGAGACGCTGGGCGGCGGCGGCACGCTGTTCGTCTCGGTCGCTGCCGGCACGCCGATCGCCGCCTTCGAGCGGGCGCTGGGCGCCGGCACGCCGATCGTGCGGGCCATGCCCAATACGCCCGCGGCCATAGGGCGCGGGATCACCGCGCTGATCGGAAATGGCGCGGCAGGGGCAGGCGAACTGGCGCTGGCCGAGGCGCTGTTGTCTGCTGTCGGTCAGACCGTGCGGCTGCAGAGCGAGGCGCAGATGGATGCGGTCACCGGGGTCAGCGGCTCGGGGCCGGCCTATGTGTTCCACCTGATCGAGACCCTGGCTGCCGCCGGCGTGGCCCAGGGCCTGGACCACGACCTGGCGATGCAACTGGCCAAGGCGACCGTGGCCGGCGCCGGAGCGCTGGCCGAGGCGGCCGAGGAGGACCCGGCCCAATTGCGGGTGAACGTGACCAGTCCGAATGGCACCACCCAGGCGGCGCTGGAAGTGCTGATGGATGAACGGGACGGCTTTCCGGCGCTGCTGAGCCGCGCAGTCGCCGCCGCCACCCGGCGTTCGCGGGAATTGTCCGATGGCTGAAATTTCCTTTGACGAGTTCCTGAAGGTGGACATCCGGGTTGGCGAGGTGCTGCGGGCGGAACCCTTTCCCGAAGCCCGCAAACCGGCGATCAAGCTGTGGATCGATTTCGGCGGCGAGATCGGCGAGCGCAAGACTTCGGCGCAGATCACCGCGCATTACCGGCCCGAAGAGCTGGTCGGTCGCCAGGTGCTGGCGGTGGTCAACTTTCCACCGCGCCAAATCGGCCGGTTCATGTCCGAAGTTTTGGTGCTGGGCCTGCCCGATGCAACCGGCAAGATCGTTCTGATCGGTCCCGATGGTCCGGTGCCCCGGGGCGGGCGGCTGCACTGATGCGGCTGTATATCACCCGCCCGATGCCGCCCGATGTGGCGGCGCGCGCCTGTGCGGCATTTCAGTGCGATATCCGTGACAGCCAGCAGCCGCTGGACCGCGACGAGATGGTTCATGCCCTGCGCACCTATGACATCGTGCTGCCAACCCTGGGCGATGCCTTTTCGGCCGGGATCTTTGCCGAAGTTGCGGCGCCCCGCTGCCGTCTGCTGGCGAATTTCGGGGTCGGCTATAACCATATCGACGTGGACGCCGCTCGCGCGGCAGGGCTGGCGGTCAGCAACACGCCCGGTGCGGTGACCGATGCCACGGCGGATATTGCCATGACCCTGATCCTGATGAGCGCCCGGCGCGCCGGCGAGGGCGAACGGCTGGTCCGCGCCGGGCGCTGGCAGGGCTGGAACCCGACCCAATTGCTGGGTCTGCACGTCACCGGCCGCACCGTCGGCATCGTCGGCATGGGGCGGATCGGGCAGGCCGTTGCACGGCGGTGTCATTTCGGGTTCGGCATGAAGGTGCGCTATCATTCGCGCTCGGCCAAGACGCTGGAATTTCCGGCTGAAGCGGCGAACAGCCTGGCCGATCTGGCGGCGGCGGTTGATTTTCTGGTGATCGCTGTGCCCGGTGGGGCCGAAACGCATCACCTGATCGGGCGCGACGTGCTGGCGGCGATGCGCCCGCAGGCGCATCTGGTCAACATCTCGCGCGGCAACGTGGTGGATGAGGCGGCGCTGATCGACGCCCTGTCTCAAGAACAGATCGTCGGCGCCGGGCTGGATGTCTATGAATTCGAACCGCAGGTGCCGCAGGCGCTGATCGACATGGAAAACGTCGTGCTGCTGCCGCATCTGGGCACCGCCGCGCTGGATGTGCGGACCGCGATGGGAATGATGGCGCTGGACAATGCCGCGGCCTTTGCCGCCGGCGATCCGTTGCCCAACCCGGTCTAGACGCGTCGGGGTCCTGCAGCGTTCAGGCCCTGTCGCCGACCGCCTCGCGCCAGTGCCGCCGGCACAGGGAAACATAGGTTTCGTTGCCGCCGATCTGCACCTGTGCGCCATCGGTCAGCACGCGGCCCTCTTCGTCCTGACGCACCACCATCGTGGCCTTGCGTCCGCAATGGCAGATGGTGCGCACTTCGCGCATCTCGTCGGCAATGGCCAGCAGGGCGGCCGAGCCGGGAAACAGCCGGCCCCGGAAATCCACGCGCAGGCCGTAGCACAGCACCGGCACATCCAGATCGTCGACCACGCGGGCCAGTTGCCAGACCTGTTCGGCGCCGAGAAACTGTGCCTCGTCGACAAACACGCAGGCCAGCGGCGCCTGCCGCAACCGTGCCGAAATCATCGCGAACAGGTCGCTGTCAGCGTCAAAGACCTCGGCGGCGCTGGCGATTCCAATGCGCGAGGCGATGCGACCGGCCCCGGCCCGACCGTCGATCCGGGCGGTCAGCAGGCAGGTGTTCATGCCGTTTTCCCGGTAGTTGTGCGAGGCTTGCAGCAAGACCGTCGATTTACCGGCATTCATGGTCGAATAGTTGAAGAACAGCTTGGCCATGGCGACCGTCTAATTCCGGTGCCGGCGGCCCGCAAGCCGGGGGCGCGCCGGAATGCCGCCACGACCCGACCCGCCCCTTCGGACAAATGATCCTTGGGATGAAGGCACGACGCCGGGCCATGACGGCACCGGTGACTATTGACTGCCGCAACAATGCGGCAAATCGCGACCGAACGGCATCTTTTTTGGGGAAAGGCTGCGCGGCGGCCGGTACTCGTTACCTACCCCGAACCGATGGGGTATGGAAAAGGAATGCCATTTTGGCTAAGAAACCTTAATGGGAAAAAGAACAGGACATTCCCCCACGGGGATGTGCGGGCCGTTCGCCTGCGGGAATTGATGAATGACAGAAGCTGGCAGCTATCTGAAAAAGCACACTGAATCGCTGGTCAAGGATGTCGGGATCGAGACCGCCTGCCGGATCACCGGCAAGTCCAAGGCGACGCTGGGGCGGTACTATTCGGAACATGACGAACATGCCGACCGGTTCATGCCGGTGGACGCCGTGGCCAAGCTGGAAGCGGCCTCGTCTTTTCCGCATGTCACCAGCGCGCTGGCCGATCTCAAGAATATCACCCTGTCCTACGACGACCGCCATCCGAACCGACCGGGCAGGGGGGGCGTCAATTCCGACGTGATCGCGCTGAGCCAGCGTTTTGCGATGCTGATGGCGGAATACCAGCAGTCGATCGAGGATGGCGTGATCACCGTCAACGAAGCAAAGCGGCTGTTGCGCGAAACGCTGATGCTGCAACAGGTGCTGATCGACATGAAGCTGCACCTGGAAGTGGAAAGCACCTGATCCGCTTGCAAGATTGAGCGCTGCGGCGCACGCCATTCCCGATCTGGCGCCCGGTGGTGCCGCCGTGGCCAGAGGGCCGATGTTGCGCTGCTGCGCTGGGGATTGGCTGCGGCTTGTGCCCCGGCCGTTTCCCGCGCCTGCCGGTCAGATCAGCGGCACAAAGGGTACGCCGCAGGCGGCAAGGGTCAGAAGGGCAAAGAGGGTCAGGGCAAGGCGCATTTCGGGTTCCTTTGTCTCGTCGTCCGTCAGCTTGCGGGCGCGCGGGTGCAGCGGTCAATGGGGATTGGCGGATTGGTTGCCCGGTGAGTCCGATCTGCCGCACAAGCGATACTTTTGCGCGTTTCATTGTCGTCGATCCGGGGATAGCGCCGCCTTTTGGACCGCTCTGGGGATGTCGGATTTGGAGTTTCCGCGACTTCATGCTACTTTCAATTGTTAGAATGTGTATTTGTTCGCGACACTTTTTCCGCACGGAAACAGGGACATTGACATGCAACCTATTCGGATATTGCCCTTCGCCCCGATGAACACGCCGAACGGGACGCCGGCCGTGCCCACAAATCCGGCCGGGTTGCTCCGCGCCAGGGATGGACGGGTCCGACGCACCGCATGGACCGGATTTGTGGCGGTCGTTCTCGCCGTTGTCCTGGCCGCGCCAGCCTTGGCGCTGTCGGGCGGATTTGCCCAAACGCCGGGCCTGCGCTGTGGCACCACGCAGGGCTGGTGCTGGGCCACGGTGCCGGGTCAGCCGGGAACCCCCTGTTTCTGTCCGGGTCCGAATGGCACGCAGATACCGGGCAAGCTGTTCTGATGGCCGCCGCCGATCAGGCCCCCGCCGCCAGGGACGCGCCCAAGCCGCTGTGGCGGCGTGTGCTGTCGACCCAGGCGGTGACTGCCGGGGCGGGCATATTGATCATGGTGCTGACCTTGTTCTGCAACAACTGGGTGATCAAGGCGCAGACGGTTTTTGCCAACCTGGAACGGGTGAATTCGGCCTTTGACAGTTTCGACCACACCGATCTGGTGTTGATGTATGATCTGTGCGACCGCCATACCGAGGACATGTCGCCAGCGGATCTGGCGCGGTTCGTGCGCGTGGGGAATTCGGTCCAACAGCACGAGGCGCTGCTGCAAGAGGCGCGGGATACCGCGATGCAGCTGATCAACAGCATGGAGTTGCCGAAGATCAACTTTGGTGCGTCCGAACTGGAGGCGCTGGGGCCGATCGACACGACCCGGATGATCGCACCGGATATTGGCGGGGCGGATGCTCCGGCGGGGGACTTGCAGGCGAATACGGGCGCTGTACCGGCGGCGATGACCGGCGGGGCCGATCCGGCCAAAGGTGCGGCCGGCAAAACCGAAATGGTTTTCGGCTCGGGCGACCGGGAAAAAGAGATCATCTGCAGCAAGCTGGCAAACGACCCCAGCGATCTGGTGCAGAATTTCCGCGCCTGGCGCACCAGCCTGCGCCGGGTGTCGTCGGAATTGCAGATCCTTGGTGGCGATCTGATGTTTACCGGTCTGGGGCCGGGGTCGAACGAAATTCTGGAACAAAAGCTGCGGGCCAAGATGACCATCGTCACCCATTGGTGGCTGCCGGTTCTGAACGGGGCGCTGGGCGCGGTGATCTATTGCCTGACCAAGATGCTCAAGGATCGGGCCACCGCGCCGAAAATGGGCGAGGTCGTTTTGCGCATGGTGTTCGGCGGGTTTGCGGGCATTCTGGTCTCGACCCTGTTGCTGCCCAGCGGCGTGGTGGTGGGTCCTTATGTGGCCAGCGCGCCGGGCGTGTCGCTATTGGCCTTTATTTTCGGGTTTTCGCTGGACAGTTTCATCGCCTTGCTGGAACGGCTGAACCGGCTGGTTGTGGAATCCACGCGCCCCAAGAGCTCGGGCGGCTGAGCCGGTGGGTACACGCGGGTTTCCGGCGGACCGGGCCGTTGATTTTTGACGGAGCGTTCGCCGGGCGGGCATGCTAGACAAGGCCCGGTATGAACACGCAACACACATTCAATCCGCCGCGCCCGGACGCCTGCCTGTCTGCGCAATCACCGGGGTTCAAGGCGCTGCTGGCCTGTCTGCAGAGCGGGGACTCGATCTTGGCCCGGCAGTCGGCGGCGGTGCCGATCGAGCCGCGCCGGACCGACCGGCCCTGGCTGTTCTGCGAAAGCGCGGGTACCAGCGGTGCCGCGCGGCTGATCCGCCGCAGCCCCACCAGTTGGATCCGCAGTTTCGATCTGAACGGCGAGAGGTTCGGGCTGGGGGCGTCCGATATCTATGCCACCCTTGGTCATCTCGGCCATTCGCTGACCCTGTATGCGGTGCTAGAGGGGCTGCATCTGGGCGCCGGCATTGCCGATCTGTCGCCCCTGAACCCAAAGGGCCAGGCCCGGAAACTGGCGGAAATCGGGGCCAGCGTGATCTATGCCACTCCCACCCAGCTGCGGCTGCTGCTGGCCGGGGCCGAGGCGGCCGGGCTGGCGCAGATCGGCAGCGTGCGGCACATCTTTTCGGGCGGTGGCAAGCTGGACGATTTGCTGCGCCCAAGGGTGGCCGCGATGTTTCCCGCTGCCGTGCTGCGCGAGTTCTTTGGTGCCAGCGAGACCAGCTTTGTCGCGATCAGCGATGTGGCGACACCGGCCGGCTCGGTGGGCCGGCCCTATCCCGGGGTCGCGCTGCGGATCGGCCCGCCGGACCAACCGGTCGGGCCGATGCAGGTTGGCGAACTCTGGGTCGACAGCCCGTACGTGTTTGACGGTTACGCCGCCGGTAAGCCCGGCGACACGCGCTGGCAGGGCCGCTGGCTGAGCATCGGCGAAATGGGATATCTGGACCATGACGGGTATTTGTTCCTCAAGGGGCGCCGGAACCGCATGGTGACGGTAGCCGACCGCAACGTCTTTCCCGAAGAGATCGAACGTCAGGTGATGCAGATGACCGGCGCGGGGCTGTGCGTTGCCCTGGCGCAACCCGACGACCGGCGCGGCAACCGCATCATCTGTGTCGTGCAGGGTGATGGCGGCGCGGCCATGGAAAAACGGCTGCGGCAGGGGTTGCGCGACGGTCTGGGCGCGCATGCGGTGCCCCGACGGTTCGTGTTTCTGGACCGGATTCCTCTGTTGCCCGCGGGCAAGCCCGATCTGCAATCGCTGGGGCGGCTTCTGGAGACTCGGGCGTGACAACCAGCCAGATCGTAGCCGCGCGGCGCAGCGCCGTCGCCCCGAGAAACGGGCGTCTGGCGGATCTGGCATTGCATGATCTGGCTGCGCCGGTTCTGCGTCAGGTTCTGGCGGATGCGGGTCTGCCGGCCGAACGGGTCGGCGAAGTGGTCCTGTCCAACGGGCTGGGCGGCGGCGGCAATCCGGCACGGGTGGTGGCGCTGGCCGCCGGACTGCCCTGGTCGGTCGCGGGCCTGTCGGTGGACCGGCAATGCGCCGGCGGGCTCGATGCGCTGCTGATTGCGGATGCGATGATCCGGGCTGGCCAGCACGAGGTGGTGGTGGCAGGTGGTGCCGAAAGCTATTCCCGGCGGCCTTTGCGCTATCGCACCTTTGCCGATGGCCGCGATCCGCAACCCTATGAACAGGCGCCCTTTACCCCCTGGCCCGATCGCGATCCGGACATGGCGGTCGCCGCCGACCGTCTGGCCGCCGCACAGGGGATCGACCGCGCAGAACAGGATGCCTGGGCCATTGCCAGTCATCAAAAGGCGCGCGCGGTGCCCGACGCCGTGCTGGCCGATCAGATATGCGCCGTGGCGGGGCTGACACGGGACACGTTCACCCGCGATCTTGGGCCGCGCCATTGCGCCCGGGCCAAAGTGGTCAGCGGCAGCGTCACGGCGGCGAATATGGCGGTCGCCGCCGATGCCGCCGCCTTTGTGGTCGTCGTCTCGGACCGGGTGGCAAGATCGTTGCCGGGGCCGGCCGTCGCGCTGGTCGCGGGCGCCACCACCGGCGACGATCCGGAATTGCCGGGCATCGCGCCGGTCCGCGCCATCCAGGCGCTGCTGGCGGCGACCGGTACCGCTGTCGGCGATCTCGATGTGGCCGAGATCATGGAGGCCTTTGCAGTACAGGCCATCGCCTGCCAGCGCGGCGCGGACCTGCCCGGCGCCATCGTCAACCCGCAGGGCGGGGCGCTGGCCCGCGGACACCCCATCGGCGCCTCGGGTGCGATCCTGGCGGTCAGCCTGTTTCACCGGCTGCGGCGTGGCGGTGGCACCGGGTTGGCCGCGATTGCCGCCGCCGGCGGGCTGGGAACGGCGCTGTTAGCGCGTGCCGGATGAAGGGCCGGGGCCGGTACCGCTGGATCGATTCGGATTTGCAATGTTTGCAATGCGCCCCCCTTTTGGTTTTGCCTTGTCTTATTATGCTGATGAAAAGAAATGACTAAATCGCACGCGTTCCCAATTTTGGCCCTGCGTCACTTGTTCACAGCCTGGGCGGCGTATTCTTGCAAACTGGTGTTGCGCGTGCCATGCGGTCGCCAAGATCGTGATGATCCCTGCCGTGAGAGCCAGCATGAAGGATGGATTGCCATATCAGCGCCAGGCGCAGATGACCGATAGCCGGCTGCAGCTTGTCGACGCCGGCTATGCCCATGACGGGCGCGCCGCGTTGTCGGATCTTACGCTGGATATCGCCTTTTCCCGGCTTGGAGTCGTGGGCCGCAACGGGTCGGGCAAATCGACCCTGGCGCGGTTGCTGGCGGGGCTGGTGCGGCCGCGTACCGGTCGTGTGCTGATCAATGGCGCGGATCTGACCCGCGACCGGCGGCGGGCGCTGACCGAGGTCGGCATCCTGTTCCAGAACCCCGATCACCAGATTATCTTTCCCACGGTGCTCGAGGAGATCACCTTTGGTCTGACCCAGCTGGGCAATCCCAAGGCGAAAGCCGAAGAGATGGCCCGGGACACGCTGGCCCGATTTGGCAAATCGCACTGGCACGAGGCCTATACCAACACCCTTTCGCAGGGACAAAAGCACCTGGTCTGTTTCATGGCGATCGTCGCGATGTCGCCGCGGCTGCTGATTCTGGACGAGCCCTTTGCCGGGCTCGACATTCCCACCCGGGCGCAATTGGCACGGTATCTGGATCTTTATCGGGGCAACCTCATTCACATCACCCATGCGCCCGAGGATCTGGACGGCTGTGCCCAGGTGCTGTGGCTGGATCAGGGACGGATTTGCCAGAGCGGGCCGCGCGAAACGGTGTTGCCCGCCTATCTGGACGAGATGAAGAAACGGGGAGAGGCCGATGATATCTCTGACCTCTCCGGTTAGGACGCGGGCGCATGACTGGCCTGCCGGCGGCAAGCTGGCGACGCTATGTCTGACCACGTTCGGCCTGTTCTTTGTCGAAAACATCTGGGTGCATGGCGCGGTTCTGGCAGGCATTGTCGCGCTCTATGCGGCGCCGGGCCGGGTGTTTCTGACGTCCGGATTGTCGCGGCTGTGGATGCTCTGGCCGTTTGTGCTGATCGTGCTGATCTGGCACGTGATCGATGCCAGCCCGCGACAGGGTCTGGTGATCACGCTGCGGCTGGTCTCGGCGGTGGCGCTGGCCAATCTGGTCACGATGACCACACGGCTGACCGACATGATCGACGTGGTGCGGGTGCTGGCAGCGCCGGCGCGGCGTCTGGGGGTGCAGACCCGCGCGCTGGAGATTTCCATTGCGCTGGTGATCCGCATGACGCCGGTCCTGCTGGCCAAGGGCACGGCCCTGACTGACGCCTGGAAAGCCCGGTCGCGGCGGCGCCCGACCTGGCGCATCATACTGCCATTCACGCTGTTGGCGCTGGATGATGCAGACCAATTGTCCGATGCGCTGAAGGCGCGTGGCGGACTCGTTCCAATCGAGGATGGATGAATGGAAAAGAATGTAGTCATGATAGCCCTGTTCGCGGCGCTGATCGCCGTGCTGGGGCTGATCCCCAAGATCACGCTGGCGTTCGGCGTGCCGATCACCGCCCAGAGCATGGGTGTGATGTTGTGCGGCACCGTGCTGGGGTCGCGGCGCGGGGCGCTGTCGGTTTTGCTGTTCCTGCTGCTGGTTGCGATCGGGTTGCCGCTGTTGTCCGGCGGGCGCGGCGGTCTGGGGCTGTTCGTGTCGCCCTCGGCAGGGTTCCTGATCGGCTGGCCGGTTGCCGCCTTCGTGACCGGGCTGATCGTCGAGAAATGGCGCGCCGCGCCGCTGACACTGGTGGCGGGCATCGCCGCGGTGATCGGTGGAATCCTGGTCATGTATGTCTTTGGCATCGTCGGGCTGTCGATCACGCTGGACAAGACGCTGGCGGAATCCGCGGCGCTGGTGACCGCGTTCATTCCGGGTGATGTGCTGAAAGCCGCGATCGCCGGCATGCTGACGGCGGCGCTGGCAAAGGCGCGTCCGGCAAGCGTGCTGTCGCGGGCCAATGCCGATGCCGTATAAGGGCTGATCGACACGAAACCGGCCTTCTTGCCGGACCGCGACGATCAGATTTTCGCTGTCCAGGACGGCGCTGCCGGGAGATTCCGGGAGCGCCGTTTTGCCGGCCGGCGTGGCCCCCTTTTGCGCCGGCTACGACCGAGCAGCCCGATGCCCAGCCGCCGGACAAGATTGTCCGCGACGGATGGCAGGCACGGGCGGTCGCCATGTCGCAGTGCCGGCATCGACCTTGCCTTGATTGCCAACTTTCGTCCAAGCTGGGAGGGCAAAGTAGGCATCCGCCGCGCGGGGCGCAGAAATCGTGGGGGGAACGACATGGGGATTCAGCGGGGAAGCCGCTCGTGAGGCACGTTGTGATCGCTGTGCTGGTCGGCCTGGTGCTGGCCCTGGCGGGGAATGCCCCTGTGGCGTTCGCGCAATCCGGTGCCGCGGCCTGTGCGCCGCCCGGGTACCCGACGGATGTGCGGCCCGGCGGTTCGGGGCCGCCGACCCAGGTCTCGCTGGGGATGCGGGTCGTCGATTTGTTGGATATCGACGACGTCAACCAGACCATCACGGTCGATGTCGCGGTCCGGATGAGTTGGACCGATCCCAGGCTTGCGGATTGGGCGGGCTGCAAACTGTCCATCTCGGACATCTGGTTTCCCAACATGATGCTGAAGAATTCCGGTCGGATATTCGACCGTTTCCCCCATGTCGCCAGCGTGACCAAGGGCGGAGAAGTGGTGTATTTGCAGCGTTCGTCAGGCACTTTTTCCAGTTATCATTCGCTGGAGAATTTTCCGTTTGAAACGCAGGTCATCACGCTGCATTTCTATCCGCTGGACTGGAGTCTGGAAAAGCTGGAATACCGCATCGACGAGACCTTTACCGGTCTTGCCACGCCGCTGAACATCTCTGACTGGCGGATTCTGGGTGTTGACGCCAGCCTGTCGCAGGTCGAAATTCCGGCGTTGCAGCAGGTTCGGGCCGGGTTCGATCTGAACATTTCGGCAGAGCGTTACCTTGGCTATTACATCTGGAAGATTCTGTTGCCGATCACCCTGATCGTGTTCATGTCCTGGAGCGTGTTCTGGATCGATCCGTCCCAGTTCAGCACCCAGATCGGCCTGAGCACGACATCGGTGCTGACGATGATCGCGTTCATTTTCGCGACGACCAACCTTTTGCCAAAGCTGGCCTATTTCACCATTCTGGACCGGTTTATTGCGGGTGCAACACTGTTCGTGTTCGCCGGCTTGCTGCATTCGCTGACCACCGGGTTTCTGGTGCGGCAGGGGCGCGGGGGGCTGGCAAACCGGATGGACCGCATCAGCCGGTTGGCGTTTCCGGCGGCGTTCTTGGTGTTTGGCCTGACGATCTATCTTGACGCGGCCAGCGCCTAACCCGGCCACGTACCGCTCTGACCAGCGTTGCGGCGCGAAATAGCAGAGCGGCCACGCAGACGATGCCGGGTCCGCCCGGTGTATCCAGTATCAGGGCCGACCACAGGCCGCCCAGAACCGAGCTTGTGCCGATGCGCGCGGCACCGGCCGCCATCGTTTCGGGCGGTCCGCTCAGGGGGCGGGCTGCGGCCGCCGGAATAGCCTGCAATGCGGCAATCAGCAGAATGCCGACCACCTTGATCGCCACGGCCACCACGGCCACCACGGTCGCCAGAGCCAGCGTCATGACGAATTCCTCGCGCTGCGGCGCCAGCCCGACGGCGCGGGCAAGGTCCGGGTTCGGCGTCGTCGTCAACAGCGCCGACCAGCGCCAGGCCATCAGTCCCGGAACCACAGCAGCCCCGCCCCAGATCACCGCCAGATCTTCCTTGCTCACAGCCAGGATATCTCGGAACAGAAAGGCCGTCAGGTCCAGCCGCACATCCGCCAGAAGTGCGATCGCCACCAGGCCAAAGGCCAGCGCTATGGGCCATGACTCCCAGCACGATGTCTATGGCATGGCCGCGCCCGGTCAGGGCGTTTACCGTCACGGCCATCACCAGCGCCGCCACCGGCACCGAGGGCAGCACCGGCAGGTGAAAGGCCAGCGCCATCGCCACGCCCAGGATCGCCGCATGTGCGGTCGCCTCGCCGAAATAGGCCATGCGCCGCCAGACCACGAAACAGCCAAGCGGGGCGGCGGCCAGCGCCACGCCCAGCCCGGCCAGGGCCGCGCGGATCAGGAAATCGTTAGCATCAGGTCAAATCCTGATGGTCATGGTGGCCGTGGTGATGCGTAGGGCTGTGCTCGTGCCGGTACAGCGCCAGCGCGCCCTTGGTACCGGTGCCGACAGGGCGCGGTATTCCGGCGCGCCGGCGACGATTTCCGGCGTACCTTTGCAACAGATATGGCCGTTGATGCACAGCACCCGGTCCGAGGTGGCCATCACCACGTGCAGATCGTGGCTGACCCTCACCACGGCACAGCCCAGATCGCGCCGCGCCTGTTCGATCTGCCGGAAAAAGGCGGCCGCACGGGGTTGACCCAGCCCCTGGGTCGCCTCGTCCAGCAGCAACAGCTGCGGTGCTTCCAGCAGGGCCCGGGCCAGCAGCACGCGCTGAAACGGGCCGCCGGACAGATCCACCATCTGCCGCTGCCCCAGCTTCGGGGCGCCGGCCCGCTCAAGGGTTCGGGCCGCGTCGGCGTCGCTGATGCGCCGGGGCAGCGACAGAAAGCGGCGCACGGTCATCGGCAGGGCGCCGTCGATTGCCAGTTTCTGCGGCACATGGCCGATACGCAGGGTCGGCGCCCGACGGACCAGACCGCGGGCTGGCAGCAGGGCCCCGATCAGGGCGCGCAGCAGGGTCGATTTGCCCGAGCCGTTGGAGCCGACGATGGTGACGATCTCGGCCGGCGCAATGGCCAGATTGACGTCCTTCAGGATCGTGCGACCGCCCTGCACGATGTCCAGATCGCGGGTCTCGATCAGGGGCGGGACAGGCGGTATGCTCATGGCGCGACGCCGGTGCAGGCCGGGCACAGCCCTTCGGCTTTGACCGCGATTCGTTCGATGACAATGCCGCTGCTGCGCGCCGCGCGGCCCAGCCGGCCCCGGGGTCAGTTCGGTTTCCGCCTCGGCCACTGCCTTGCACAGGCGGCAGACCAGAAAGGCCGGCACGCGATCGCGGTTGAGATGGGCGCAGGCCGTATAGGCGTTCAACTGCTCGATCCGGTGTGCCAGCCCGTGGTGCACCACAAAATCCAGCACCCGATAGGCCACCGGCGGCTGCGCGCCCAACTCTTCGTCAGCCAGCACCGCCAGGATGTCATAGCCCCCAGTGCCCGGTGCCGCTGCAGCAGGATTTCCAGCACCCTGCGCCGGACCGGGGTGAATTGCAGCTTTTCCCGCGCGCATCGGGTTTCCGCCGCCTGCAGCGAGTCCTTGATGCAATGCGTGTGATCGTGGGTTTCCAAGCCGATGGCGGTCACTACGCCTCCTGTTCCGTGGTTGGCTAATAATATGTGATAACCTTACGCTTATCAGGCAATTCCTGATCAGCCATCTTAACAAACGAGTATTGCTGTGATCCCAGTCCGTTCCCTGTTTGCCGCCCTGGCTCCTGCCGCGAGTCTTGCCACGCCGTTTCTGGCCGATCCGCCACGGGTGGCGGTCGATATCGCGCCGGTACACGCGCTGACCGCGCGGGACATGGCCGGGGTCGGTCAGCCCGGTCTGGTGGTGGCGCCGACGGTCTCGCCGCACAGCTATGCGCTGCGTCCCTTCAGGCGCGCGCTGCAGCAGGCCGATCTGGTGATCTGGGTGGTGCCGCAGCTGACTCCCTGGATGCAAAGCGCTCTGGTGACGCTTGCACCTAAGGCACAGACCTTGTCGCGGTTGTCGGCGCAGGGCACCCTTGTCCTGGCGCTGCGCGAGGGTCCGGACGATTGTGTGCATGACGGGTCGGACCATGACGGCGACGCTCATGGCAGTCATGATCACGACGATCGCGGGCACGAGGATATGGACCGGACCGGCGCGCAAAGGCCCGGTGCGGGCGACGGACATGCCGTTCAGGACGGACTGGATCCGCATGCCTGGCTGGACCCGAGAACGTCAAGGCCTGGTCGTATGTGACCTTTCACGATGCTTATCGGTATTTCGAGGCCCAGTTCGGTCTGACCTTTGCTGGGGCGGTGCGGCTGGGCGATGCCACGGATGCCAGCCCGGCGCGGCTGACACGGTTGCGGCGCGAGATCGCGGCCCGGGAGGTGCATTGCGCCTTTGCCGAACCGCAATTCGACGACCGCCTGCTGCAGGCCGCCGCCAGTAACGGCGGCCTGCGATTCGGCACGCTGGACCCGATGGGCAGCAGTCTGGACATCGGGCCGGGCCTGCATGTCCAGCTGCTGCGCGGTCTGGCCGAGGGCCAGGCGCGCTGTCCCTAGGCAAGATCAGACGGCGATCCGGCCGCCGCCCTGCCGGGTGATCACCACCACGGCGGGGCGCGGCGGCATGGCCGGGTCGAAATCGGGCCAGCGGGTGGCGGGGTCTTCAAAGGTCGAGGCGCGCTCGAACCCTTTCAGGTCCTTGGTGCCATCGGTGCCCGGGTGCTGGACCGCGACGAACAGGGTTTCGCCGTCTCCGGTGAAATAGGGCCCGCACATTTCGCCGCCGACCGGGCACCGGAAGAACAATTGCGAATGGCCGCGCAGCGGGCCTTCGGTTTCCAGGGCGTAAAGACCGTCGGATTTGCCGGTCTTGCCCCATTTGCTGCCCTGATCGGTGCTGACCCACAGCCGGCCCTCGGCGTCGATAGCGGCGTTGTCGGGCGACCCGAACCAGCCGTTTTCAGACGTTTCCGGGTTCCAGTGCGCACCGACTTCTGTCACCGCCGGATCACCGCATTTCACCAGGATCGACCAGGTGCCGGTAGTGGCCGCGTGATCGCCGGCGGCTTCCTTGATCTCGATGATATGGCCAAAGCTGCTGTCGGCACGCGGGTTGGCGGCATCGACCTGGTCGGGTTTGCGCCGGGTGTTGTTGGTCAGCATGACATAGGCGGTGCCGTCGCCGCGCGGCTGCACGTCTTCGGGGCGGTCCATCGGCGTCGCCCCCAGCGCGTCCGCGGCCAGTCGGGTGTCGATCAGCACATCGGCCTGGCTGGCAAAGCCGTTCTCGGCGGTTAGCGGACCGGTGCCATGCACCAGCGGCATCCAGGTGATGCTGCCATCGGCATCAAAGCGCGCAACATATAGCGTGCCGTCGCTCAGCAGCGCCGAATTGGCGGCGCGGTCCTCGGACACGGTGCCGGCCGAGACGTATTTGTACAGATAGTCGAACCGGTTGTCGTCGCCGGAATAGACCACCAGATGTCCCTCGGGCGAGACGGTGGTTTCCGCCCCTTCGTGGCGGAACCGGCCCAGAGCGGTATGCTTGAC
This sequence comes from Sedimentitalea sediminis, assembly GCF_042687825.1. NCBI lineage: Bacteria > Pseudomonadati > Pseudomonadota > Alphaproteobacteria > Rhodobacterales > Paracoccaceae > Sedimentitalea > Sedimentitalea sediminis. The sequence continues at coordinate 84,613 of NZ_JBHUQE010000007.1, read as the reverse complement.
CGGCTTGGCGGTCGGGTCCAGCGGATCGACTTCGACAATCCAGCCGAACCGGTTGATCTCGTTGGGTTCCTTGTCGATGTTGAAGCGGTCGTGGTGCTTGCCCCAGGCATACCAGCGCCCCGGCGCGCCATAGCGTTTCAGGCTGGCGGCTTCGGGTTGGGCGGACAGGTCCGGCCTGCCCTCCGCATCCAGCGCGTCGGTCCAGAAATAGCCGTGAAAGTTCTCTTCGGCCATCAGATAGGTGCCCCAGGGTGTCATGCCGCCGGCGCAGTTGTTCAGGGTGCCGATCACCGTCTGGCCGGTCGGGTCGGCGGCGGTCTGCATACGTGCATGACCGGCGGCGGGACCGTCGATGGCCATCTCGGTGGTCAGCGGCGTGATGCGGCGGTTCAACCTGCTGTCGCGCACCAGCGCCCATTTGCCGTCGTCCCCCCGGGCGATTTCCACCACCGAGCCGCCATGCGCGGCCATCTCGATATCCACCAGTTCGCGGGTCATGCCCGCGAAATCGGCCTTGTCCTGACGGCCCAGCCCCGGGAACATGACCTCTTCGTTGGTGTATTCGTGATTGACGCACAATACGCCCCGGCTGCCATCTTCGGTCAGCGGCCAGAACCCGACATAGTCGTTGTTATAGCCGAACTGCTGCAATTGCGCCTCGGCGGTCTGGTTCATCACGTCGAATTCCGGGGCCGTGGCGGTGATCGGATCGCCCCAGCGCAGCAGGATATCGGCGTCATAGCCCGGCGCGACGTGGTGGGTTTCGTCATTGCCCCAGGTCAGTTCGTCGAACACATAGCGGCTGCCGGTGACGGCGGCGGCCTGGCGCGGTGCGATCATCGCCGATGTGCCAAACAGCGCGGTCGACGCCGTCACGCCCAGCATGCCGCGCAGCAGGTCGCGGCGGCCATAGCGGGCGTTGACCACATCGCCAAGAGTGCGGCCCAGATTCGGATTGGTGGGAATATCGTCAAACGCCTCAAAGGCTTCGGCCTTGTTGCCGATTTCGGGGTCGTCGAGGATGGTCTTGCGGTCCATGGGCTCTCTCCTTGGTGTCGCGGTGATGCGACTCGTCAATGCTGTTGAGTGGGGGCACATAGACCTCTGCCTGTAACGGGAAAATGAAACCGCGCTTAGCTTTGTGCATTTCGCCGGGTCTGCCTGAATGCGCAACCCACAGCGCCGCCGGCAGGCGCGCGGGCCGCTGCGGTGGGATTTGCGCCGGGCTGTGCAGGGACGGTTTCAGCGTTTTGTGGCGCAGAACAGATCGTAGAGCACTTCGAGAATGCGGCGCGGGCGGTCGTCGGCCAGCCGGTAATAGATCGCCTTGCCGTCCCGGCGCGGCGTTACCAGACCTTCGAGCCGCAGGCGCGAAAGCTGCTGCGAAACCGCAGCCTGGCGCACCGACAGCAAGGCCTCCAACTCGGTAACCGATTTCTCGCCGGACACCAGATGGCACAGGATCATCAACCGCCCCTCGTGGCTGATCGCCTTCAGGAAATGCGATGCGGCGGTGGCGTTTTCAACCATCTCGTCCAGGTCCTTTTCGGACAGGTCGGGGGCGTGTTTCGGGTGTGCCATGGTCCGGTTTCCCAGTCTGTTGGCGGGGGTGTGCCATGTGGTTCTGCTGTATATCATAATCTGAATGTGTTTTGCGCACAAGCACCCGCCTTGCCCCGGCGGCCAGCCCATTGGTTGACCCCGTCCGCCGCAAATTCAACCGGCGCTCTTGCGGCCCCCCATTGGCGACACTAAGACTCTGATAACGCATCACCGGGTATGGTCCCGATCCATCCAGAACAGCAGGCAGGCACAGATGTTTGATCCCACTGAAACCTACATGAACACGCTCGTCCCGATGGTGGTCGAACAGACCAGCCGCGGCGAACGCGCCTATGACATCTTTTCGCGCCTGCTGAAGGAACGCATCATCTTTATCAACGGCCCGATCCATGATGGCATGAGCCATCTGGTCGTGGCGCAGCTGCTGCATCTGGAGGCCGAGAACCCGTCCAAGGAAATCAGCCTGTACATCAACTCGCCGGGCGGTGTCGTGACCTCGGGCCTGTCGATCTATGACACCATGCAATACATCAAACCCAAGGTCAGCACCTTGTGCATTGGCCAGGCGGCGTCGATGGGGTCGGTTCTGCTGGCAGGGGGCGAGCCGGGGATGCGGTTCAGCCTGCCCAACAGCCGGATCATGGTGCATCAGCCCAGTGGCGGTTATCAGGGTCAGGCCAGCGACATCATGATCCACGCGGCCGAAACGCAGAAACTCAAGGACCGGCTGTACGACATCTATGTCAAGCACACGGGCCAGACCAAGAAAGCCGTGGAAAAGGCGCTGGATCGCGACAATTTCATGTCCCCCGAAGAGGCCAAGGATTGGGGCCATATCGACGAGATCGTCGCCAGTCGCGACAAGGGCGACGACAGCGCCGACTGATACCGGCCGCGGGGGCCTGCTGACCGAAGGTCGCGCCGGTCCGGCACAGGGCGTTTTGCGATTGTGGTGCCCGGATAGCTGCCCTAAGCTGCGCATAGGTGGGGGCACTGGCTCTGTTCCTGACAGGGCGACTGTAAATCGAAGCCGGAAAGGTTGACCATGGCGACGAACTCAAGCGGTGACAGCAAGAACACGCTCTATTGCAGTTTTTGCGGCAAGAGCCAGCATGAGGTGCGCAAGCTGATTGCGGGCCCGACCGTATTCATCTGTGATGAATGCGTCGAATTGTGCATGGACATCATCCGCGAGGAAACCAAGGCGTCGGGTCTCAAGGCCACCGATGGCGTGCCCACGCCCAAGGACATCTGCGAGGTGCTGGACGATTACGTGATCGGTCAGGCCAATGCCAAAAAGGTGCTCTCGGTGGCGGTTCACAACCACTATAAGCGGCTGAACCACGCGCAGAAGGCCGGCAGTGACATCGAACTGGCGAAATCCAACATTCTGCTGATCGGTCCGACCGGTTGCGGCAAGACGCTGCTGGCGCAGACCCTGGCGCGCATCCTGGACGTGCCCTTTACCATGGCCGACGCCACCACGCTGACCGAGGCGGGTTATGTCGGCGAGGATGTCGAGAACATCATCCTCAAGCTGCTGCAATCGTCGGAATACAATGTCGAACGCGCGCAGCGCGGCATCGTCTATATCGACGAGGTCGACAAGATCACCCGCAAGTCGGAAAACCCCAGCATCACCCGCGACGTGTCGGGCGAGGGCGTGCAGCAGGCGCTGCTGAAGCTGATGGAAGGCACCGTCGCCAGCGTGCCGCCACAGGGCGGGCGCAAGCATCCGCAGCAGGAATTCCTGCAGGTGGACACCACCAATATCCTGTTCATCTGCGGCGGCGCCTTTGCCGGGCTGGACAAGATCATTGCGCAGCGCGGCAAGGGCAGCGCCATGGGGTTCGGCGCCGATGTGCGCGACAATGACGAACGCGGCGTCGGCGAGATCTTTACCGAGCTCGAGCCCGAGGATCTGCTGAAATTCGGTCTGATCCCGGAATTCGTCGGCCGTCTGCCGGTTCTGGCGACGCTCGAGGATCTGGATGAGGACGCGCTGGTCACCATTTTGACCAAACCCAAGAACGCGCTGGTCAAACAGTATCAGCGCCTGTTCGAGCTGGAAGATACCGAATTGCAGTTCACCGAAGATGCGCTGACGGCGATTGCCAAGCGCGCCATCGAACGCAAGACCGGCGCGCGCGGCCTGCGCTCGATCCTCGAAGATATCCTGCTGGACACGATGTTCGACCTGCCGGGCCTGGACAGCGTCACCAAGGTGGTGGTCAACGAAGAGGCGGTGGTCTCGGATGCGGCGCCGCTGATGATCCACGCGGACGCCGAGAAGGATTCTGTGTCCGCCGGATAACCCGGAATGATCGATCGTATTTCCTCGGCCAGTCCTTTTGAGGCACGGGTGGGGTATTGCCGGGCCGTGGTCGCGGGCGGGTTCGTGCATGTGTCCGGTACGGTGGGCGAGGGGAAGGATGTGGTGGCCCAGTGCCGCGCGATCCTGACGACCATCGAGACGGCCCTGACCCGGGCCGGGGCCGGGTTATCGGACGTCGTGCGGGTCACCTACATGTTGCCGGATCGCGGCGAATTCGAACCCTGCTGGCCGCTGCTGCGCGAAGCCTTTGGTGCCAACCCGCCCGCAGCGACGATGATCGAATGCGGCCTGATCGATGCGAAATACCGGATCGAAATCGAGGTCACGGCGCTGTTGCCCGCATAGGCCTGTTCAGTCCATCCGCATGCCATCCATGCGCGGCACGTCATTGTGGCGCGGCAGCGAAGCCGATCCGTGCCGCTGGGTCACGATCCCGGCGGCCTCGCTGCGCTGACGGTTCTTGAGGTCGGACAGGTCCAGCCCGCTGCTGGGTTTCGCGGGCGCGCCCATCAGATCGACCACGCCCGCTGGCATCTCCTTGGCCGGTCTCTGCGACCCGGGCCGGGTGTCGCCTTTGGTGGTACGGACGAATTTTGCGCCGCCCGCCGCCATTCGGATCGACGGGGCAGTTTGTTCCGGTGCCGGGGCGGCGTCCTGCATCAGCACCCAGCCCAGGGCCGCCACGCCGGCCGTAAAGATCATCACGAGTTGTTTCATCCAGTGCCTCATGTATTCCGTTTCCACCTGATTGCCGCAGGAAACGGGCGATAGAATGGCGCTTTTGGGCGCGATGCTGTGGCATCTTTGGGCCGGCCCGGCGAATGCAGGGCCACTGCGACGCATCGGTATCTGGACCTTGGACGCGAATTGCGTCATATCGGTCTGTAAGCTAACCGGAGACAGCCATGGGCATCCTGAATTCTCTTTTGCGCGCCGTGACCTGGTGGAACGGGCAGACCCTGAACACGCAGATCTTTACCTGGCGTAAGGGCGTCAAGGTGGGCGAGGACGATCAGGGCAACGTCTTTTATCGCAATGCCGACGACAGCCAGCGCTGGGTCATCTTCAACGGCGAGGTCGAGGCCAGCCGGATCAGCCCGGATTGGCATGGCTGGCTGCATCGCACCTGGGACGAGCCGCCCACGGACAAGCCGCTGGCGCACAAGCCCTGGGAAAAGCCGCATCAGGAAAACCTGACCGGAACAGCCTTGGCCTATGCCCCGGCCGGATCGCTGCGCCGTCCCGAACCCGCGCCGCGCCGGGACTACGAGGCGTGGAGCCCGAAATAGCAGTCCCATCAGGACGGAGCGCGCAATGTCGCATAATTCCACCGAAGTACTGGTCGGGGGGGCGGTTCTTGCCGGCGCCCTGGCCTTTGCCATTTATGCCGGTCAGGCGACCGGCCTGTCGGCCCGGACCGGCGGCTATGAGCTGAACGCCAGTTTCCGCTCGCTCGAAGGCGTGACCGTGGGCACCGATGTGCGTCTTGCCGGTGTCAAGATCGGCACAGTGACCGGCGTAGACCTGAACCCGCAGACCTATCGCGCCGATACCCGGTTCACCGTGCTCGACGGCATCGACGTGCCCGATGACAGCGCCGTTATCGTCGCGTCCGAGGGCCTGTTGGGCGGAAATTTCGTCGAGATCGTGCCGGGCGGGTCGGAATTCTATTTCGAACCGGGAGACGAGATTCACGATACCCAGGGTGCGGTTAGCCTGATTTCGCTGCTGATCAAGTTCGTCGCGGGCAGCGGAGACGAGGAGTGATCCGCAACATCGCCACAGCGGCGCTGCTGGCGATCGGCCTGGGCTCTGCGACTGGCGCGCAGCAAGATGCCACCTCGGGTCTCGGCGCCGTGCTGCGCGGTCTGGACAAGGTCAACGGGCAGACCATCGACCTGGAGGTGCCAACGGGCGGTCTGACCGAACTGTTCGGGCTGACCGTGGAACTGGCCGATTGCCGCTATCCGGCCGACAACCCCACCGGCGACGCCTTTGGTTTTCTGACGATCCGCGATACTGGCCAGCGAGAAATCCGGTTTCAGGGCTGGATGATCGCCTCGTCTCCGGCGCTGAACGCGCTGGATCACAGCCGCTATGACGTCTGGCTGTTGCGCTGTATCACCTCATAGGCGCCAGGCACCGGCGGGGCCGAGAAGTGCGCGGTCTTGACAATTGCCCGGTCCAGGCGGCGGTGATATTCGGCGCGGGTGATTTCGGTGGCTCCCAGCGACGCCAGGTGTTCGGTCAGAAACTGCGTGTCGAACAGTTGAAAACCCGCCTGCACCAGCCGGTCGACCAGATAGGCCAGCGCGATCTTCGAGGCGTCACGGCGGCGCGAGAACATGCTTTCGCCAAAGAACGCGGCCCCGATCGCCACGCCATAGACGCCGCCGACCAGTTCATCGCCCTCCCAGACCTCCAGTGAATGGGCGTGGCCGGCCGCATGCAGCGCGATGTAGTGGCTGCGGATTTCGGTGCTGATCCAGGTCTCGGCGCGGTCGGCACAGCCATCCAGAACGCCGATGAAATCGCGGTCGATGGTGATGGTGAACCCGCATTTGCGCAGCCGCCGCCGCAGCGAGCGCGAGATGTGGAACCTGTCCAGCGGCAGAACACCGCGCCGTTGCGGATCGACCCAGAAAATCTCGGCGTCGTCGCGATGCTCGGCCATCGGGAAAATCCCGATGGCGTAGCCGCGCAACAGCATGTCCGGAGTCAATTGCATTTGCCGGACCCCGGTTCAGCTGTTGGATACCCGTGGCACGATCAGGCTAGCCGTCGGCCAGATGGGTTTCCAGCCAGCGCTCGAGCCAGTGGATATTGTATCCGCCGCTGTGGATGTCCGGTTCCTGCAACAACGCGTGAAACAGCGGAACGGTCGTGTGGACCCCGTCCACGATCAGCTCTCCCAGGGCTCGGTTCAGCCGCGCAAGGGCCTCTTTGCGGTCGCGGCCATGCACGATCAGCTTGCCGATCAGGCTGTCGTAATAGGGGGGAATGGAATAGCCGTCATACAGGGCCGAATCCATCCGCACCCCCAGCCCGCCGGGGGCGTGATACTGGGTGATCCGGCCGGGGCAGGGGGCGAAATTCGGCAGTTTCTCGGCGTTGATCCGCACCTCGATCGCATGGCCGTTGATCTGCAGGTCGTCCTGAGCAAACGACATCGGCAGTCCGGCGGCCACGCGGATCTGTTCGCGCACCAGATCGACGCCGAATATGCCTTCGGTTACCGGGTGTTCCACCTGCAGGCGGGTATTCATCTCAATGAAATAGAACTCGCCGTTCTCATAGAGAAACTCGATGGTGCCGGCGCCGATATAGTTGATCTTGGCCACCGCGTCGGCGCAGATCTTGCCGATGCGGTCGCGTTCCTCGGGGCTGATGGCCGGACCCGGCGCCTCTTCGAACACTTTCTGGTGGCGACGCTGCAACGAGCAATCCCGCTCGGCCAGATGCACCGCGTTGCCACGACCGTCGCCAAAGACCTGGAGCTCGATATGGCGCGGCGTGGTCAGGTATTTCTCGATATAGACTTCGTCATTGCCAAAGTTGCTCTTGCCCTCGGCGCGCGCGGTCTGGAATGCCTTTTCCATGTCCATGGCGGTTTTGGCGACCTTCATGCCCTTGCCGCCGCCGCCGGCGGTCGCTTTGACGATCACCGGATAGCCGATCTCGTCGCCGATCTTGCGGGCGGTTTCCAGGTCGGGAACGCCGCCCTCGCTGCCCGGTACGCAGGGCACGCCCAGTGCCTTCATCGTGTCCTTGGCGGTGATCTTGTCGCCCATGATGCGGATATGCTCGGCGGTGGGGCCGATGAAGGTCAGGTCGTGATCCTCGACGATCTGCACGAATTTGGCGTTTTCCGACAGGAATCCATAACCCGGGTGGATCGCCTGCGCACCGGTGATCTCGCAGGCCGAGATAATGGCGGGAATAGACAGATAGCTCTGTGGGCTGGGCGGTGGGCCGATGCAGATGGATTCGTCGGCCATGCGCACATGCATGGCGTCGCTGTCGGCGGTGGAATGCACCGCCACCGTGGCAATGCCCATTTCCCGCGCAGCGCGGACCACACGCAGGGCGATCTCTCCGCGGTTGGCGATCAGGATCTTGTCAAACATTTGCACGTCCTATTCGATGATGACCAGCGGCGTGCCATATTCAACAGCCGCGCCATCCTCGACCAGGATGCGTTTCACAATGCCCGACTTTGGCGCCGGGATGTGGTTCATCGTCTTCATGGCCTCGACGATCAGCAGGGTGTCGCCCTCGCTGATGTTTGCGCCGACGCTGACAAAGGCGGGCGAGTCCGGTTCCGGCTGCATGTAGACGGTGCCGACCATCGGCGACAGGACGGCGCCGGGATGGCTGGCCGGGTCTTCGCTGTCGGCCGGCGCGGCCGGTGCGGCTGCGGCGGTGGGGGGGGCGGCCGCTGCCGCTGCCGGCGCGGCGGGTACGGCGACCGGTACTGTGGCCGGCGCGGCGCGGCTGACCCGCACATTCAGGCTGTCATCTTCGCCATAGTCGCGCTTTACCTGCAATTCCGTCAGATCGTTTTCCTGCAGCAATTCGGCCAGCGCCCTGATGAATGCCACGTCCGACTCGTGTTTGGTGTCTGTCATGATGTCCTCGACCGGTTCCGCTGTGCCCGTCTGTCGCGCGGGATTTTCTGTACCGGCGCTTATAGGGCATGGTGCGGCCAGAGAAAAGCGTCGTTGCGCCTGCGGTGCGAATGCGCCACGCGGATTTGATACCTGACAATTTTGCCGCATAGTGTCGGGCAGAGACAGGGGGGAATGGTATGAATATCGGCAACTGGCTGCATCGTCAGGCGCAGCTGCACCCGCAGCGACCGGCGTTGTTTCAGGGGCGCGAATTGGCGGCGGATTACGGCGGCTTTCATGATCGCGCGGCGCGGATCGCGACCTGGCTGGGCGAACAGGGTGTCGTCGCCGGCGACCGGGTCGGCATTTTCATGCGCAATGGCCCGGACTATCTGATCGTGCAATATGCGATCTGGTATGCCGGGGCCGCTGTCGTGCCGATCAATGCCAAGCTGCATGGGCGCGAAGCCGCCTTTATCCTGGCGGATTCCGGGACCCGTCTGGTCTTTGCCAGCGCATCCCAGGCAAGGGCACTGGGTGCCGAACCGGCGGTTTGCGATATCATTGCCATGGGCGAGCAAGCCCACGCCGCGGCCCTGACCCGCACGCCGCTGGCCGCGCCCGCGCATCGGGCACCGCAGGATTTGGCCTGGCTGTTCTATACGTCTGGCACCACCGGACGGCCCAAGGGGGTGATGATCACCCACCGCATGCTGACCCTGATGTCGCTGGCCTATGTCAGCGATGTCGAAACGGTCGACCCCGACGATACGGTGATCTATGCGGCACCGATGAGCCATGGTGCGGGGCTGTACAACATGGTCCATGTGCTGAACGGCGCCCGCCATGTCTGTTCTGTTTCCGGCAGTTTCGACGAAGCCGAGATTTTCGAGCTGGCGCGCCATTTCGGCCGGGTGCAGATGTTTGCCGCCCCGACCATGGTCAAGCGTTTGACCGAGGTGGCGAAGGCCACCGGCGAAACCGGTGCGGGGCTGCGCAGCGTGGTCTATGCCGGCGGGCCCATGTACACGGCCGACATCATCGCGGCGGTCGATCAGTTCGGCCCGGTCTTTGTGCAGATCTATGGCCAGGGCGAATGTCCGATGGGCATCACCGCGCTGTCGCGCCACGACGTCACCGACCGCAGCCACCCGCGTTGGCGACAGCGCCTGTCCAGCGTCGGCCGGGCGCAGTCGCCGGTCGAGGTGCAGATCGGCGATGCCGCCGGCAACCCGGTGCCCGCCGGCACCCATGGCGAGATCATGGTGCGCGGCGATCTGGTGATGCCCGGCTACTGGCGCAATCCGCAAGCCACCGAAAAGGCGATGATCGACGGCTGGCTGATGACCGGCGACATGGGGTTCATGAACGAGGACGGCTATGTGACTCTTCAGGACCGCTCCAAGGATCTGATCGTCTCGGGGGCGTCGAACATCTATCCGCGCGAGGTCGAAGAGGTGTTGCTGACCCATCCCGCGGTCCGCGAAGTCGCGGTGGTCGGTCAGCCGCATCCGGAATGGGGCGAAGCCGTTGTGGCCTTTATCGTCGGCGAAGCGGTGTGGGACGACCTGGACCGGCTGTGCATCGAGAATATCGCGCGGTTCAAGCGGCCGCGCCGCTATATCCGCGTCACCGAACTGCCCAAGAACAACTATGGAAAAGTGCTCAAAACCGAGCTGCGCAAGAAGCTGGAGGAAGACTCATGACCGATTTTACGGGAAAGACCGCGCTGGTAACGGGATCGGTGCAGGGAATCGGACTGGCCATCGCGCAATCCCTGGCCGGGGCCGGTGCGCGCATCGCGGTGCATGGTCTGGCCGGGGACGCACAGATCGAAGAGGCCTGTGCCCTGCTAAAGGCTGCCGGTGCGCCACAGGCCGAATTTTTCCAGGGCGATCTGCGCGATCCGGATCGGATCGACGACCTGATGACGGCGGTCGCGGCCTGGGGCGGGGTGGACATTCTGGTCAACAATGCCGGCATTCAGCACACAGCGCCGCTGGCGCAGATGCCGGTGGCAACCTGGGATACCATTCTGGCGGTGAACCTGTCTGCCGCCTTTCACACCATGCGCGCGGCGCTGCCGGGGATGGCCGAGCGTGGCTATGGCCGGGTGGTCAACATCGCGTCGGTGCAGGGGCTGGTGGCCAGCGTCAACAAGGCCCCTTATGTGGCGGCGAAACACGGGTTGATCGGATTGTCCAAGGTGGCGGCGCTGGAATATGCGGCCCAGGGCGATCGCACGGTCGGGGGGGTCACGGTCAATTGCATCTGCCCGGGCTGGACACAGACTGCGATCATCGAGCCGCAGATTGCCGAGCGTCTGCCCGCATTCGACGGGGATCGGGACGCGGTGATCGCCGACCTGCTGAAGGAAAAACAGCCCAGCCGTCGGGTGTCCGATCCCGCCGAGTTCGGCGCTCTGGTCGTGTGGCTGTGCAGCCCGCTGGCGCATAACCTGACCGGTGCCTCGATCCCGGTGGATGGCGGTTGGACGGCGCAATAGCCGCGCGGGACCTTGGGGCGCACAGGCCGGTGTTCCGGCACGGGGCCTCCTGTCCCTGGGGTGGTGAAGCCCCCTGTACCGCTCGACCGGGCATTGGCAGGCGCATTGGCGGGCCTGGCGCAGGGTGGTCGAGCAGGCGGGTCAGTCCTGCGGCTCGGTCGCCTCGCGGCTTTCGGCTGCCCGCGCATCCGCGCCGGCCGCGTGTGCCGGTCGGGTTTCAGTCTGCGACCGGGGCCGGGGTGGTTCGGATGCCTGGGCAGGCGCAGCGACGGGCGGCTCTGCCGTCTTGGTCTCGGCGGCAGCATCCGACCGGGCGGCATCGGCAGCGTCAGCCTTGTCGTCGCGGATCCTGGCGTCGGCCTCGTCATCTGCAGCGGACTGGGCGATTCGTTCCGTCTCGCGGGCCTGCTCTTTGGCCTGCTGTTCGAGAATTTCCATGATCTTTCGCTGAATGGCCGATGGCGGTGCAGCTTTTTGACTGTCGCCGGATCCGGCGTGACGCGATTGCGCGTCGCGCGATGCGTCACCACGGGACGAGGGCGCAACCTTTTGCGCCACGCTGGCTTTGTCCGGGGCCGGCGGCAGAGAAGCCGGATGCCCCGTTGGCTGCGGTGCCAGTATTGGCAAGGCCATGGGGATTTGCATTTTGATTGCTCCAATTGGTTTGGAGCCCTCACCCAATCACGATCCTGCCCGGTTCGGGTTAACAAATCGCAAACATGGCTCTGCAAAATGTGCGAATTTGCGAATGTATTGCGGTCGAATTGCCGTGGATTGACGGCAACTTTGTGCCGGTATTCTCGATCCGTACCGAGCGCGCCGCGATGGCTGACCGGGTCGGACCCGCCACCGGCCCGGCCTATGAGCCGGAATTGCAGCTGCCGGGGGTGGCGCCGGCGAACATCGGGTTGTCGGGCGCATATTCGATCTGGGCCCGTGGCGTGATCTCGACGATTTCCAGGATGTCAAATTCCGAGGTTGGGTTCTCTTTGCCGCGAACCACCAGCACGTCCTTGAAGCATTGGTGATCGTCGGCGCGATACAGGGTCGGGCCGTTGCCCAGGCCGTCGAACTCGAACCCTTCCAGCGCCTCGACGACCGCACAGGGGTCGAAACTGCCCGCACGGGTAACGGCGTCGGCATAAAGCAGGGTCTGCACATAGCATGTATGCGCCGCCTGGCTGGGCGGGAAGCCGTATTTCGTGGAAAACGACTTTACAAAGGCGCGCGATCCCGGATCCTGCAGCGACCAGTGCCAGTTGGCCGACCCCAGAATGCCCTTGACGTTGGCGCCAGCCCCGCGCGCCATCAGCCGCGAATAGAGCGGCACAACGATCTCCAGGTTGCGCCCGTTCACCTGCTTGTCGCGCAGACCGGATTGCACGGCGCTGGTCAGCGAATGGATCATGTTGCCGCCATAGTGATTCAGCACCAGAACATCGGCGCCCGATTCCTGGACAGGTTCCATGAAAGCGGCGAAATCGGTCTGTTCCAGCGGAGTCTTGGCCGCGGCCACGGTCGTCCAGCCCAGCGCTTCGGTGGCGGCCCGTATCGATTCCTCCTGGGTCCAGCCCCAGGTGTAATCGGCGGTCAGATGATAGGCCTTGCGGTCCGCGCCATATTGCTCTGCCAGCACCGGTGCCAGTGCCGCCCCCGACATGTAGGCGTTGAAAAAGTGCCGAAAGCCGTTGGCCTTGCGGTCTTTTCCGGTGGTGTCGTTGGAATGGGTCAGGCCGGCCATGAAGATCACGCCCGCCTCCTGACACAGGTTCTGCACAGCGATGGCCACGTCCGAAGACGATCCGCCGCCGATCATCACGGCGTCGTCGTCCTGGATCATCGACTTGGCCGCCGCAGTGGCCACCTGCGGATCGGCCTCGGTGTCGCGGGTGACAAAGTTAACCTTCTTGCCAAGGATCCCGGTGCCGTCCAGAGCCTGCGAGGAAAAGGTCGGCAGCATGCCGCCATCGCTGTCCGTCTCACCGTTCAGATGTTCGACGGCCAGTTCCATCGCGCGCAATTCGTCGGCGCCTTCGTCGGCATAGGGGCCGGATTGCGGTGCGCCAAAACCCAGCGTTACCGTGTCCCCGGTGGGCGCGTTGGTAAAGGCGGCGGACCGGGTGGCAGTAAAGATCGTTGGCAGGGCCAGTCCGGCCCCCGTCGCGACGCCGGTCTGCAGGGCGCTCCGGCGCGTGAAGTTCGATTTGGACATGATATTCTCCCATCTCGTCGAATAGGCGGTGCGATCGGTCCGGCGCCCGCGGTGCGAATGCCGACGCGCCGGTGCGGAATACGTCATTGGCTCCTTGCACAGAACAATAAATCCTTGAACAAATAAACAGGTGCTTTGGCGCTTTTGCGGGATCCCCTATGCTGTGTCGCAGGAAGCTATTGAAAACTTGTTGAAAAGAGGCGCAATGCGACATGCCCCGTGACACTCTGACCGGCAGCCGGATAAGAGAAAGACGGTCGATTGCCGGGCTGCGTCAGGCCGATCTGGCGCGGCAGGTGGGGATCTCAGCGTCCTATCTCAATCTGATCGAACATAATCGGCGCAGAATCGGCGGCAAGCTGTTGCTGGATATCGCTCAGGTTCTTGGGGTCGAGCCCTCGATGCTGACCCAGGGCGCCGAGGCGGCGCTGATCGCCACCCTGCGCGAAGCCGCCGCCGATGCCGGGGCCGTCGCGGCCGAGGTCGACCGCGCCGACGAGTTTGCCGGGCGGTTCCCCGGCTGGGCAGAGGTACTGGCCGGCGAGCACCGGCGTATCGCCTGGCTGGAAAGAACGGTCCAGACCCTGTCGGACCGGTTGACTCACGACCCGCATCTGGCGGCCTCGCTGCACGAGGTTCTGTCCACCGCCGCGGCGATCCGATCGACCGCGTCGATCCTGGCCGAGACCGGCGAACTGGAAGAGGAATGGCGCGACCGGTTTCACCGCAACCTGAACGAGGACAGCCGGCGGCTGGCCGAAAGCAGCAAGGCGCTGGTGGCCTATCTCGACGAAAGCGGCGACAGCGATGACCGCCGCGGAGCGCCACAAGAGGAAGTCGAGGCCTTTATCATCGACGAAGGCCACCATTTTGCCGCGCTGGAAGAGGCCAGCACCGATGTCGACGCTCTGGTGCGCGACGCCGATGCGCTGACATCGCGCGCGGCCCGGGTGATCGCCCGCGATGTGCTGTCGCGCTATGTAAAGGACGCGCGGGCGATGCCTCTGCGTGCGTTCAAGGCGGCTCTGCGCCGTCACGGTCTGGACCCGATGGCGCTGTCCCGCGTCTTTGGTGTGGACCTGGCGGCGGTGTTCCGGCGCCTGGCGGCGATGCCTGATGGCGTGCTGACCTGCGAGGTGGGCCTGGTGGTATGCGATGCCTCGGGCAGCATCATCTTTCGCAAGCAGATCGAGGGATTCGCGCTGCCCAGATTTGGCGAGTCCTGTCCGCTCTGGCCGATCTTTACCGCCCTCAGCCGGCCGATGGTGCCGATCCGCCGCCGGGTCTCTCAACTGGGGCGGTCGGCGATGTTGTTTGATTGTCTGGCCGTGGCGCAGCCGATCCTGCCGCCGGAATTCGACGCCGACCCGCTGTACCAGTCGACCATGCTGATCCTGCCGGTGGCCAGCGATGACGCCGGCGATGTCGCCGCACAACCCGTCGGCGGCAGTTGCCGGGTCTGCACGCGTTCGGACTGCCGGGCCCGGCGCGAGCCTTCGATCCTGAGCGAAGGGTTTTGACAGCCCAGTCACGGCAGGTTTAAGCTTGCCGAAAAAAACAAGACAGACGCGCGATCGCAGACGCGTGCCGCAGAGAGGGTAGGCGCAGATGGGCCGACATGTATTGCTGGTCGAGGATGAACCCAACATCATCGAAGCAATCAAATTCCTGCTGACACGCAGCGGCTGGACGGTCGACACGCATATCGAGGGCACGGACGCGGTCGAGGTGATCCAGGCGGCGAAACCCGATCTGGTGATTCTGGATCTGATGCTGCCCGGCAAAAGCGGGATGGAGGTGCTGCGCGAACTGCGTGAGATACCCGAACTGGCCGGTCTGCCGGTTCTGATGCTGACGGCCCGGGGCCAGTCGCGCGACCGCGAGATGGCGGAAAAGGCCGGAGTCAGCCGGTTCATGACGAAACCGTTTTCCAATGCCGAAGTGCTGACAGCGGTGCGCGATCTGGTGGCCCAGGCGTCGCGATCATGAATCCTGGCGTCAATGATTCGGCCCCGAAAGGGTCGGTTCCGGGTGCGGACATGGCCCCGGGATCAGTGCCACCGGTCGTGTTTCTGGAACGCCAGAGCTATCGCCGCCGCCGGCTGATGGACGCCGCACGCCTGTTGCCCCTGTTCGGGGTCCTGCTGTTTTCGGTGCCGCTGTTGTGGCCCGTGGCCGATCCCGCCGGCGCGGACGGGGACACGGTGCCGATGTCGGATGCGATGATCTATGTGTTTCTCTGCTGGACCGTGCTGATCGGCGCGATGGTCCTGTTCGGCCTCAGCGCGCGGCTGTGGACCCGCAGCAACGGGCCGCAGGGGCCGGGGCAGGGCTAGGTGGCGTCGCTGAACCAGCTGGTCCTGGTCTGTCTGGGATATGTGGTTCTGCTGTTCCTGGTGGCCTTTGTCGCCGACCGGATGGCGGCGCGGGGGCGCAGCACCTGGCTGCGCACGCCGCTGGTCTATACGCTGTCCCTGTCGATCTATTGCACCGCCTGGACGTTTTACGGCGCCGTCGGCTATGCCGCCCGCTCGGGACTGGAATTCGTGACCATCTATCTGGGGCCGACGCTGGTGATGGTCGGCTGGTGGTGGGGGCTGCGCAAGCTGGTGCGCATCGGACGCAGCCAGCGGGTGACCTCGATCGCCGACCTGATTTCGTCGCGCTATGGCAAGTCCAACACGCTGGCCATCTGTGTCACCTTGCTGGCGGTGATCGGCGTGACCCCCTATATCGCGCTGCAACTGCAGTCGATCACGCTTTCTTTTACGATCTTTTCCGAGGCCGATCCCGATAGTGTCTATCGCGAGGGCGCCAGCGTGCTTTGGGTGGCCGGTGGGCTTGCGGTTTTTGCCATCCTCTTTGGCACCCGCAATCTGGACGTGAACGAACGTCACCACGGGGTCGTGACCGCGGTCGCTCTTGAGGCGATCGTCAAACTGGTGGCCCTGCTTGCGGTCGGTATCTATGTGGTCTGGGGCATCGCCGGCGGTATCGAACCGGTGATGGCGCGCATCGATGCTTCGGAGCTGGGCACATGGCAGGTGCATTCCGGGCGCTGGGTCACCATCACCTTTCTGGCCGCTGCTGCCTTTGTCTGCCTGCCGCGCATGTTTCAGGTGATGGTGGTGGAAAACGACGACGAACACCACCTGCGTACCGCGGCCTGGGCCTTTCCGGCCTATCTGATGCTGATGAGCCTGTTCGTGCTGCCGATTGCCGCGGTCGGGCTGGACATCATGCCGGCCGGGGCCAACCCGGATCTGTTCGTGCTGTCGATCCCGCTGAGCCTGGGGCAGGAAAACCTGGCGATGCTGTCCTTTCTTGGCGGATTCTCGTCGGCCACGTCGATGGTGATCGTGGCCGCGATGGCGCTTTCCACCATGGTTTCCAACCACATCGTGATGCCGATCTGGCTGTCCTCAAAGGCGGACAGCACGTCGGCTGCCGGCGATGTGCGCCGGTTGATCCTGCGGTCGCGGCGCATTTCGATCGTCGCCATCATGGCTTTGGGCTATCTTTATTTCCGGCTGTCCGGGGGCGGTGCGGCGCTGGCGTCGATCGGTCTCATTGCCTTTGCCGGCATCGCCCAGATTCTGCCCGCCCTGGTCGGCGGCCTGTTCTGGCGCGGCGCTACCCGCACCGGGGCGCTGTTCGGGCTGGTCACCGGCTTTGCGCTCTGGGTCTACACGCTGTTGTTGCAGGAGCTGGGCGGCGGTCTGCTGCCGGACGACTTTCTGCAGAACGGGCCGTTGGGCATCGGTCTGCTGCGGCCACAGGCGCTGTTTGGCAGCTATGGGATGGATCCGCTTGTGCATTCGGTGATGTGGAGCCTTCTGCTGAACGCGGCGGCCTTTTGCACCATGTCGCTGGCCAGCACGCCGCGGCCGCTGGAACGCCTGCAGGGCGCGCAGTTCGTCAATGTGTTCGACCATTCGGTCGGGGCGCCGGGCTGGACCGGATCGGTGGCCCGCAGCGAGGATCTGATGGTCATGGCACAGCGGATCCTGGGGCCGGGGCAAGCGCAGGACCTGTTTCAGCGCGAGGCCGAATTGCAGGGTGCGCCCGGGCATCTGCCCGAACCCAACCCGGCCTTTCTGGAAAAGCTGGAACGGGAAATGTCCGGCCTGGTGGGCGCGGCCACGGCGCATGCGATGGTGGGACAGATCGTTGGCGGGTCATCGGTCTCGGTCGAGGATCTGCTGGCTGTGGCCGATGAAAGCGCGCAGATGCTGGAATACTCCAGCCAGCTCGAAGCGAAATCCGCCGAACTGAGCCGCACCGCGCGCCAACTAAGGGAGGCCAATGAAAAACTGACGCAGTTGTCGATGCAAAAGGATGTCTTTCTCAGCCAGGTCAGCCACGAGTTGCGCACGCCGATGACCTCGATCCGGGCGTTTTCGGAGATTCTGCGCGATACCGAGGGGTTGGAGGCCGAGGAACAGGTGCGCTGCGCCAATATCATTCACGGCGAGTCGCTGCGCCTGACCCGGCTGCTGAACGATCTGCTGGATCTCAGCGTGCTGGAAAGCGGCCGGGTCAGTCTGAACATGCGCTACGGCCTGTTGTCCGAGGTTTTGGATCATGCCGCGGCCGCGGCCCTGTCGGGGTCGGACCGGCCGCTGACCGTAATCCGCAGCCGCAAGCGCGAGTCGGTGCAATTGCAGTCCGATCTGGACCGGTTGTCGCAGGTCTTTATCAACCTGATCGCCAATGCTCAGAAATACTGTACCGCCGACAAGCCCGAGCTGCGCATCGAAGTGCAGCGCGCGGGCGATCAGGTGTTGATCGATTTCATCGACAACGGGCCGGGCATTCCGGACGATGCGCTGGATACGATTTTCGAGAAATTCGTGCGTTTGCGCGGTGAAAAGGTTGCCGGCGCCGGGCTGGGGCTGGCGATCTGCCGCGAAATCATGCAGCGCCTCGGGGGCAATGTGACCTATCTGTCCGACCGCCAGGGGGGCGCGTTTCGCGTGGTGCTGCCGACGGCCTGGAAGATGGCGGCCCAGTAGGCGGCGAAAATCGGAACCGTAAAGGTTATTGTAACCAGCATCGCGCTAGACCAGAGGCAAGCAGAGCCCGCAGGGCAGGTCGGAGTCGATGGCAACCACTGAGTCCAATTCAGGATTGCAGCGCAAGATGCAGGCAAGCCGCGATGGCGGTTCCACCGGCGGCCGGTCGGCCGCCGGGGCCTTGCGTCTTGGGTTGGCGCGGGCGGCGGACGATCTGTTCGATCTGGCGCTGTCGGTGATCGGTGCAACCCAGGCCCGCATCGATTCGGATGCGCTGGCAAAGCATCTGCCGGATGACCGGCTGCTGATGATGCTGGATGGCCCGGACGGACAATTGGGGGCACTGACGGTCGATCGGGCGTTTCTGACCGCTCTTATCCAGCAGCAGACGATGGGCCGGCTGACCGGTGCCGCCCCTGATGAACGTCCCTTTACCAGTACCGACGCGGCGCTGGCCGCGCCTCTGATCGATTCCACGTTGAAACGCGCCAGCGGTCTGGCCGACCATCCGGCGGACAGCCAGTGTCTGACCGGGTTCCGTTTCGGGGCCCGGGCCGAGGATTCCCGGTCGATACTATTGGCGATGGAGGCGGACCGGTTTCGCGTGTTCGACCTGACGCTGGAATTCGGCGGCGGCCCGCAGCAGGGCGGGCTGTGCGTGATCCTACCCGAGCCCGAAGAGGGAATGCAGTCGGCAGATGACCGGGGGCTGGACGCGGCGGCGCCCAGCCTTGGGCAGTCGGTCGGCTTGGCCCGGGCCGATCTGTCAGCGGTCATTTGCAGGTTGCGCGTGTCCCTGTCGGAGTTTTCCGCGATGCAGCCCGGCGATGTGCTGCCGCTGGTGCAGGAACATCTGGATCGCACCGATCTGGTCTCGATCGACGGCAAGAAGATCTCGGTGGGGCGGCTGGGGCAGATCAACGGGTTGCGCGCGCTGCGTCTGAACGAAACCCGTCCGCCGCTGCCCGGCGCGCGGGATCACAACGGCTTTGCCGCTGATGTCGGGGCACAGGCCGCACTGACCGATGACACCATGACCATCGATGCGCACCCAGCCCCGGACGCAGCGGAAAACGAAGATCGGCCTGCGATCGACCTGGTGGACACTGCCCCGGTCGAGGACCCGGACGAAAGAATAGCTCGAATGACACCGGAAGAGGCGGCCCTGGAGATATCGACGCTGGCCGGTCTGTCGCCGGAGGACACTGCCGACCCGCCAGGCGATGACGCCAACCTGCCGATGACCATCGACTGACCGTCATTGATACCGATTGTCATCCGGCCTGCCGCATAAGGGGCCCTTGCGCACCTGACCTCCGAGCCGCCCCGCGGTTCGCTCTGATCGCGCACCCTGCACCCGGAACACCGTCCCCCGAAATGGCCGACCGTATCACGTCTGGTGCTGTCGAAACGAACCGGCGCCGCGTCCGGCCTGAATTTGCCGCTGCGGCGGCTGCCATGGCCGATCCTGCGAAAACCCTGGCCGTTTCGGGCGCGCATGGCCCGGGTTCGGCGCGGCTGGTGCGATCTGCGAGCCCGCAGAGGAATCTGGTGCCGGACGTCCAGGTCGGGCCGCCGCGGGTTGCGGCCCGGATTTGGATGTCCACGCCTGACCGTCAGCGGCGGCAGTCCCGGATCAGGCGCGGTGGAGCTGCTCGAGCGTCGGACGCAGACCGTCCAACTGATATCCGGCGGCGGCGGTGGCGGCCAGGATATCCTCGGGCGCCCGGGTCGGGGCCTGTCCCAGTGCCCAGACCACCGAACAGCGGGTACCCGAAGCGCAATACGCCAGAACCGGTCCATCCGCGCCATCAATCAGGGCAGATTGGCGGGCGACATTGTCCGGCGTCATGGTCTGATGGGTCAGCGGCAGAACCTCGAAACGCAGCCCGGCCGCGCGCGCGGCCTGGCCGATGGCTGCCGCCTGATGGCTGGGCGGGACTTCTTCGTCCGGCCGGTTGCAGATCAACAAGGTGATCCCGGCTTCAACCATTGCGGGAATATCCTCGGCCGATACCTGCGGCGAGACGGAATAGCGGGGGGACAGGGCGCGTATCTCCATGACGGTTCCTTACGCCGCCGCCGCCAGCCTGTCCAGTCGCGAGCCGATTCCCGGCGCCACCGCCATGCCGGCCAGCATCGAAACCAGAAACAGCCAGCCTGCGGCGCCGCCATAACTGAGCGAGGCGATGGCCGGTCCAGGGCACAAACCGGCAAGACCCCAGCCAATGCCGAACAGGGTCGAACCGACGATCAGCCGATGGTCCAGGTCGGCGCGTGGCAGGGACGGAAAGACCGTGCCGGCGATCGGCTTGCGCCCCACGGTCAACCGCCACGCCACGGTCATCGGCAGCAGGGCGCCGCCCATGACAAAGGCCAGCGTAGGATCCCAATCGCCGAAAACGTCCAGCCATCCCTGGACCTTTCTGGTATCGGTCATTCCCGATACGAACAGGCCCGCGCCGAACAGGGCGCCGGCGACCAGAGACAACAGGATGCGCATCAGATCACTCCCAGAACGTGGCGCAGCACAGCCAGGGTCAGACCGCCGGCGAGGATGTAAAAGACCGTGGCCACGATGCCCCGCAGCGAGAACCGCGAGATGCCGCAGACCCCGTGCCCCGAGGTGCAGCCATTGGCGATGCGGGTGCCGATGCCAACCAGCAGCCCCGCCGCCACAATGACCAGCCAGTTGCCGGTGATATGCGTATCGATCGCCACGCCGTAGAGTGGCGTCAGGATGACCGGCAAGAGAACGACGCCCGCCAGAAAGGCCAGCCGTTCGGCCGCCGTGCTGCGTCCGGTGCCATCGACCAAGCCGCCGATGATGCCACTGGCGCCCATGATGCGGCCAAGACCCAGCAGGTAGACCGCCGCGCCCAACCCGATCAGGCCACCGCCGAGCAGGCCCCAGATCCAATCCTGTTGCATGTTGCCAAATTCCTCTGGTTCAAAGGGTTAATGGCCCTTCAGAGCTTGTTTATGGGCAGCTTCAGAAAGACGTCGCCCTGGTCATCGGCGGGCGGCATCTGGCCGGCGCGCATGTTGACCTGCAGCGATGGCAGGATCAGCCGGGGCATCGCCAGCGTGGCATCGCGGGCATCGCGCATCGTGACGAATTCCTCAACGCTGCGGCCCTGTCCGATATGGACATTCAGTGCCTTCTGTTCGCCGACCGTGGTTTCCCAGGCATATTCATCCCGGCCCGGGGCCTTGTAGTCATGGCCGACGAAAATCCGGGTCTCGTCCGGCAAAGACAGGATTTTCTGGATCGATTGGTATAGTGTTTCGGAGGAACCGCCGGGAAAGTCGCAGCGTGCGGTGCCAAAGTCGGGCATGAACAGAGTATCGCCGACAAACGCGGCATCGCCGATGACATAGGTCAGGCAGGCCGGGGTGTGACCGGGGGTATGCAGCACGTCGCCGCGCATCTGCCCGATGTGAAAACTGTCGCCTTGCTTGAACAGGGCGTCGAACTGGCTGCCGTCGCGCTGAAATTCGGTACCTTCGTTGAATACTTTGCCAAACGTGTCCTGGACCACCGTGATCTGGTCGCCGATACCGATCTTGCCGCCCAGCCGTTCCTGCAGGTAGGGCGCCGCCGAAAGGTGGTCGGCATGCACGTGGCTTTCCAGAATCCATTCCGCCTTTAGAGCGTTTTCGCGGACATGGCTCACGATGGAATCAGCCGATTTGGTGCAGGTGCGCCCCGAGGCATGATCGAAATCCAGGACACTGTCGATGATCGCGCAAGCGCGGCCCCGGGGTTCCTGGACCACGTAGGACACGGTGTTTGTGGCATCGTCGAAAAAGGCTGTGACATCTGGCGTCATGTGGCGTTCTCCCGGCTTTCCCGAGAAACATATATTTTTTAGTGCATATGTTTCAAGCTTTTCATGAAGAATTTGGAATTTGATATGTGTCAAAGCAGCGGAACAGTGCCCGTGCAAAAGTCTATACAGCGGGTGAAATCTGCTTTAAGTTGTGTTATGATGCTTACTGAGACAGGAACCGCGAAGCCAAGATCGGGGGCATGCCTGTCGCGCCTTTGTTACCATCGGGGGGCAGGCAGGGCAGGCCAAACGGGGAGAACTCAAATGACCTACGAAGAACTCAAGATGACTGCGGAAAGCATGGAACGGCAGATCGCCGGGGCCGCGGCCGATCAGCGTCTGGCGCTGCAGCCTCAGTTTGCCCGGGTTCTGGACAGGATGGCCGAACAGGGCGAACCGGTGCCGGCGCGCTTGCGCCGCCTTGAGGCAGCGCTTGTCGAAGAGGTGATCGAGGCCCGTTTTGACAACATGCCCGTCTGAACCGGCGCAGGTTTGACGATGGTTCAGGCCGACAGAGCCGGTCCGGCGACAAAGGCCTGAATGCGGGGCCGGGGTCTAGCCCAGAATGATCCCGACCACCACCAGCATCAGACCGATCACTGACAGGAACAGCGCCGCCATGTTCATCGGCAGCACCGCCTGCAGGGTGGCGCGCATCTCGGCATCGCTCAGCTTGGCGCGGCGGGCCTTGGCGACGCGCAGAATGCACCAGACAAGACCTGCAAGTCCGACCAGGGACAGGGCTGCGCCGGCCCAGATCATCATTTCAAACATCGCCTTCTCCGAGTTCGATTGCCTGTATCGCGCCTAGCGGATCGGTCGCGCTCGTGCAACCGGGTTCGCCTGCGGCGCTTTCGGCGCAGGGAGGTCTGACGGCTGCGTATTCCGCCTTGCAGCCCATCGGGCACGGCGCTATCCCGCTGGTTCCTGTGAACCGATCACCGATGGAGCCCTGCGAATGAGCGATACGAATACCGACACCAGCTATCGTGTGACTGCCAACGAACTGCGCCAGTTCATCGAGCGGGTCGAGCGGCTGGAGGCCGAGAAAAAGGACATTGCCGACCAGCAGAAAGAGGTGATGGCCGAGGCCAAGGCGCGCGGTTACGACACCAAGGTGATGCGCAAGGTCATCGCGCTGCGCAAGCGCGACAAGGACGACATTGCCGAGGAAGAGGCGATTCTGGACATGTACAAGGAAGCGCTGGGCATGTGATCGGCGCTGGGGCGTCCGGTGACCGGGATCAGCTGGTGCCGATATCGGTACGCGCGATCGATACCGACTTGACCACCGCGTGAATGTCATCGCCCGCTTGCAGCGCCATGGCCGCGGCCGAGCGCCGGGTGATCCGGGCCAGCAACCTGTCGGTGCCGGTCTGCATCTGTACGATGACACCGGGGCCGCTGCCATCGCGCAGGGCGATGACCCGGGCCGGCAAGATGTTGAGGGCGGACAGTCCGTCCGGCGCGGCGCGCGACAAGATCACATCATGCGCCAGGATCCGCACCCGCGTGCGGGTTCCCGCCGGGGCCTCCATGCGCGGCAGGAACAGGCGGCCGCCGGAAACCGCCAATTCGGTCAGCCCGTCGTCGTGATGCGCGGTGACGGTCGCGGGCAGCACCGCGCCAGCCTCGCGCAGCCCCAGCTGGCGCACCATGTCCGGATCGGACAGTACCTGTTCGGCCCCTCCTGCGCGCGCCACCCGGCCGGCCTCGAGCACGACCACCGTGGTGGCCAGGCGGGCCACTTCGGGCACCGAGTGGCTGACATACAGAACCGGGATTTCGGTCTGATCGCGCAGCCGTTCCAGAAACGGCAGGATTTCCGCCTTGCGGGCCGAATCCAGCGCCGCCAGAGGTTCGTCCATCAACAGCATGCGCGGCCGGGACAACAGCGCGCGCCCGATCGCGACCCTTTGCTTTTCGCCGCCCGACAGCGCGCCGGGACGCCGGTCCAGCAGATCGCCGATGCCCAGCAGGTCGCAGACCTCGGGCAACGACGGCCCCGGCGCGCGGCCGGCAAAACGCTGGCCATAGGTCAGGTTCTGGCGCACCGACAGATGCGGAAACAGACGCCCGTCCTGAAAGACATAGCCCAGGCGCCGCCGGTGGACTGGCAACGAGAGCCGGGCGCCGGAGTCAAACAGCACGTCGCCGTTCAGCGTGATACGGCCGGCGGCGGGCCGCAACAGACCGGCCACGGCGTTGATCACCGTGGTCTTGCCGGTGCCCGAACGGCCGAACAGTGCGGTGATGCCGGTCGGTGCCTGAAACGCGACGTGCAGGTCCAGCTTGCCCAGACGGTGGCGGATATCGACCGACAGGCTCATCCCCCGGCCACCCGCCGCGCCGCGCGATGCGCCAGCAGTTCCGACACCAGCAGGGCCGCCATCGCCACGCCGACCGAGATCGCCACCAGCCGCAGCGCGGCGGGCTCGCCGCCCGGCACCTGCAAAAAGGTGTAGATCGCCGAGGGCAGGGTCTGGGTCTGGCCGGGAATGTTGGACACAAAGGTGATCGTCGCCCCGAATTCCCCCATTGCCTTGGCAAAGGCCAGGATCGCACCGGCGACCAGCCCCGGACCGATCAGCGGCAGTGTGATGGTGGCAAAGATCCAGACACGCGGCGCGCCCAAAGTGGCTGCGGCCTCTTCCAGTTTCGGATCCACCGCCTCGATTGCCAGCCGCAGTGACCGGACCAGCAACGGAAAGGCCATGATCGCCGCCGCCAGCACCGCCCCGGTCCAACGAAAGGCCAGCACCAGCCCGAACGTGTCTTCCAGCCAGCCGCCGATGGCGCCGCGCCGGCCAAACGTCAGCAACAGCAGGTAGCCGGTCGCGACCGGCGGCAGGATCAGCGGCAGATGCACCAGCCCGTTCAGCACCTGTTTGCCGCGAAATTGCCAGCGGGCCAGGGCATAGGCGACCAGAATGCCGGGCGGCAGGCTCAGCAGGGTCGACCAGAACGACACCTTGAGCGACAGCGCCAGCGCCTGCCATTCCGAGGGGCCCAGCCAGTCGGTCACGGTTGCGCCCCGGCCAGGCCAAAGCCATGGCGCAGGAACACGGCGCCTGCTTCGGGGCCGCGCAGAAAGTCGAGAAACGCCTGAGCCGAACGCGCGGGCGTCCCTGCCACAATCGCCGCCGGATAGCGGATCGGCGGATGGCTGCCGGCGGCAAAACTCGCGACGATGCGAACCCGGGGGTCGGCCAGGGCGTCGGTGGCATAGACGATGCCCAGCGGAGCCTCTTGCATCGCCACCAGCATCAGAGCGGCGCGCACGTTGTCGGCCTGGGCGATGCGGTCGCGCACCGCGTCCCACAGGCCCAGCGATTGCAGGGCTGCCCGTCCGTACAGCCCGGCGGGCACCGCGTCGATCAGCGCCATCGCCAGCCGTCCCTCGCCCAGGATGCCGGCCAGATCGAGCCGTTCCACCGGCTCCGGATCGGTGGGGCCGTCCGCTGCGGCGGCGGCGATCAGCACCAGGCGGTTGGTCAGCAGATCGACGCGGCTGGCCGGTTCGATCAGCCCGTCACGCTGCAATGCGTCCATCCAGCCGGCATTGGCCGAGACAAACACATGCGCCGGCGCGCCATGCTGGATCTGGCGCGCCAGGGTCGAGCTGCCGGCAAACGAGATCTGCACCGAGCCACCGGCTGTGCGGTAGAGTTCGGCGATCTCGTCCATCGCGTCCTTGAGGCTGGCGGCGGCAAAAACCGTTACCGGTTCGGCCTGCCGATCCGCGGTTGCGGTCCGGGGCAGGGCCGGTGCCAGCGCCAGCGCCGCCAATCCGGCCAGCCAGGTGCGTCGGGTCCAGGGGCGGGTCAGCGGGTTGGGCATCGGGACCCCATCGGCGTGCCCCAAGGCCGCGCCAGGTGCTGGCGGATATGGCGACATCCGTTCAGGGGACCAGCATCCGGATGCCGGGCATGTCCTGAATGCGCTGGACATCGCGATCATAAATCTCGGTCAGTTCCTCGACCAGTTTATCGGTCCAGCCCGGCAGATCCAGCTCTTCTTCCAGCCGTTCGGCAATGGCGTATTTTTCCAGAAATTCGATCATCACATCGCGTTTCTCGGGCTCCGGCAGGCGCGGGTGCTTGTGCAGATGCGCTCGGAATGCCTGCATGCCCTCGGCGGTCATGATCGTGGCCAGCAGATCGAAGCCGCCGACAATCTTTTCGCCCGGCGCCAGCCCTGCCATCTCGCGTATGATCGGGGCCCAGATCAGCGGCGTGTCCTCGTTGCACCAGATCGTGAGGGGGATGTCCGGCGCCGCTGCCCGAATGCGTCCCAGGCAGTCGGACCAGCGCAGCTGGCGCGGGTCCAGCCCACCCAGAACCTCGGTCAGTTCCGGGCGAGTCACCGGCCCCAGAATCGCCGGCAGAAAGCTGGCGGGGTTGCGCAAGGCCATAAATATCTCGAGCCTGTCCCCCGGGAACAGCTGTCGCAGATGCGCAATTCGCCGGGGCGCGGCGGGATAGAAATGACCGTCGATCACGGCGGCGCGTTTCGAGCCGAAAAAGAAGGTGTCCGACAGCACGATCCGGTCGGCGGTCTCGTCATCCAGAAACGCATCCAGCAGTACATCGCGCGCATCGGCGGCGGGGGCCGTGTCAGCCATCGCCCGAAACGAGTGGCCCAGCAACTCGCGATACTTGCCGGGGCCGGGAACGGCGATGCCGCGCCGGGAAAAGCTTTGCTTGTTGCGCAGCAGACACTTCAACAGCCTGTCGTCGTCGGTACAATGCGCTCCTGTGTGGACTATCACCTGCATGTCGCGCGTTCGGCTACTCTCGCTGTTCTTTTGTTCTATCAGCTATCGTTTTGTGACCCTGCGGTCAAATCCCCGGACAGGCCCGGGGCGGCAGGGCGTTTCGCAGGTATCCGGGCCGGTCCGATACTCCGGCAACGAGCGCGGCGCGCGATCGGCCGCATTGCCGGCCGGTTTCGGCGCGGCAACTGACCGCTTGACCCCGCGGCCCGGCCCGGCCATGTAGCGTGGCCAGAATGCCGATGCGCCGCATGGGCAACCTGCAGCACGACATGAGGACCCGCAATGGCACGACGACAGACCGCCCGATCCGCGTCCGCCACCGCGCCCGGCGCCAGCGACGAGCGCGCGCGTTCCAAGCGTATAGGCGGGTTGCAGGCACTCTGGCCGTTCATGGCGCCCTATCGCGGACTGATCCTGGCGTCGGGGCTGGCGCTGATCCTGACCGCCTGCCTGTCCTTGACCCTGCCCCTGGCCGTGCGCCGGGTGGTCGACAATTTCCGCATCGCAGACGCTGCGGTTCTGGACCAGTATTTCCTGGCCGCACTGGCGATTGCCGGGCTGCTGGCGCTGGGCACCGGGCTGCGCTATGCGCTGGTCACCCGGCTGGGCGAACGCGTCGTGGCCGATATCCGGATGGCGGTGTTTGACCGGGTGATCGGCATGAGCCCGGAATTCTTTGAAAAGATCATGACCGGCGAGGTCCTGAGCCGGATCACCACGGACACCACGCTGATCCAGTCGGTTCTGGGCTCGTCGATCTCGATCGCGCTGCGCAATCTGCTGATTTTCCTGGGCGGGCTGGTGCTGATGCTGCTGACCTCGGGCAAGCTGACCGGGCTGGTCCTGTTGATCGTTCCGGTGGTGGTGGTGCCGATTCTGGTGCTGGGGCGGCGTCTGCGGGCGATCAGCCGCGAGAACCAAGACTGGATCGCCGCCAGTTCCGGCAATGCGTCCGAGGCGCTGGGAGCGGTGCAGACCGTCCAGTCCTTTACCCACGAGGCGGCCAGCCGGGCACAATTCGCCGAGATGACCGAAACCGCATATGACGTGTCGCGCCGGCGTATCCGTACGCGCGCGCTGATGACGGTGATCGTGATCTTTCTGGTCTTTACCGGCATTGTCGGGGTGCTGTGGATGGGGGCCCATGACGTGCGGTCCGGTGCGATGACCGAGGGCACGCTGATCCAGTTCGTGATCTATTCGGTGATGGTGGCCGGGTCGGTGGCGGCCTTGTCGGAAATCTGGGGCGAGCTGCAGCGCGCAGCAGGGGCCACCGAGCGTCTGATCGAGCTGCTGCAAAGCATCGACACGGTCAGCGACCCGACGCAGCCGGCGCAACTGGCGCGCCCGGTGCGCGGCGAGATCGCGTTCCAGGACGTGTCCTTTCGCTATCCGGCGCGCCCCGAGACCGCGGCGCTGCAGAACGTGTCCCTGCAGATCGCGCCCGGGGAAACCGTGGCCTTTGTCGGCCCTTCGGGGGCGGGCAAGACCACGATCATCCAGCTGATCCAGCGCTTTTACGACCCCGATCAGGGGCGGATCACGCTGGATGGGGTCGATCTGGCCGCCTTGGCGCGCGCCGATTTCCGGTCGCATATCGCGCTGGTGCCGCAGGATCCGGTGATCTTTGCCGCTTCGGCGCGCGAGAATATCCGCTTTGGCCGCCCCGAAGCCAGCGACGCCGAGGTCGAGGCCGCCGCCCGCGCCGCCGCCGCGCATGACTTTATTTCAGCGCTGCCGCAGGGATATGACAGTTTTGTCGGTGAACGCGGCGTCATGTTGTCGGGCGGGCAGAAACAGCGTATCGCCATTGCCCGGGCAATCCTGCGCGACGCGCCGGTTCTGCTGCTGGACGAGGCCACCAGCGCGCTGGACGCCGAAAGCGAGCGCGCGGTGCAGCATGCGGTCGACGAGCTGAGCGCGGGGCGTACCACGCTGATCGTGGCGCATCGTCTGGCCACGGTGAAAAAAGCCGACCGCATCGTCGTTCTGGACCAGGGGCGCATTGTCGCCACCGGACCGCATGACCAACTGGTGGCCGAGGGCGGGCTGTATGCGCGGCTGGCCCGACTGCAATTCACCGACGGTATCGCCGCCGAATAGGCGGCACGGCGGGGCACGCCCCTGTCCGCCGCTTTTCCAAGCAGGTCGATCCAGCGGCGGCCCGTTCCGGGCCACGCCATGCTTTTGGCGTTTTCCTTCGGGAAAACGCGGCGGGATTGCCACTGTGGTCCCGGTTTGGCCAGGGCTGCGACGATGCGGCGACGGGGATGTGGCGCAACGTCACAGACCGGTTCCCCGCTCGCGGCCGCAGGGGCATGCTTGCGCGACGCGCGGTTTCCGACCACTCTGGGGGCAGAAACAACACCGGAAACCGGGAAACAGGGGAGAATGACGGCATGTCCATCGCGAATATGGCAGACCGCAATGCCATCGAAAACGAGATGCCTTGGGCCGAGCGGGATGTTCCCAGGACCCTATATCAGATGCTGTCGGGCACAGCCCAGCGGTATCCCGATTACAAGGCCGTCAGTTTCCAGATCCTGTCCGGCCCGAAGGACAAGGCCGAGACGCTGAACTGGTCGCAATTGTTGGGCCGGACCTGTCAGACGGCGAACCTGTTCCGTGCGCTTGGGATCGGCGAGCGCGACGTGGTCGCATTCGTGCTGCCCAATTGCAACGAAACGGTTCTGACCCTGTTGGGTGCTGCCATCGCTGGTATTGCCAACCCGATCAACCCGTTGCTGGAGCCCGAACAGATCGCTTCGATCCTGCGTGAAACCCGGGCCAAGGTCGTGGTCACGCTCAAACCTTTTCCCAAGACCGATGTCGCGCAGAAAGTCGCTGAGGCGGTGCGCCACGCGCCCGAGGTGGACACGGTTCTGGAAGTCGATCTGAACCGGTACCTTACCCCGCCGAAGTCCTGGATCGTGCCGCTGATCCGCCCGAAAATGCCGGACCGGGCCCATCTGGCCCATGCCGATTACCTGGATTTCGGGCGCGAGATGGCGCGCCACCCCACCAGCCTGAGTTTCGCCGACAGTGGCGATGACAGGGTGGCGTTCCATTTTCACACCGGTGGCACGACCGGTATGCCGAAAGTGGCGCAGCACACCTATTCCGGTGTCGTCTACAATGGCTGGGTAGGCGGCGAACTGATGCTGTCGGCCGAGGACACCATCATGTGCCCCTTGCCGCTGTTTCACGTCATGGCTTGCCACGTCATGCTGATGGCGGCGGTCTATTGCGGCTGTCATGTCGTCCTGCCGACGCCGCAGGGCTATCGCGGCGATGGGGTGATCGACAATTTCTGGAAGCTGAACGAGCGCTGGGGGACCACGTTTATCGCCGCTGTTCCCACTGCCATTGCCGCCACCATGCAGCGACCGGTGGATGCCGATATCTCGACCATCAAGAAGGCGTTTTCCGGCTCGGCGCCGCTGCCACTGGAACTGTTCCGGCGGTTTGAAAAGGCCACCGGCGTGACGATCATCGAAGGCTATGGGCTGACCGAAGCGACCTGTCTGGTCTCTGGCAACCCGGTAGAGGGGGAAAAAAAGGTCGGGTCCATCGGCATTCCCTTTCCCTATTCGGATGTGCGCATTCTGAACGCGCGCCCGGACGGTCCGGTCGAGGCCGGGGTGGACGAGATCGGCGAAATATGCGTTTCCAATCCCGGTGTTTATGATGGCCACACTTATACCGAAGAGGCCAAGAACACGGATCTGTATTACAACGGCAAATATCTGCGCACCGGCGATCTGGGCCGGATCGACGCGGATGGGTATCTGTGGATCACCGGCCGGGCCAAGGATCTGATCATCCGGGGCGGGCACAATATCGACCCCGCCGAGATCGAGGAGGCACTATTGGGGCACGAGGCGGTGGCCTTTGCCGGGGCGATCGGTCAGCCGGATGCGCATTCCGGCGAACTGCCCTGCGCCTTTGTCGAACTGGTTGACGGTGCGACGGTAACGCCCGAGGAACTGCTGGAGTATTGCAAGGTGCATGTGCATGAACGTGCCGCCCGGCCCAAATATGTCACCATACTGGACGAGTTGCCCAAGACCGCGGTCGGTAAGATATTCAAGCCGGACCTGCGCAAGCATGCGATCACGCGTGTCTACAACGCGGCGCTGGAAGACGCCGGCCTCGCAGCGCGGGTGGAAAGCGTCATCGACGACAAGAAGCGTGGCCTGGTGGCGCAGTTGCGCCGTCACGGGGCGGACGAGGCCGCGGTGGCCACCGTTCTGGGCAGCTATACCCGACCCTGGGAATGGCTGGATTGAGCGCCGCGCGCCACGGCGCAAGGCCCAAATGGATGATGAGCGCCTGATCGACGCGGAAATCTGGGGCTTTATCTGCCCTAGTCGGGAAGTCTGTGCCGACCCTCTCGGTGACCGCAGTCTGGCCCGCGCGCGCGGATTACGACGCAATGTGCCGGGGTTCCGGCAACCGCGGCCTGCCGCGGTGCATGCGGTCGATGGCCGGGCGAACGTCGTGCCGGTGCATCTGATCTCCCGAGCCGGGCCGGTGAATGCCTATCTGGGCGCCCGCGCTTCGGTGCAGCGCGCAGCAGAGAGT
Source organism: Sedimentitalea sediminis (assembly GCF_042687825.1). Lineage (NCBI taxonomy): Bacteria > Pseudomonadati > Pseudomonadota > Alphaproteobacteria > Rhodobacterales > Paracoccaceae > Sedimentitalea > Sedimentitalea sediminis. The sequence continues at coordinate 53,178 of NZ_JBHUQE010000007.1, read as the reverse complement.
TTCGAGCGGATCGTGCTGGCCATCAAGGCGCTGGGGCAGGAGATGTGGGCCTATGAGTGAGGTGCCTGTTCCCTGCGGCGACATCAGGTCAGGAAGGCCGGTGCTTGCAGGCTGTCCGGAAACGGTACGCCACGGCGCGACCAGATCGTGCGCCTGCGGCGCATGCTTTTCTACTCGTCTTTGGCCTTTGGCCGCATCCTCGGCAGGATGGGTTCCCGGGGCAGTGGAGAAAGGCAATCGGGTCAGTTTCCCGCGCTTTCCATCTTGCGATGGGCGATCACCTCTTCCAGCCAGCCCAGTTTCATTTCCGGGACCGAGGACAGCAGGAGGTCGGTATAGTCGTCAAAGGGCGGTGACAGGACCTCGGTCTTGCTGCCATAGCGCACCACCTTGCCCTGATACATCACCGCGATGCTGTCGGCGATGGCGCGCACCGTCGCCAGATCGTGGGTGATGAACAGATAGGCGACATTCTCGATCTTCTGCAGGTCGAGCAGCAGTTTCAGAATGCCGTCCGCGACCAGAGGATCCAGAGCGCTGGTGACTTCGTCGCAGATGATCATCCTGGGCTTGGCCGCCAGCGAGCGGGCGATACAGACCCGTTGTTTCTGCCCGCCCGACAGTTCGGCCGGATACCGGTCGATGAACCCGGCGCCCAGTTCGATCTCGTCGAGCAGCTCGGCGATGCGTTTGCGTTTTTCAGTGCCGCGGATGCCGAAATAGAATTCCAGCGGTCGGCCGATGATGGTGCCCACGGTCTGGCGCGGGTTCATCGCCACATCGGCCATCTGGTAGATCATCTGCAATTCCCGCAGATCCTCGCGGCGGCGCCCGGCCAGATCCGGCGACAGGCTGCGGTCGCCAAAGCCGATTTCGCCGGCACTGGGCGGCAACAGGCCGGTGATGACCCGCGCCAGGGTCGATTTTCCCGAACCGCTTTCGCCGACAACGGCCAGGGTCTGGCCCGGATGCAGTTCGACGGTGACATCGTGCAGCACGTCGAAATTGGTGCCGGGATAGCGTGCCGTGATGTTCTGAACACTCAGGACCGGCTCGGCCGTGGGCGGCTTTTCCACGTGTTTGATCGAGCGCACCGAGACCAGCGCGCGCGTATATTCCTCGCTTGGGGCGTTGATGATCTGATCGGTGCTGCCATATTCCACCATATCGCCATGACGCAACACCATGATGTGATCGCTGACCTGGGCCACCACAGCCAGGTCGTGGGTAATGTAGAGCGCGGCGACGCCGGTCTCGCGGATCGCGTCCTTGATGGCGGCCAGAACGTCGATCTGGGTGGTGACGTCCAGCGCCGTCGTCGGTTCGTCAAACACCACCAGATCGGGTTCCGGGCACAGCGCCAGCGCTGTCATGCAGCGTTGCAATTGCCCGCCCGAGACCTGGTGCGGATAGCGGTTGCCGATGTTTTTCGGGTCCGGCAGGCCCAGTTTGGTGAACAGATCGACGGCGCGGGCCTCGGCCGCGCGGCGGCTGAGTTTCTTGTGCCGCACCGCGGCCTCGGTCACCTGCTCCATGATCTGTTTGGCCGGGTTGAACGAGGCGGCGGCGGACTGGCTGACATAGGTCACTTCGCCGCCGCGCAGCCGCCGTACGTCGCGCCGCGTCGTGCGCAGGATGTCGCGGCCGTTGACCCAGACCTCGCCGCCGGTGATCTCGACGCCGCCGCGGCCATAGGCCATGGCTGCCAGGCCGATGGTGGACTTGCCGGCGCCGGATTCGCCGATCAGGCCCAGCACCTCGCCCTTTTGCAGATCGAAATCGACGCCATGCACGATTTCGATGTCATGCGGCTTTTCCCCCGGCGGATAAACCGTCGCACCGATCTTGAGGCCACGGATCTTGACAAGAGGCTCAGTCATCAGCCGCGCCCTCCTTTCAGGCTGGTGGTGCGGTTCAGCACCCAGTCGGCCACCAGATTGACCGAAATCGCCAGCGTTGCGATGGCAAAGGCAGGGATCAGCGCGGCAGGCACGCCATAGACGATGCCGTCCTTGTTTTCTTTCACGATGCCGCCCCAGTCGGCTTCGGGGGGCTGCACGCCCAGGCCCAGAAAGGACAGGGTCGACACGAACAGGACCGCGAAGATAAAGCGCAGGCCCATTTCCGCGATCAGCGGCGACAGGGCATTGGGCAGGATTTCTCGAAAGATGATCCAGGCGATCTTTTCGCCGCGCAGACGGGCGGCCTCGACATAGTCCATCACGGTGATGTCCACCGCGACGGCGCGGGCCAGGCGAAAGACGCGGGTGGCGTCCAGCAGGCCCATCACCACGATCAGCACCGGGATCGTGACCGGCATCACCGACAGCACCACCAGCGCAAAGATCAACGAGGGGATCGACATGATCAGGTCGACGAAACGCGACAGCACCTGATCGACCCAGCCGCCGGACACCGCGGCCAGAAAGGCCAGCACCGATCCGGTGACAAAGCTGAGGATCGTCGCCATGGTGGCGATGAAGATGGTGGTGCGCCCGCCATAGATCATGCGGCTGAGCAGGTCGCGGCCGATGCTGTCAGTGCCCAGCAGAAAGGTCGATGACGAGGGCTCCCAGACGTCGCCGACGATCTCGGCCATGCCATAGGGGGCCAGCAGCGGCGCAAAGATCGCGGTCAGGAAATAGACGCTGGTAAAGGCCAGCCCGATCATGGCCGAAATGGGCATGTTCTTCATTTCGCGGCCTCGATGATCATACCTGAATGTGCGACCGGGTGCCTTCCCGCGTTTTCGCAGAGCGAAGACGCTTGGCTGCGCGAATTGAATTTTCTCGGGGAAAAATTCATTTGGGATGCCTCAGCCGGGGGTTGGAAAGGATCGAGACAATGTCGGCGATCATGTTCAGGCCGATATAGACGGCGGCAAAGATCAACCCGCAGGCCTGCACAACGGGCACATCGCGCTTGCTGACGTGATCGACCAGATACTGGCCCATGCCGGGATAAACAAAGACCACCTCGATCACCACCACGCCGACCACCAGATAGGCCAGGTTCAGCATCACCACGTTGACGATCGGGGCGATGGCGTTGGGAAAGGCGTGTTTGCGGATCACGTCAAAGGCGGTCAGCCCCTTCAGTTCGGCGGTTTCGATATAGGCCGATTGCATCACGTTCAGAATGGCGGCGCGGGTCATGCGCATCATATGCGCCAGCACTACCAGCGTCAGCACCATCACCGGCAAGGCGATGGCATGCAGTTTCTGACCCAGGCTCATGGAATCGTTGATCATCGCCACGGACGAGAACCAGCCCAGTTTCACGGCGATGAAATACATCAGCAGATAACCGATCAGAAATTCGGGAATAGAGATCGATGTCAGCGTTGCCGCCGAAATCAGCTTGTCTGGCCAGCGATCCTTGTAGCGCACCGCCAACAGACCCAGAAAAATCGCCAGCGGAACCGAGATGACGGCGGCCCAGAAGGCCAGGAACAGGGTGTTGCTCAGCCGGTCGCCCAGCGAGTCGGCGATATCCCGGCCATTGGTCAAAGCGGTGCCCAGATCGCCCTGAATTGCTGCGAACAGCCAGTTGAAATAGCGGGTAACGGGCGGTTGGTCCAACCCCAGTTCAGCACGAAGATTCGCCAATGTCTCGGGCGTGGCCGACTGTCCCAGGATGGATTGCGCCACGTCACCCGGCAGGATTGTCGTCCCGGCAAAAATCAATGCTGAGGCCGCAAACAGCAACAATACCCCCAGCGCAAGGCGCTGGAGCAGCAGTTTTGCCATGGGATGCATTTTCAGGCCATCCAGCACTTGATGGCGGCTTGATCATTCATCATGTCGCCGTTCGGATTGCTCTCCCAACCCTGGATCGTCACGGCATGGGCATCCAGAAAGTTGTTGAACATCGGCAGCAGCAATCCGCCTTCGTCGCGGATGATATATGCCATCTGGCTGTAGAGCGCCTTGCGTTTCTCGACATCCAGTTCGGCGCGGGCCTCGACCAGAAGACGGTCGAAGGTCTCGTTGCGGAACTTGGTGTCGTTCCAGTCTGCGGTTGACAGATAGGCCGTCGAATACATCTGGTCCTGTATCGGGCGACCGCCCCAGTATGAGGCGCAGAATGGCTGTTTGTTCCAGACCTCGGACCAGTATCCATCGCCCGGCTCGCGCTTGAGTTCCAGTGGAATTCCGGCCTTTTGCGCCGTTTGCTGGAACAGCGAGGCGGCGTCGACCGCGCCGGGAAAGGCCACATCCGAGACGCGCAGGATGATCGGGCTGCCATCGTGGCCAGACGCCTTGTAGTGCTCTGCGGCCTTGTCCAGATCGAACGGTCGCTGCGGAATCGTTTCATCAAACAGCGGATAGGCCGAATTGATCGGGATGTCGTTGCCGATCGAGCCATAGCCGCGCAGGACTTTTTCAACCATCTCTTCGCGATTCATCGCGTATTTCAGCGCAAGCCGCAGATCGTTGTTGTCAAAGGGGGCGGTGTCGACGTGCATGACAAAGACATTTTGGCCCCGGCCTTGGGTGCTTTCCACTGTCACCGTCGGTGCACGGTCCAGCAGTTTCGCGATTTTGGGATCGATCAGATTTGCAAAATGGATCTGACCGGATTGCAAGGCTGAGGTTCGGGCTGTCACGTCGTTGATGACCAGGATCTCGGACGACTCGAAATGTCCGCGCGTGTCATCCCAGTAATTGTCGAACCGCTCGAACGTGTGGCGCACGCCGGGGTCGTTTTCGACAATTTTGTAAGGGCCCGAACCGATGCCGCTGGCAGGATCATCCATGCCGCCATTGGGCTGGATAACAAGGTGCCGGTCGGCCAGCAGATACGGAAGATCGGCATTTGCCGATCCCAGGGTTACTTCGAACAAATCACCCTCGGCGCGCATCGATTCGATGTCTTTCATGATGCCCAGAGCACCGGAAGTCGCTTTTTCGTCCGAGTGGCGCTGCATGGTTTTCAGCACGTCCTCCGAGGTCAGGGTCTTGCCGTTATGGAATTCGATGCCCTGGCGGATCTTGAAGGACCAAACCTTGGCATCCGCGCTGGATTCGAAATCTTCGGCAACCCTCCGGTCCAGTTCGCCCGACGGCGCAACCTGAACCAGAGACTCGGTGAAATGCGCCAGGACATTGTACGGCACCTGGCTGAGCGTCAGCGCGGGATCCAGCGTGTTCGAGCTTTCGCCGCCGCCGAGGCCCAGTTTGACATGGCCGCCCTTGACAGGATCGGCAGCCCTGGCCGCGCCTGCAAACATCGTGCTGGCCATTGCTGTGCTGACACCCAGGGCGGTGGCCTTGCCGATGAATTCGCGGCGGGTCATCTTGCCTGCCGTCACGCGTCCGGCCATATAGTCGAGTTGGTCGTTCATTCGGGTCTCCCGGTTGAGTGCTGCGCTTGCCGCGCATTTTTTCTTGATTGACGGGTCAACGTTTGCGCATTTCCGGCAAGCTCGCAAGAAAAAAGCAGTCGTCAGATTTTTGCCGTCCTCTGATGTGAATTTCAGATGTGAGTTCCGCCAGTCCGCTCTGTGAAGGCGGGACGCTGTTGGCCGGATGTGCCCGCGGCCGCCAACGATTGCGTAGCGAAATGGCGCAACCCCGCATGACTCGACGACAATCACGTCCCAGCCGCACCGCCAGACCGTCCGTTCCTTCGCGCTCAGTTCCTGAGAGCGATCAACAGGTCCATGACGTTGGTGCCGGTTGCCCCGGTGACCAGCAGCGCGTCCTTTTGGGCCAGATAGCTGCCGCTGTCGGCCCGGGCCAGCGCCCTGTCCGCGCCCGGTCCCCAGGTATTGCCGTCAATCACGCCGCCGGCCGCGTCGGTCGGCCCGTCGCTGCCATCGGTGCCGCCAGCCACCACGGTCAGCCCGCCGATCCCGGCGATCTCGCGCGCCAGCGCCAGCGCCAGGGCCTGATTGCGCCCGCCGCGCCCGGGTTCCGGTGGCAGCACCACCGTGGGTTCCCCCCCCAGCACCATCACCCCGGGCGGCATCGCCCGCAAATCGGCGCCGATGCGGACGGCCAAGAGGTTCAGATCGGCATGCAGGCTCTGGGCATTGCGCAGCACCGGCAGATCCAGAGCCCGCGCGCGATCAACCGCAGCCCGCCGCGCCACCGCGTTGCTGGCGATGATGCGCGCGTGATGGTCAAAGGCGCAGGGCGAGGGGGGGCAGCCGATCCCGGACCCGATCACCGCCAGATCGTCGCCCGGCACGTCCGAGATCGCCAATACCCGCACGGCCCGGCCACGAAATCCGCGCAACAATCCGCCGCCCTTGATCCGCGACAGTTTTCGTCGCTGGGCGTTCATGGTGGCAATATCCGACCCTTGAGACAACAACCGGGTGTTCAGCGCCTGCAACTCGGCCAAGGTCCGGCCTGGCACCGGGGCTTCGGCCAGCGACGAGGCGCCGCCAGACACCAGCAGCAACAGCCGGGTCCCCGGCTGCATGTCCTGCACCGCATCGATCAGCGCGCCCCCGGCGATCAGGCTGCGATCGTCCGGTACCGGATGCGCGGCCTCGATCACCTCGACATGGTCCGCAAGGTCGCGCGCATGTCCGTCCTTTGTCACCACCAGCGCCGGCAGCGGGCCGAACCGTTCAAGGGCGGCCCGCGCCATCTCGCCCGCGGCCTTGCCGATGGCCACGATCCGGTCCGGCGGCGGTTCGCTCCAGCCGTTCAGAGCGGTCTGCGTGGCGCGATGGCCGCCCACCGCCGCGACACCTGCGTGCCAGATATCGACCGCCCGCGGATCCATTCAGTCATCCATCCAGATCGTCACCGGGCCGTCATTGATCAGCGATACCGCCATGTCGGCGCCAAAGCGCCCGGTCTGCACGGCCACTCCCTGAGCCGCCAGTTCGTCGGCGAACAGCCGGTACAGCCTTTCCCCCTCGGCCGGGGCGGCGGCGGCCGAGAACCCCGGGCGGTTGCCGCGCGAGGTGTCGGCGGCCAGGGTGAACTGGCTGACCACCAGTGCTGCGCCGCCGGTATCGGCCAGTGACCGGTTCATCTTGCCCGCCGCATCGCGAAAAATGCGCAGCTTGGGGATCTTCTGTGCCAGCTTGCGCGCCGCGGCGTCGTCGTCGCCCTGCATCGCGCAGATCAGGATTAGCAGGCCCGGACCGATCTCGGCGATGACCTGGCCGTCGACGGAGACGCTGGCCTGTGCGACGCGCTGGATCAGGGTCCGCATCAGGCCGCGCCGCGCCAGTCGATCACCGCGTCCAGACCGGCGCGATCGGTGCGAAAACTGTTCGCCGGGTGCGCAGTGTCGCTGTAGCCAAAGGATATTCCGCACAGGATCAGCCGGTCCTTGGGAATATCGAAAAAGCGGTGCAGGAACGGCCCGTACGAGGCCACTGCCGCCTGCGGAATGCTGGCCACCCCCAGCGCCTGCGCGGCCAGGGTAAAGGCGGTGACGAAGCCGCCGCAATCCATCGCGCCATAGGGGCCCAGTTCGGCCGGGCTGGACAGGATCGCGCAATGGGGCGCACCGAACAGGGCGAAATTTTCCATCATCTGCCGGGCCGAGGCGTCGCGGTCGCCTTTTGTTACGCCCACGGCCTCGTACAGACGCCAGCCACAGTCGCGGCGACGCTCCTGATAGACGCCGGAATAGCGGGTCGGCCAGTCGAGATCCGGTTCCGGCGCACCGGTGCGCGCCTCTTGCAGCAAGGCGTCCCGGAACCGGTCGGTCTCGGTGCCGCTGGTGACCACCAATTGCCAGGGCTGGGCGTTGCACCAGGACGGCGCGCGCCGCGCGGTGCCGACGATCTGTTCGATCACGGGCCGCGGCACCGGGTCGGGGCGGAAGCGGCGGCACGAGTGGCGCTGGCTCATCAGGTCGTCCAGGTCGGAATGTATCTGCGTCATGCGGGCGGATCCTCTGATCTATTCCGGCGCAGGATGGCGTCAGGGACCCTGATCCGCAAGGGCGGCAAACGGTCTGGAATTGAAGCGGATCAATGCACATATGCCGAATCGGAGATATAATTTCCGTGTGATCAGAACAGGAGGACACAGACATGGTTGAAAAGACTGATAGCAGCGGTCTCTGGCCGTCCCTCTACGACCCGTTCCGCGCAATGGGCGCGCGTCTGGCGGATTGGCTGAACCCGGCCACCGAGGCATCGGGCGGCGAGAAAGCGTATGACATCTCGATGGAACTGCCCGGTGTCAGCGAGCAGGATATAGACCTGTCGGTCGAGGATGGCGTGGTGACCATCAGGGGCGAGAAGAAGACCGCGACCGAGAAGAAGGGCGATACCTGGTATTTCTCGGAACGCCAGTATGGCGCGTTCCGCCGGTCCTTCCGCCTGCCCGCGGACGCCGACGGCGCCAAGGCCAGCGCCAGCATGAAGGACGGCGTGCTGCATGTCACCGTGCCGAAACTGGCCCCCGACGAGGCCAGCAGTGCCAGGAAAATAGAAATCGCCAAAGGCTGAGGCGCGGGCGGCGGGCTATTGTCCGGTTGCCGCCAGATACCCAACGCCCGCCGCCACCAAAAGGCCCAGCAGCACGGCGACCGAGATCTTGGTCCAGGACCAGGGCCGTTCGCCCTGCACCTGTCCGGTCTGCCCGTTGACCACAAAGCGATAGGTCTGGCCGCGATACTTGTAGGCGGCCAGCCAGACCGGCAGCAGGACATGCTTGAATGTCACGTCGCGGACGCGGGTATCGATGTCGTGAATGCGCTGTTGGTCGCCGCCGATGTCGAACCGCACGTCCCGTTCGATGGCCCGGGCCATGTGCCGGCGCGCCTCGGCAAAACCCTCGGCCAGTTCGACGCCATAGGCTTCGGCGCGGAAACCGGCCAGATATTGCGGCTGATAGGGCTCCAGGGCGGACAGATCCCAGGGTTGCAATGCGTCCGTGTAGCGCTTTGGCAGACTGCGCGAGGCCAGGACCAGAACGTCGTCGAAGAACCGCGTGACCTGGCCCGATGCGGGATTCCAGCGCACCTTGGCGATGCGTTCCTGAACCCGTTTGCCGTTCCGGTTCACGGTGCGGGTTGTGTAATAGATCGTGCCGCGCTCACCGCGATAGCGCGTGCGTGTGTCGGCGTCAAAGGTCCAGTAGGGCACATAGATGCCCTGCATCTTGCGCCCTTTTCGGGCATATTGCGTCAAGCCATTGGGCGCGAACCACAACTGCCCCAGCCAATCGGTCATTGCCGCATGTGCTGCGCGCTCTTCCAATGCGAAAGGCAGAACGCCGCGCGGTTTGATATGCCGGTTCGTGCCGGTGTCGGTCACCACCGGTGTGGCGCAGAACGGGCATTCTGCGGCATGGGTATCGGGGTCGAACTCGACCTGGGCGGCGCAGTTCGGACAGGAAAGGACCCGGGTTTCCTCGATCTCGGCCGCCGGCAGCGTCTGATCCAGGGCATCCCGCAAATCGAGCTCGGCCAGTGCCGCTCCGGACCAGGGTCCGCTGTCGATCGGTTCGGAATGGCCGCAGTGGTCGCAGGTCATCGTGCCGCTGGCCGGGGCAAAGCGGTAATCAGCGCCGCATTGCTCGCAGGGAAACCGGTGCTCCTGGGGCTGCGCGCTGTCGGGTGAGGGGCCACTCATGAGGTCTGGGTCTCCGGCATCACTGTTGGTCTTGCCGGAGTATTCCCGTTTCCGCGCGCGATGAAAACATGTGAAAACACCGGATGGAATGGGCTGGCCGGCTCGACCTGTACGCGGCTCTGCGGGGGATTGGCAGCACGGAAAAACTGCCGCGGCCACCCGGGTGTCCGGATGGCCGCGCAAGGATGAGTGGTGCGGACCTCAGAGGCCGGGATAGATCGGGAAGCGCGCGCACAGCGACTCGACCTCGGCCTTGACCTTTGCCTCGACCGCTGCGTTGCCCTCTTCGCCATTGGCGGCCAGACCGTCGACCACCTCGATGATCCAGTCGGCGATCTGCCGGAACTCGGCCTCGCCAAAGCCACGCGTCGTGCCGGCCGGGCTGCCCAGGCGGATGCCGCTGGTGATGGTCGGCTTTTCCGGATCGAACGGCACGCCGTTCTTGTTGCAGGTGATATGCGCCCGGCCCAGCGCCTTTTCGGTGGCGTTGCCCTTGACCCCCTTGGGGCGCAGATCGACCAGCACCACATGGGTGTCGGTGCCATGGGTGACGGTGTCCAGCCCCCCCTTGATCAGCTGGTCGCTCAGGGCCTGGGCATTGGCGACCACGTTCTTGATATAGGTCTTGAATTCCGGGCGCAGCGCCTCGCCGAACGCCACCGCCTTGGCGGCGATCACATGCATCAGCGGGCCGCCCTGGATGCCCGGGAAGATCGCCGAATTGACCTTTTTCGCGATCGCCTCGTCATTGGTCAGGATCATGCCGCCGCGCGGGCCGCGCAGGGTCTTGTGGGTGGTGGTGGTCGCAACATGGGCATGCGGGAACGGGCTGGGATGTTCGCCGGCCGCCACCAGACCGGCGAAATGCGCCATGTCCACATGCAGATAGGCCCCGACCATGTCGGCGATTTCGCGCATCCGGGCAAAGTCGATCCGGCGCGGGATAGCGCTGCCGCCGGCGATGATCAGCTTCGGCTGGTGCTCCTTGGCCAACGCCTCGACCTGGTCATAATCCAGCAGGTTGTCCTGTTTGCGCACGCCATATTGCACCGCGTTGAACCATTTGCCTGACTGGTTCGGGGCGGCGCCATGGGTCAGGTGACCGCCAGCGTCCAGGCTCATGCCCAGAATCGTGTCGCCGGGTTTCAGCAGCGCCTGCATCACACCCTGATTGGCCTGACTGCCGGAATTGGGCTGCACATTGGCAAAGTCGCAACCGAACAGCTGCTTGGCGCGGTCGATGGCCAGGTTTTCGGCGATGTCGACATATTGGCAACCGCCATAGTAACGCCGCCCGGGATAGCCCTCGGCATATTTGTTGGTCATCACCGAGCCCTGCGCCTGCATCACGGCCGCGCTGACGATGTTTTCCGAGGCGATCAGTTCGATCTCGTGCCGCTGGCGGCCCAGTTCCTGGGTGATCGCCTCAAAAATCTCGGTATCGCGCGAGGATAGATCTTCGGTAAAAAATCCGGTGTCTCGGTGAGGGGCATTCATGGCGGGCTCCGATCTTGGAAAAAGCGGCGACGATTGGCGGGTTTCCTAGCGGAATCCGGCGCGCGCGAAAAGACGGGAAAGCGACGAAATGCGCCAACCCAGCGGCAAGGCTGGTCACGGCGGGAAAGGTGTGCTTGTTTCGGAACCGAATGCGTAACACCGGAAACCTGCCTGCATGACCCTTCGAATCGCGTTCATGGCCAGTAATGCGCCGGTCGCCCAGACCGCGCGGGCAGCGCTGATCGGCCGCTATGGCGACGTTGCGCCGGAAGAGGCCGAGGTCGTCGTGGCGCTGGGCGGCGACGGGTTCATGCTGCGCACGCTGCACCTGACTCAGGAACTGGCGGTGCCGGTCTATGGCATGAATCGCGGCACCATTGGGTTTCTGATGAACGAATACAGCGAAACCGATCTGCTGGACCGGCTGCGGCACGCCGAAGAAGCGGTCATCAACCCGCTGTCGATGCGAGCGGTGGACCAGGCCGGGCACCTGCACCGGGCGCTGGCGATCAACGAGGTCTCGCTGTTGCGGGCCGGTCCGCAGGCAGCCAAGCTGAAGATCACCGTGGATGGCCGGGTGCGGCTGGCGGAACTGGTCTGCGACGGGGCGCTGCTGGCGACACCGGCGGGTTCGACCGCCTATAACTATTCGGCGCATGGACCGATTCTGCCCATCGGCGCCGACGTGCTGGCGCTGACCGCCATCGCCGCGTTCCGGCCGCGCCGCTGGCGCGGGGCGCTGCTGCCCAAGACTGCCATGGTGCGCTTTGACGTGGTCGAACCCGACAAGCGCCCGGTCATGGCAGATGCCGATTCGATCTCGATCATGGATATCGACTGGGTCGAAATCCGCTCGGAGCCATCGATCCGCCATCGCATCCTGTTCGATCCGGGGCACGGGCTGGAAGAACGCCTGATTTCCGAACAATTCGCCTGAAAACGACGCAGACCGTCGGATTTTTCGGGGTGTGGCTCGAAAAAACCCGACGGTCTGCACGATTTTTTCATCTTGTGTGAACAAGCTCACAGAGGTCTAGGGCACGTCTGTGGCAATGTCTTTTTATTGAAGCGAGACATTTCGATCAGACATTAGGCACCATGAGGGTAGTTTGGTAACGAGTATCTTTTTTGTCGGGCGTAGAGGCAACTCTGCGCCCGTATCCTTTTGTAAATAAGAATTTGTTCAGAACCGGGTTTCCGATCCCTCGACTTGGGATCGCGCCAGGGCGGGCCGGATTGGCGGCCGGTCTTTTGCGGCTCCGGCCGTCAGCCCATCCTGTCCCACAGGGGCGTGCACATGCGCCCGACGCGATGCTCGATCGCAACGCAGGCATTGACGATCAGATCCTCGCGCCAGCGCCGGCCGACGATCTGGACATTGATCGGCTGCGGCCCGGCCGGCAGTTCGGCCAATCGGGTCGGCAGGCAGCCCGCCGGCAGGCCCATGAAATTCATCGCATAGGAATACAGGGCCGATCCCAATACCTCTTGCACGCCCTCTACGCCCTGGGTGTCGCGGTCCGGCGCAAAGAACGGTTGCGGCAGGAACGGTGTCAGCACCAGCGGATAGGTTTCCAGCAACAACGACCACTCGCGGGCGTAATGGCTGCGCCGGGACATAGCCTGCAACAGGTCCTCGCCCTTGAAGGGGGGGAACAGTTCGAAATAGGTTTCGAAAATTCCGTTGATCGTGGGCGATCCGTTGCGGCGCACTTCGGGTTCCAGCAGCGCCAGCACCTCGCCCATCAGCGCGCGATAGCCGTCACGCCCGGCGTCGCGCAGCAAGGGCGGGTCGATCTCCTGCACCACATAGCCGGCATCGGTCAACGCATCGCGGGCCGCGTCCAGCGCCTTTTCGACCTCGGGATGCAGATCGAATTCATAGGTCTGCTTGGTAAATCCGACGCGAATCGGTCCGTCCAGCAGGGCGCCGCGATAGGGCAGGGGCACGTGGAACGGGTCGCGCGGGTCCGGGGCCATCGCGGCGGGCATCGACAGGTGCAGATCGGCGGCCGAGCGGGCGATCAGCCCCTGTACCGACATCGCCTGGGCCAGCATGCCGCGCTCGGCCTTCTGGCTGGGGTTCCAGGCCGGGATGCGGCCGAGACCGGGTTTCACAGTCACCGCGCCGTTGGCGGCGGCCGGAAACCGCAGCGAGCCGCCGATATCGTTGCCATGCGCCAAGGCACCGATCCCCGCCATCACCGCCGCACCGGCCCCCCCCGACGAGCCGCCCGCCGACACGTGTTTCCCCCAGGGATTGTGAGTGCGCCCAAATAGCGGGTTGTCGGTGTCGGCCCGAAACGAGAATTCCGGCGTGTTGGTGCGCCCGATGATCACCGCGCCGGCCTTTTTCAGGTTGGTCACCACCGGCGCGTCATCCGGGGCGATCAGGTCCTTGTCGGCGGTCACACCGTTGCTGGTGGCGTGACCCTGCTGATCGACATTGATCTTGATCGTGACCGGGACCCCGTGCAGCGGACCGGTCGGCGTGATCTGGGCATCCAAGGCTGCCGCCTGACGCAGCGCCTCATCGCCCAAATCCTCGACCACGGCGTTCAGATCGGGGTTGACCTGGTGCATCCGCGCCAGGGCCGCCTCGGTGGCCTGTACGGCCGTCAGTCTTCGGGCGCGGATCGCGGTGCTGATTTCCGCGGCGCAGAGTTGCCAGGTCGGGCGGTCGGTCATGCAATCCTCCTTGTTTCAGGGCAACCTAAACAGCGGCGAGACGTACGCAAGCGAAACAACCCTTCCGGTGGTTCGGAAATTGTCGGTCGTGGTATTCCAGGCTAGACTGGCGGTCGATTTCAGCTTTGGTTTTTCAGCAGGGGTGCCGCGCGCATGGCGTATTACAAATCCATCAAGGACTATCCGCCGGGGACCGACGCGCCCGGCCAGAGCGGCTGGATCGCGCAGGGTCTGCTGCGCCTGCGCGCCGATCTGGCGGATCAGATCGGAGACCAGCGCCGCGCCAATTCGCTGATCATCGGATCGTGGAACATCCGCGCCTTTGACGGTGGCCGCAGCCGGCTGGACGAAAGCTATCACTATATTGCCGAGATCATCGACCATTTCGATATCTGCGCGGTGCAGGAGATCAAACCCGATCTGGGGCCGCTGAAACGGCTGATGGCGCTGCTGGGCGGCAACTGGGACTATTTCGTGACCGACGTGACTGCCGGGGATGGCGGCAACGACGAACGCATGGCGTTTCTCTACAACCGCAACCGGGTGTTCTTTCGCAATCTGATCGGCGAGGTGGTGCTGCCGCGCGAGGCGCTGATTGACGGCGAGCAGATCGCGCGGTCGCCGTTCTTTGCCTCGTTTCAGGCCGGCTGGTTCCGGTTCACCCTGTGCACCGCGCATATCCGCTTTGGCGACGATCATGGCCTGCGCGCGCGCGAGATCTCGATCCTGGCGCAGATGCTGGCCGCGCGCGCCCGGAACGAAGAAGAGGTCTATATCCTGCTGGGCGACATGAACATCGAGACCAGCGAAGACGCGATGATGGCGGCGCTGAAGGGGGCGGGGTTTCACGTACCGGATTTCGGCGCGACCAACCTGGGCGGTGACAAGCTGTTCGATCAGATCGCCTTTTCCGGTCAGGGTGACCGCACGCGGCTGTTACGGCGCGGCAAGTTCGACTGGCGCGGCGCGGTGTTCCGCCCCGGCGACATGGCGGATTACGAACAGATCGCCCGCGATATCCGCAGCCGGCCGGACACCGGCAAGCCCTATGCCAACTGGCCCGGCACCTATCCGGGCTGGACCACGCATGAGATGTCCGATCACCTGCCGATCTGGATCGAGATCGAGGTGGATTATTCCGATGACTACCTGTCGGGCATCGCGTCGGCCACAGGCGGTTAGGCCGCAGCCTTTTCCGGGGCGGGGCAAGAGAATGCGGGCTTCGGAAGGACGGGTTCGCAACAATTTGCAGAGGGGAGCGGTCAGATTGCGGGGGATGTGAACGCATCCGGCCCGCTTGGGGGATTGCAGCTATTGAGACCCCGGCAGTGGCGCGCCTTATACAGGCGGCCCGGCGCATCCAGGGCTGCGGGGCCCCGGATTGCGGTGTCCGCATCCGGGGCTTTGGCGCCGTCAGCCGTAATGCGCGACCGGCGTGCCGGCGATGGCGGCCATGTTCAACAACCCGCGCGCGGTGATCGAGGGCGACACGATATGCGCCTTGTTGCCCATGCCCATCAGGATCGGCCCGACCTCGAGCCCGTCGGCCTTCATCTTGAGAATGTTGCGCACGCCGCTGGCGGAATCCGCGGCGCCGAAAATCAGCGTGTTGGCCGCGCCCTGGAGCCGCGAATTCGGGAAGATGCGTTCGCGCAATTCCGGGTCGAGCGCGGTGTCGACATTCATCTCGCCCTCATAGACGAAATCGCGCGGTTCGCTGTCCAGGATGTCGATCGCCGCGCGCAGCCGGTTGCCGGTGTCGAACGCCTGGTTGCCGAATTGCGACTGCGAGCAAAAGGCGATCTTGGGTTCGATGCCGAAACGGCGCACATGCCGGGCCGCGCCCAGGGTGATCTCGGCCAGTTCCTCGGGGCTGGGCCGCAGATGCACATGGGCATCTGCGATGAACAGCGGGCCGTCTTCGAGGATCATCAGCGACAGGGCGCCATGCGGGCGCAGATCGCCGTGGCCCAGGATCTGGTTCACGTAATTCAGGTGCCAGTTGTATTCGCCGAAGGTGCCGCAGATCATGCTGTCGGCCTCGCCCCGGTGCACGGCGACGGCGGCGATGGCGGTGCTGTTGGTGCGCATGACCGCCTTGGCGATGTCGGGTGTCACGCCGCGGCGCTGCATCAGCGCATGATAACTGGTCCAGAAATCGTAATAGCGCGGGTCGTTTTCCGGGTTCACGATCTGGAAATCCCGCAGCGGCCGGATGTCCAGCCCCAGACGTTCGCAGCGCTGTTCGATCACCTCGGGGCGGCCGATCAGAACCGGGGTTTCGGTGGTCTCTTCCAGCACCGCCTGCGAGGCGCGCAACACGCGTTCGTCCTCGCCCTCGGCAAAAACGATGCGGCGGCTGGAATTCCGCGCGGTCTCAAAGACCGGGCGCATCAGCAGCGCCGACTTGAACACGCTCTGTTTCAGGCGCTCTTGATAGGCTTCGAGATCGTCGATGGGGCGGGTCGCCACGCCGCTGTCCATGGCGGCCTTGGCGACCGCCGCCGAAACCACGGCGACCAGACGCGGGTCAAAGGGTTTGGGGATCAGATATTCGGCGCCAAAGGTCAGTTGCTCGCCGCTATAGGCCGCCGCCGCCTCGGCGCTGGTCGTGGCCCGGGCCAGTTCGGCGATGCCGTCGATGCAGGCCAGCTGCATCGCGTCGTTGATTTCTGTGGCTCCGACATCCAGCGCCCCGCGAAAGATGAACGGAAAGCACAGGACGTTGTTGACCTGGTTGGGAAAATCGCTGCGTCCGGTGGCGATGATCGCGTCGGGCGACACCTCGCGGGCGGCGTCGGGCATGATCTCGGGGGTCGGGTTGGCCAGGGCAAAGATGATCGGCCGCGCGGCCATCTTGCGGACCATCTCGGGTTTCAGCACGTTTGGCCCGCTAAGGCCCAGGAACATGTCGGCGCCGTCGATTACCTGATCCAGGCTCCGCAAATCCGAGTCCTGGGCAAAGGACGCCTTTTGCGGATTCATGTCTTCGGTGCGGCCCTTGTAAACCAGCCCGTGAATGTCGCACAGCCAGATGTTCTCGCGCTTGACGCCCAGCTTGACCAGCATGTTCAGACAGGCGATGCCGGCGGCTCCGCCGCCGGTGCTGACGATCTTGATGTCCTCGAATGCCTTCTTGGCCACATGCACTGCGTTGGTGGCCGCGGCGCCGACCACGATCGCGGTGCCGTGCTGGTCGTCATGAAAGACCGGGATGTTCATGCGCTCGCGGCAGATCTTTTCGACGACGAAACAGTCGGGGGCCTTGATGTCCTCAAGGTTGATGGCGCCAAAGGTCGCCCCCATGGCACAGACGATCTCGGCCAGCTTTTCCGGGTCGGGTTCATCCAGTTCGATGTCAAAGCAATCGATATTGGCGAATTTCTTGAACAGGACCGCCTTGCCCTCCATCACCGGCTTGCTGGCCTCGGCGCCGATGTTGCCCAGACCCAGAACCGCGGTGCCGTTGCTGACCACGCCGACCAGATTGCCCTTGGTCGTGTACCGCGCCGAATTCGCCTTGTCGGCCTGGATCTCCAGACAGGCCTCGGCGACGCCTGGCGAATAGGCGCGCGACAGATCCCGGCCATTGGCCATCGGTTTGGTTGCCCGGATTTCCAGTTTTCCGGGCTTTGGGTATTCGTGATAGAACAGCGCCGCCTGACGCAAGGTCTCGTTTTCGGACATGCCCGGGACTCCTCTGAGGTATAGTTTAGGCCTAAACTAATCCGCAGCGCGGGGGCAACTGCGAAAATGACGCGCGTCTGCGGCACCGCGAAAGCTTGCAAAATACCGGGTTGGCCGCCACTGTTGCGCAAACGCTTCGGGATCCCATGTCTGATACCACAGCTGAAATGCGCCTGCCCACGAAAGAGTTGCGCGACGATCTTCCGTTCTTCACCGGCACGCTGGGCATGCGTCTGGACATGATTTACCCGGCGGACAATCCGCAGGTGGCGGTGTTTTCCGGTCATGGGTTGCGGCTGCGTGTCGAAAAGGACGCACCAGAATCTCCGGGCACGATCCGCATTCTGACCGACGACCCCGCAGGTTTTGCCGGCGGTCAGCGCGCTTTGGTCGCCCCCAACGGCACCCGGATCGAAATCGCCGAACGCAATCCGCCGCTGGTGCTGCCGGAAACCCAGCACTCCTTTGTAGTGCGCCGGCTGGCCGACCAGGCACCCTGGATCATCGGCCGCGCCGGGATGCAGTATCGCGACCTGATCCCCGATCGCTTGGGCGGGTCGATCATCGCCTCGCATATCCGCATTCCCGACGGCGGACCGGTGCCGGACATGGTGCATTTCCACAAGGTCGGGTTCCAGCTGATCTTTTGCTATCGCGGCTGGGTCGACGTGGTCTACGAGGATCAGGGCGGTCCGCTGCGCCTGACCGCCGGCGATTGTTTCATCCAGCCGCCGGAAATCCGCCACCGGGTGCTGACGGCCAGCGACAATGTCGAGGTGATCGAGATCGGCGTGCCGGCCGAACATGTGACCGAGATCGATCACCAGATGGAACTGCCAACGCCGTATCTGCGGCCGGATCGCCAGTGGGACGGTCAGCGGTTCGTGTTCAATCAGGCCAAGGACGCGACCTGGGCGCCGTTTCGACTGCCGGGCTATCTGGCGCGCGACACCACGATCGCTGAAAACACCGGGAACGTCGCCAGCGTTCAGGTGGTGCGGCGCGGCACCGGCGTCCCGGTCTGGGCGGTGCATGATACCGACATCCTGTTCACTTTCGTGATGCAGGGACAGATGACTCTGCAGGGCGAGGGCCGCGAGCCGTATCGGATGCAATCCGGCGATGCCTTTGTCATTCCGCCGGGTATGAAAACCTGTCTGGCCGCCCCCAGCGACGATATCGAGTTGCTCGAAGTGTCGCTGCCCGGCCGGTTCAACACGGAATTGGAGCCCGCATGAACCTGCAAGACGCCGCCACCGCCGTTCGACAGAACGCCCATGCGCCCTATTCCGGCTTTCGGGTCGGCGCGGCGGTCCGCGCCGGGTCGGGCCGCATCTATGTTGGCTGCAATGTCGAGAACGTGTCCTATCCCGAGGGCACCTGTGCCGAGGCCGGTGCCATTGCGGCGATGGTCGCTGCCGGCGAGACCGTCCTGACCGAGGTCTATGTGATCGCCGACAGTCCGGTGCCGGTCTCGCCCTGCGGCGGCTGCCGGCAGCGGCTGGCCGAGTTCGGCGGCGGTGCGGTGGCGGTGACGATGGCCAACACCGATGGGGTAGAGCGCGTGATGACCCTGGACCAGCTGCTGCCGGGGGCTTTCAACACAGATCATATCGCCGGGCGCTGATCCGATGGATGCCCGCGCCATCATCGCCAAACTGCGCCGTCGTCAGGTGCCGGACAAGGACGAATTGGGCTGGTTCGCGCAAGGGCTGGCCGACGGCACGGTCAGCGACGCCCAGGCCGGGGCTTTTGCCATGGCGGTCTGCATGGGCGGGTTGGGGATGCAGGGGCGCGCCGCCCTGACCCGCGCGATGCGCGACAGTGGCGAGGTGCTGACCTGGGACCTGGACGGGCCGGTGATCGACAAGCATTCGACCGGCGGCGTGGGCGACTGCATCTCGCTGCTTCTGGCCCCGGCGCTGGCGGAATGCGGGGCCTATGTGCCGATGATCTCGGGGCGTGGGCTGGGCCATACTGGCGGCACGCTGGACAAGCTCGAGGCGATCCCAGGTGTCAGCACGGCGATGCCGCAGGATCGGCTGGCGGGTATCGTCGCGCGCGAGGGCTGTGCCATTGTCGGCGCCTCGGCCCGGATCGCGCCAGCCGATCGCCGGCTCTATGCGATCCGCGACGTGACCGGGACAGTGGAAAGTCTGGATCTGATCACCGCGTCGATCCTGTCCAAGAAACTGGCGGCCGGACCGGATGCTCTGGTGCTGGACGTCAAGCTGGGCAGCGGCGCCTTCATGAAATCCGCCGACCAGGCCCGCGCCCTGGCCCGGGCGCTGACCGAGACCGCCAATGCCGCCGGCTGCAGGACCAGCGCGATCATCAGCGACATGAACCAGCCGCTGGCGCCGGCGCTGGGCAATGCCTTGGAGGTGGCCGAGGTGATGCGGGTGCTGACCGAGGGCGTCGGCGACGGGCCCTTGGTGCGGTTGTCCGCGGCCTTGGGGGGCGTCGTGTTGTGCGATGCCGGGCTGTGCGACGATGTGCAGGCGGGGGCGGATCGGGTCGCCCGGGCGATCTGCTCGGGCCGCGCCGCTGATCGGTTCGGCCGGATGATTGCGGCACAGGGCGGGCCGCTGGGCTTTGTTCAGGACTGGGCGCGTTTCCTGCCCGAAGCCAATGTGATCCTCGAAGTCTCTGCCCCGGCATCGGGTTTTGTGGCGGCGATGGATGGCGAGGCGCTGGGGTTGGCTGTTGTCGCGCTGGGGGGCGGGCGTCAGGTGGAAACCGACCGGGTCGATCCCTCGGTCGGCCTGTCCGGGATGGTCCGGCTGGGTCAGCGGGTCGATCGCGGCCAGCCGCTGGCGGTGGTCCATGCCGGGCGCGAGGATGCCGCCCGGCGCGCCGAGGCGGCGGTGCGCGCAGCGATCACCGTGGGGCCGCAGCCGGCGCCCGTTCCCGACCTCATTCACGAAAGGGTGGACGCATGACACGGGCGTTTCTTGTGGTCATGGATTCCGTCGGCATCGGCGGCGCGCCGGATGCCGGGCGGTTCTATAACGGCACCGTGCCCGATACCGGCGCCAATACGGTGGGTCACATCGCCCAGGCCTGCATGGCGGGCCGGGCCGAGCGCGGGCGCAGCGGTGCGCTGCACGTTCCGAACATGGCGGCGCTGGGGTTGGGGGCGGCGGTGCGCCTGGCCTCGGGCGACAGCGCGCCGGGGCTGAGCGTGGCGCCTACCGGGCGCTGGGGCGCGGCCACCGAAACCTCGCGCGGCAAGGACACACCCACCGGCCATTGGGAACTGGCCGGCGTGCCGGTGCCGTGGGACTGGCACTATTTCCCCGACGCGGTGCCGGCTTTTCCGGCCAGCCTGAGCGAGCGGGTGGCCAGGGCTGCCGGCACCGCCGGCATTCTGGGCAATTGCCATGCCCCCGGCACCGCCATCATCGAACGGCTGGGCGCCGAGCACATGCGCCTTGGCTGGCCGATCTGCTACACCTCGGCGGATTCGGTGTTTCAGATTGCTGCGCATGAAGAGGTGTTCGGTCTGCAGCGTCTGATCGATCTCTGTGCCGAAATGGCGCCATCCCTGCATGCCATGCGCGTCGGTCGGGTCATCGCGCGGCCTTTTGTCGGCAATGCCGAGACCGGGTTCATCCGCACCCATAACCGCCGCGATTTCGCCATCACGCCGCCGTCGCCGGTGCTGAGCAATTGGGTTCAGGATGCCGGGCGCCGGGTCTATGCGCTGGGCAAGATCGGCGATATCTTTTCGATGCAGGGCATCGACGAATTGCACAAGGGCGACGATGCGCAATTGATGACCCACCTGTCCGATCTGGTGGACAGCGCCGAAGACGGCAGCCTGACCTTTGCCAATTTCGTCGAGTTCGACAGCCGCTTCGGGCATCGCCGCGACATTGCGGGCTATGCCGCCGCGCTGGAATGGTTCGATGCGGCGCTGGGTCCGATCCTGGGGCGGTTGCGAAAGGGCGACATCCTGATCCTGACGGCGGATCACGGCAACGATCCCAGCTGGACCGGCAGCGACCACACCCGCGAACGGGTGCCGGTGCTGGTGGCTGGTCGCGGCGCCGGGTCGATCGGCCATGTCGGCTTTGCCGACGTGGCGGCCAGCGTCGCCGACCATCTGGGCGTGCCGCCGCAGGGGCCCGGGCACAGCTTTTTCTGATTGTCGCATATGCCGCGCGGGTTGCGGCGGCGCCGGCGCTGCCGCACAAAGGCGGCGCATGCTCAGGGGAGAACCGCCATGTCCGAAACCGTCACCGTCGTCGATCATCCGCTGGTTCAGCACAAACTGTCCCTGATGCGCGAAAAAGGCACCTCGACTGCCGTGTTCCGGCAGTTGCTGCACGAGATCACCCAGCTTCTGGCTTATGAGATCACCCGCGAAATGCCGATGACGAAAAAACCCATCGAGACACCGCTGGAGGAAATGGATGCGCCGACCCTGGCCGGCAAGAAACTGGCGCTGGTGTCGATCCTGCGCGCCGGCAACGGCATGCTGGACGGGGTGCTGCAGCTGATCCCGCTGGCCCGGGTCGGGTTTGTCGGTCTTTATCGGGACGAAAAAACGCTGCAACCGGTGCAGTATTACTTCAAGGTGCCCGAAGCATTGCAGGACCGGCTGGTGATCGTCGTCGATCCGATGCTGGCGACCGGCAATTCCTCGGCTGCGGCGGTGGACCTTTTGAAACAGGCCGGCGCGACGAATATCCGCTTTCTGTGCCTGCTGGCCGCGCCCGAGGGCGTCGCGCGCATGCAAAAGGCCCATCCGGACGTGCCCATCGTCACCGCCGCCATCGATCGGGGGTTGAACGACAAGGGCTATATCATGCCCGGGCTGGGGGATGCCGGCGACCGGATGTTCGGCACGAAATAGACGGCCTGTCCGCCCAGTTCGAACGCGCTTCTGCGCTGGTCCTGAGCCGCGGGTCACGAAATTATTGACCGTTTGATTAAAAAATGCGTCACTTCCCGTAAATCAGAAAACAGGGGGAGACGGATATGAAAAGAAGGGCGATTTTCTCGCGCCGCGGCGTGATGGCGGGGGCGGTTTCGGCGGCGCTGGCGCTGTCGGCCGGCGCGGCTTGGGCCGAGGCCATCAAGGTGGCGGCGATCTATACGCTGCCGGTGGAACAGCAGTGGATCAGCCGCATCCACAAGGCGCTGAACGCGGCGCAGGACCGGGGCGACATCGAATACGTGTTCTCGGAAAACGTCGCCAATACCGACTATGAACGGGTGATGCGCGAATATGCCGAACAGGGGGTCAGCCTGGTCGTCGGCGAAGTTTTCGGGCTGGAACGCGCAGCGCGCAAGGTCGCCGCCGACTATCCGGATACGGCGTTTCTGATGGGTTCGTCTTTTGGCCCGGTGGCGCCGAATTTCTCGGTGTTTGATAACTGGATCCACGAACCCAGCTATCTGACCGGCATGATCGCCGGGGCCGCCACCGAAAGCAACGTGATCGGCATGGTGGGCGGTTATGCCATTCCCGAGGTGAACCGGCTGATGAACGCCTTTATGGACGGGGCGCGCACGGTCAATCCCGATGTGCGGTTCCTGGTGAACTTCATCGACAGCTGGTATGACCCGCCCAAGGCCAAGGAGAGCGCCTTTGCGATGATGGATGCCGGCGCCGACATCATGTATGCGGAACGTTTCGGCGTCGCCGACGCCGCGGTCGAGCGCGGCGTCAAGGCCGTGGGCAACGTCATCGACACGTCGGGCGACTATCGCGACACCATCCTGACCTCGGCGCTGTGGCACATGGAACCGACCATCGACAAGGCCATTGCCGCGGTCGCTGGCGGCACGTTCGAGGCCGCCGATTTCGGCCAGTACAGTTTCATGGGCTATGGCGGCGGCTCGCTGGTGATCGACGAGGCCCTGGTGCCCGCCGAGGTGGTCGCCAAGGTGCGCGAGACCGAGGCCGAAATTCGCCAGGGCATGTTCCGCGTCAACGTCAACGACGCCCCGCCCGTGTCCGACAAATGAGCGGGACAGGGCCGGCCCCGGTGGCCGGCCCGCCGGATTGCATGACATCGCCCAAAGTCCTTTCGTTAAATGCCCTGTCCAAGCGGTTCGGCCCGGTTATCGCCAATGATGCGGTCAGTCTGGACCTGCATCGCGGCGAGGTGCTGGCGCTGCTGGGCGAGAACGGCGCCGGCAAGACGACGCTGATGAACATGCTGTTCGGACATTACCTGCCCGATGGCGGCAGCATTGACCTGTATGATCAGGACGGGCGGGCGCAGCCGCTGGCGCTGGGGCATCCGCAGGCGGCTTTGGCTGCGGGCATCGGCATGGTGCACCAGCATTTCACTCTGGCCGAAAACCTGACGGCGCTGGACAATATCGCGCTGGGATCCGAGCCGCTGTTGGCGCTGCGTCGCAACCGGGGCCGCATGCGCGCCAGGGTCCAGGCGATCATGGCGCAGAGCGGGTTGAGCGCACCGCTGGACGTGCCGGTGGGGCGCCTGTCGGTGGGCGAACGTCAGCGCGTCGAGATACTGAAGGCGCTGTATCGCGATGCACGCATCCTGGTCCTGGACGAACCCACGGCGGTTCTGACACCGCAGGAGGCGGATGCGTTGTTCGAGAACATCGGCGCCATGACCCGGGACGGGCTGGCGGTGATTTTCATCAGTCACAAGCTGCGCGAGGTTCTGGCCTTTTCGCACCGCATCGCCGTGCTGCGGCACGGCGTCAAGGTCGGGGAAATGGCCACCGATCAGGCGGACGAGCGCGCCATTGCGCGGATGATGGTCGGCGCCGACACGCCGGTGACACCGCGCGCGCCGATGCAGGCCGGCGCACCGGTGCTGACCCTGCAGGGGGTCAGCGTCACCGGTCGCTCGGCCCGCGACAGCCTGTGCGCCGTCGATCTGACGGTTCGAGCGCACGAGGTCCTGGGAATCGCCGGGGTCTCGGGCAATGGCCAGTCCGCGCTGGCCGGGGTGATTTCGGGTCTGCGCCGTCCCGAGACCGGACAGGTCAGCGTGGCCGGCCAACCGATTGTGCGCCATGATCCGTTGACGATGATCCGGGCCGGGGTCGGGCGCATTCCTGAGGACCGGCATCATGACGGCATCATCGGGGCGATTTCGGTGGCCGATAACATGGTGATCGAACGGCTGGACGATCCTGACATCCAGCGTCGCGGCCTGTTGCGGCGCGAGGCGATTGCAGCGAACGCCGAACGGCTGGCTGCCGCCTATGATGTGCGCGGCCCGGGCATCGCGGCGCCGGCCCGGCTGTTGTCGGGCGGCAATATCCAGAAACTGATCCTGGCCCGGGTCTTTGAGCAAGGCCCGCGGCTGATCCTGGCCAATCAGCCGACGCGCGGTCTGGACATGGGCGCCGCCGCCGAGGTCGGGCGGCGGTTGCTTGCGGCACGCGCCCGGGGTGCCGGAGTGTTGCTGATCTCCGAGGACCTGGACGAAATCCTGGGTTTGGCCGACCGGATCATGGTGATGCATGATGGCGCACTGAGCGCCATCGATACGCGCGACCGTGAACAGATCGGCCTGATCATGGCGGGAGTACACGCATGATCCGCATCGAACCCCGCACGGCACCGCCGCGCTTTCTGACATTGGGTATTCCGGTGCTTTCGGCGCTGGTCGCCCTGGCGCTGGCGGCGCTGCCGCTGACCTTTGCCGGGGCGGATGTCGTCGCTGCCTATGGCGAAATGTTCAGGGGCGTGTTCGGATCGGTCTTTGCCTTTTCCGAGATGCTGACCCGTGCCACGCCGCTGATCTTTACCGGTCTTGCGGCGGCTTTGGCGTTTCGCGCCCGATTGTGGAATATCGGTGCCGAAGGCCAGTTGTACCTGGGTGCCATGGCCGCCGTTGCCGTTGGGGCCGGCGCGTTCGACCTGCCGGGGTTCCTTCTGGTGCCGGTCATCGTCCTTTTGGGCGCGGCGGCGGGGGCGGCCGGCATGGCGGTGCCGGCGCTGTTGAAAACCCGGTTCGGTGCCGACGAGGTAGTGACGACGCTGCTGCTGAATTTCGTGATCCTGATCTTTGTGCAGATGATGCTGGAGGGCGCGCTGAAAGACCCGATGGGGTTGGGTTGGCCGCAATCCGCGCCGATCCTGGATCAGGGGATGCTGCCGGCGCTGATGGATCGGATGCGGGTGCATTCCGGTCTGTTGATCGCTCTGGTGGCCGCGGCGGTGGCGCAATTCATGCTGGCGCGCTCGGTCTGGGGGTTTCGGCTGCGCGCCGTGGGCGAGAACGCGGCTGCCGCGCGCCACGCGGGCATCCCGGTCAGCCGCACCCTGTTCGGCGTCGCGGTCGTGTCCGGCGGACTGGCCGGGTTGGCCGGGGTCAGCGAGGTTGCCGGGCTCAAGGGCTATTTGACCGCGGATCTGTCACCGGGTTTCGGCTATACCGGTATCGTCGTGGCGATGCTGGCGGGACTGTCGCCGGCGGGTGTGGTGGTTTCGGCCCTGTTCATCGCCTCGGTCTTTGTCGGTGCCGACAGCATGAGCCGGGCGATCGGCGTATCCAGCTATCTGGCCGATCTGGTGGTGTCGATGTCGCTGCTCTGCGTGCTGATCGGCGGATTCTTCGCCCGGTTCCGGATTGTGCGCAGTATCGCAAGGCAGGCATGATGGATATCCTGCAAATCCTTCTGAGCGACTCGTTCTGGGCGGCCGCGCTGCGCATCGCAACCCCTTTGATCTTTGGCGTGCTCGGCGCGCTGCTCTGCGAGAAATCCGGTGTGCTGAACCTGGGCATCGAAGGTATCTTCGTCGCCGGCGCCATGGCCGGCTGGATGGCCGTCTGGCTGGGGGCCGGGCTGTGGGGCGGGGTGCTGGTGGCGGCGCTCACCGGGGCATTCTTTGGGTTGATCCACGCCATTTTGACGGTGCCGCTGGGGCTGTCACAGCATGTGTCGGGGTTGGGCGTCACCCTGTTTGCCACTTCGGTCAGCTATTTCGTCTATCGGACCGCGCTGCCCAATGTCAGCTCGCCGCCCCGGATCGAGCCGTTCCGGGCGCTGGACATCCCGATGTTGTCCGACCTTCCGTTTCTGGGCCCGGTGCTGTTTCAACAGACGGCACTGACCTGGCTGGCTTTGGGCGCGGTGGGGCTGGTCTGGCATGTGCTGAACCGCACCGCGCTGGGGGTTGCGATCCAGGCGGTGGGCGACAACCCCGACAGCGTCGATGCCCAGGGCTTGTCGGTCTATGGGCTGCGGATCGGCGCGGTGATGGCGGGTTCGGCCCTGATGGCGCTGGGAGGCGCGTTCCTGACCATGTCGGCCTTTGATGCGTTCTTTTTCGGCATGGTCAACGGGCGCGGCTGGATCTGCATCGCGCTGGTGATCTTTGCCAGCTGGCGGCCCGGCAAGGCCTTGCTGGGGGCGTTGCTGTTCGGGGCGTTTGACGCGCTGCAGGTGCGGTTGCAGACCGAGGTGGGCGCGCTGGTGCCCGGGCAGGTGTTCCTGATGGCGCCCTATATCCTGTCGATCTTTGCGCTGGTCGTCGCCGCGCGCCGCGCCGACTATCCCCGCGCCCTGTTGACCCCCTGGTTCAAGGGCCAACGCTGAAAGGAGAGCCAATGTTCGACTTGATCGTCAAGAACGCCACCCTGCCCGACGGACGCACCGGGATAGACATGGCCTGCGCCGACGGGCGGATCGCCGCCGTCGAACCGGGTATCGCCGCCGAGGCGGGCCAGATCATTGACGCCGCCGGACACCTTGTTGCGCCGCCTTTTGTCGATCCGCATTTCCACATGGACGCGACCCTGTCGCTGGGCACGCCGCGGATGAATGTCTCCGGCACGCTGCTGGAGGGCATCGCCCTGTGGGGCGAGCTGAAGCCGATCCAGACGGTGGATCGGATCGTCGCGCGCGCCTTGCGCTATTGCGATCTGGCGGTCGCGATGGGCATCGGTGCGATCCGCAGCCATGTGGATGTCTGTGACGATGATCTCAAGGGCGTACAGGCGCTGCTGCAGGTGCGCGCACTGGTGGCGCCCTATATCGACCTGCAACTGGTCGCCTTCCCGCAGGACGGGGTATTGCGGGATCCGACGGCCATGGCCAATCTGATCCGGGCGCTGGACATGGGGGTCGATGTGGTCGGCGGCATCCCGCATTTCGAACGCACCATGTCCCAGGGCGCCGAGTCGGTGCGCCAGCTGTGCCGGATTGCGGCCGATCGCGGGCTGATGGTGGACATGCATTGCGACGAAAGCGACGATCCCCACAGCCGCCATGTCGAAACCCTGGTTCATGAAACCCAACGATTGGGGATGCAAGGCCGGGTGGCCGGATCGCACCTGACCTCGATGCATTCGATGGACAATTACTATGTCTCCAAGCTGATCCCCTTGATGGTCGAGGCGGGCCTGCATGTCATTCCCAACCCGTTGATCAACATCATGCTGCAGGGGCGGCATGACAGCTATCCGAAACGCCGTGGCCTGACCCGCGCGCGCGAATTGCGCGATGCCGGCCTGACGGTCGGCTTTGGCTCGGATTGCGTGATGGACCCGTGGTATTCGCTGGGCCGTGCCGACATGCTGGACGTGGCGGCCATGGGCCTGCATGTCGGGCAGCTGAGCAGCCGCGTCGACATGGGCTGGTGTTTTGATGCGGTGACGGTGAATTCCGCCCGGATCATGGGCTTGCAGGACTACGGGCTGAAAAAGGGGTGTGCTGCGAACATGGTACTGCTGCAGGCGCGCGATCCGATCGAGGCCATCCGTCTGCGCGCCACGCGACTGGCGGTGATCCGCGCCGGGCGGGTCATTGCCCGTACACCAGCGCAGCGGACGCAGCTGGACCTGCCGGGGCGGCCCGCGTCGCTGGACCCTGCCGATTATGCGCCCGGCGGGACCGGCTGGTGAAGGGACCGGTCGCTGGGGGGACGTTAGCGCTATCAATTTCCGCCGCGCCGGTATATCACAGGGCTTGCGGCACCCGGCATGGACCGGCGCCGCCCGCCATTGCGGTCCGGCCAGACTAGGAGAGGTGCCAATGACGCTGCAATCCCGAGTATTGCAGGTGACCGACCGGATTGTCGCGCGCAGCGCCGACAGCCGGGCGCAGTATTTGGCGCGGATGGATGCGGCGCGGCGCCGGGGACCTGCGCGGGCGCATTTGTCCTGCAGCGGGCAGGCGCATGCTTTTGCGGCGGCCGGGCCGGATCAGGCGGCGCTGGCCGGCGGATCCGCGGGCAATCTGGGCATCGTCACCGCCTATAACGACATGCTGTCGGCCCATCAGCCCTTTGAACGCTTTCCCGACCTGATCCGCGCCGCGGCACGCGCGTCGGGGGGCACGGCGCAGGTCGCCGGCGGTGTTCCGGCGATGTGCGATGGCGTCACCCAGGGCGAGGCCGGAATGGAACTGTCGCTGTTTTCGCGCGACGTGATCGCGCTGGCCGCTTCGGTGGCGCTGAGCCACAACACCTTTGATGCGGCTGTGTTCCTGGGGGTTTGCGACAAGATCGTGCCGGGCCTGGTGATCGCGGCGCAGGCCTTTGGCCATCTGCCAATCGTGTTTCTGCCCGCCGGGCCGATGACTAGCGGCCTGGCCAATGACGAAAAGGCCAGGGTGCGTCAGCAATTCGCCGCCGGCGAGGTCGGGCGCGAGGCGCTGATGGCCGCCGAGATGGCCGCCTATCACGGTCCCGGTACCTGCACGTTCTACGGCACCGCCAACACCAATCAGATGCTGATGGAATTCATGGGCCTGCACCTGCCCGGCGCCAGTTTCGTCAACCCGAACACCGATCTGCGCGATGCGCTGACCCAGGAGGGCGCGCGCCGGGCACTGGCCCTGAGCGCGCTGGGCAACGCCTATACCCCCGTCTGCGACATCCTGGACGAAAAGGCCTTTGTGAACGGCATCGTGGGGCTGCATGCGACGGGCGGCTCGACCAACCTGTTGATCCATCTGGTGGCGATGGCGCGTGCGGGCGGCATCCTGCTGGACTGGCAGGACTTTGCCGACCTGTCCGAGGTCGTGCCGCTGCTGGCGCGGGTCTATCCCAATGGTCTGGCGGATGTGAATCATTTCCACGCCGCCGGCGGACTGAGTTATCTGATCGGCGAGTTGCTGGGGGCCGGGTTGCTGCATCCGGATACGCGCACCATTGCCGGTCAGGGTCTGGCGCGCTATCGGACCGAGCCGAAATTGCGCGATGGTCTTCTGGTCTGGGAGGACGGCGCCGGGCACAGCCTGAACGACAAGATCCTGCGCGCGGCGCAAGATCCGTTCCAGCCGACCGGCGGGCTGAAACGCCTGACCGGATCGCTGGGTACGGCGGTGATGAAAGTGTCCGCCGTGGCGCCGGAGCATCATGTCGTGCAGGCGCCGGTGCGGGTGTTTCACGATCAGGACGCGGTCAAGGCGGCGTTCAAGGCCGGCGAATTTACCGGCGATGTTATCGTCGTGGTTCGCTTTCAGGGTCCGCGCGCAAATGGCATGCCGGAACTGCACAGCCTGACGCCGATCCTGTCGATCCTGCAGGGGCGGGGGCAAAAAGTGGCGCTGGTCACCGACGGGCGCATGTCCGGCGCGTCCGGCAAGGTGCCCGCCGCCATCCATGTCTGCCCCGAAGCGCTGGAAGGCGGTGCGCTGGCGCGGTTACGCGACGGCGATGTGCTGCGCGTTGATGCGGTGGCCGGAACCCTGGATGTCCTGACCGACGGGGTCGCCGATCGGGATCCGGTCGCGCCGGACCTGTCTGCCAATGCGTCAGGCATGGGCCGGGAACTGTTCGCGGCTTTTCGCGATCATGTCGGCAGGGCCACCGACGGAGCCTCGATCTTTGGAGGGCGGTGAAACATGACGCTGCCGCCCCGCGATGCCAGCCGGACGATCCGCGAAATCTGCGCGATGGCCCCGATCGTGCCGGTCCTGACGATCCATGACACCCGCCACGCCGAGCCGCTGGCCGAGGCGCTGATCGCCGGCGGACTGCCGGCGCTGGAAGTCACGCTGCGCACCCCGGCGGCGTTGGAGGCGATCCGTGCCATGGCCGGGATTTCCGGCGGCCGGGTCGGGGCGGGTACGCTGATCACGCCCGACGACGTGCGGGCCGCGAAACAGGCCGGGGCGACCTTTGGCGTCTCGCCCGGCGCGACCGGTGAATTGCTGGCGGCCTGCGAAGCCGAAAATCTGCCGCTGCTGCCCGGTGCGGCCACGGCCAGCGAGGCGATGGCGCTGTTGGCACGCGGCTATGACATGCTGAAATTCTTTCCCGCCGAGACGTCAGGTGGCGCACCAGCGCTCAGGGCCATCGGCGCTCCGCTACCGCAGATCGGTTTTTGCCCGACCGGCGGTGTCAATCCGGACAACGCGCAGAGCTATTTGAGCCTTGCCAACGTGATCTGCGCCGGTGGCAGCTGGATCGCGCCGCCCGACCTGATCGCCGCCCGCAACTGGTCGGAAATCGAGGACAGGGCGCGCGCCGCTGCCAGATTGTCGGCCTAGCAACGACCGTTGACCGTCAGCCGAACTCCGCCCCCCGGCGGCTGAACATGTGCCGGCTTGGCGCAAAGAAGGGGCTGTCCTATGAAGGGGCGGGCAACAGACAGGCGGGGCGGGCGCGACATGGGCATAGATGAGGTGGCTCTGAATTTCAGCCCCGGCTCGATAGCGCTGTTGAACCTCATTCTGGCGGTGATCATGTTCGCTGTGGCGATCGATCTGAAACCCGCGGATTTCCAGCGCCTGCGCCGCGCGCCCCTGCCGTTGATGATCGGGCTGGCCTCGCAATTCCTGCTGCTGCCGGCGCTGACCTTTCTGCTGGTGCTGGCCACCGCGCCGCCGCCGTCCATCGCCTTGGGACTGATTCTGGTGGCGGCCTGTCCGGGTGGAAATATCTCGAATTACATCACCCACCGCGCCGGTGGCAACGCGGCGTTGTCGGTGTCGATGACCGCTGTCGGTACGGTCGGGGCGATCCTGCTGACACCGCTGAACCTGGCCTTTTGGGGCGGTCTTTACCCGCCGACCCAGGCCATACTGCGCGCGACGATGGTCGATCCGCAGACGGTGGCGGTCACGGTAGGGCTGGTGTTGATCCTGCCGCTGGTTCTGGGCATCACGCTGAACGACCGGCGCCCCGATCTGAGCTCGCGGCTGCGCCGCCCGGTGCAGGGGCTGGCCTTTGCGATCTTTCTGGCTTTTGTCCTGCTGACGCTGGTGGGCAACTGGCAGACTTTCCGGCTGTATGCCGGTTCGGTTGCGGCGCTGGTGCTGCTGCACAACGCGCTGGCGCTGGGGGGCGGCTATGGGTTTGCCGCGCTGACCGGACAATCCGTGCCGGACCGCCGGGCCATCGCCATCGAGACCGGTATTCAGAATTCCGGCCTGGGGCTGGCGCTGATTTTCGCCTTTTTCGGCGGGCTGGGGGGCATGGCGGTGGTGGCGGCGTTCTGGGGGCTGTGGCACGCGGTTTCGGGCCTGGTCCTGGCGGCGCTGCTGCGGCGCCATGCGATCGTCTAGCGCTGCGCGTATTCATGGCCGCAGCCTGGCGCACTGGTCGCGTGACAACCGCCGGCAAGTCCGAAATACTTGCAAAAAACAAACCAGGGAGTCTCAAGATGAAATCAATCAGCTACGGGCTGGCGCTGACAGCGTTGGCCGGTTCCGTGTCGGCCGCTGAACTGGGTGCCGTGGACGAACCGATCAAGCTGGCGATCAACGAATGGACCGGCCAGCATGTGACCACGCATATCGCCGGCGAAATGCTCAAGGCCGCCGGCTACCAGGTGGAATATGTCACCGCCGGGATGATGAACCAGTTCCAGGCCATCGGCGATGGCGACGTGCACGCGACGCTGGAGATCTGGTCGTCCAACGTCTCGGATGAGTACGCCAAGCAGGTCGCCGCCGGTGGCGTGGTCGAGATCGGCGATCTGGGACTGGATGCCAAGGAAGGCATCGCCTATCCGGCGCATGTGGCCGACATCTGCCCCGGCCTGCCGGCCTGGGAGGCACTGGCCGACTGCGCCCAGAAATTCGCCACCGCCGAGACCATTCCGCAGGGCCGTCTGGTGGATTACCCTGCCGACTGGGGCACGCCGGGCGCGGATCGCATGACCGGATTGAATTTGCCGTTCAAGGCGGTGCCGGCGGGTTCCGAGGGGGCGCTGATCACCGAACTGCGCGCCGCCACGGAAAAGAAATCGCCGCTGCTGATCACCTTTTGGCAGCCGCATTGGGCAATGTCGGCCTATGACGTCCAGTTCGTCGATCTGCCGGTCGGCAACGAGGCCTGCTTTACCGATCCGGCCTGGGGGCCGAATCCGAACGCGGTGAACGATTGCGACTTTGCACCCTCGCGCATCTTCAAGGCGGCCTGGTCCGGCACTGCCGAAAAATGGCCGGCGGCGTTTGAAATCCTGTCCAACTATCAGTTGGCGGTCGAGGATCAGCAGCCGATGATGGGCGCCATCGACGTCGAAGGCGGCACGGTGGAAACCGTCGTGTCCAACTGGATGGCGGCGCATGAGGACCGCTGGCGCCCTGTCGTCGATGCGGCCCTTGAATGAGCCGCGACGTGTGAGCGACCAATCGCAACCGGCGATCTCCTGCCACCAGGTGTGGCAGGTATTCGGAGCCGCCGCCAAATCCGCCCTGACCGACGCGCTGGCGCGAACGGGCGGGGACGCGGATGCGGCGGCGGACCGGTTGCGGCAGGCCGGGCTGATCCCGGCGGTGCAGGAGGCCTCGTTTCAGGTGGCCGAGGGGGAACTGTTCGTCATCATGGGGCTGTCCGGGTCGGGCAAGTCGACGCTGGTGCGGTGCATCTCGAAACTGCTGGATCCGACGGGCGGCGAAATCCGCATTCATGGCGAGAATATCGTCACCGCCAGCGCGCAGCGCCTGATCGAATTGCGGCGCAACAAGCTGGGCATGGTGTTTCAGCATTTCGGCCTGTTTCCGCACATGACCGTGGCCGAGAACGTCGCCTATCCCCTGCGCGTTCAGGGCATGGCGCGCGCCGCGCGGCGGGCCAAGGCGCAAACGGTGATCGACCTGGTCGGCCTGTCGGGGCGCGAACACAACTATCCGCGCGAATTGTCCGGCGGCCAGCGCCAGCGTGTCGGCATTGCCCGCTCGCTGGTGACCGATTGCCAGGTCTGGTTTCTGGACGAACCGTTTTCGGCGCTGGACCCGCTGATCCGGCGGCAATTGCAGGACGAGTTCCTGCAGATTCGCGCAAAGCTGAACACCACCATCGTGTTCATTACACATGACATCAACGAAGCGCTGAAACTGGCCGACCGGATCGCGATCATGCGCGACGGCAAGATCGTGCAGATCGGCACGCCGACCGATATCGTGCTGAACCCGGTCGACGACTATGTGCGCGAATTCGCCAAGGATGTCGCCAAGGGCCGGCATGCGCGGGTGGCGTCTGTGATGCGCGGCATCGACCAGGGCCTGCACGAGCGCGGCGCGGACGATCCGGGCCTGTGCTGCGACATGACTCTGGACGCGGCCCTGGCCAAATGCATGGAACTGTACGAACCGGTGCCGGTCTGGGACGCAGCGGGCAATTGCGTCGGTACGGTGCATCCCGCCGATTTGGCCGCGGCGCTGCAGGTCGACGAGGCATGAGCATGGGGACGCAAGGCGCCGGTGCCGGCCTGACCCGGCCGGCGCCCGCGACCCGGGCGGCATTGCTGGTTCTGCTGGTCGGGGCCGCCTGCCTGTTGCTGGGGCCGCGCCTGCCATGGTTGGTGGAATGGCCCGCCGGCTGGACCGTGCCGGCCACCGACTGGGTCGGTGCGGCGCTGGAATGGCTGTTGGGCGGCATCAAGCCGGTCGCCCGCGGGTTCTCCGAGATGTTGCGCTACCCGATGGACTGGGCAGACGCCGCTCTGGCGGTGACGCCCTGGCCTCTGGTCATCGGGCTGGTGACGGCGCTGGGCTGGGCCATTGGCGGGGCGCCGATGGCCGCGCTGGGGGCTGTCGGGCTGGGGTTCGTGTTGGCCTCGGGCTATTGGGTGCAAAGCATGAACACCCTGGCTTTGGTGGCCGTGTCGGTGCCGCTGGCGCTGGTGCTGGGCATGGGTATCGGCATCCTGGCCAACGAGGTCCCGCGCCTGCGCGGCCCGGTGCAGGTGCTGCTGGACGTGATGCAGACGGTGCCGACCTTTGCCTATCTGACGCCGCTGCTGCTGCTGTTCGGCTTTGGCCCGGTGGTCGGGCTGATCGCCAGCGCGATCTATGCCGCGCCGCCCATGGCACGCAACGTGCTGCTGGGGCTGGAACGGGTCGACAGCCAGATCAAGGAAGCCGCAATCATGAGCGGCGGCAGCCGCCTGCAACAGCTGTTTCAGGTCGAGATCCCCTCGGCCGGCACGCAGATCATGGTCGGCGTCAACCAGTGCCTGATGGCGGCGCTGTCGATGGTGATCATCGCCGCAGTGATCGGCGGGTTCGACGATATCGGCTGGGAAGTCCTGTTGACCATGCGCAAGGCGCAGTTCGGGCAAAGCCTGCTGGCGGGGCTGGTGATTGTCGCCTTTGCGGTCATCATCGACCGGATGAGCGCGGCCCTGGCCTCCGAGCGCAACCGGCAGGATCAGCGCGTCACCGCCGGGCTGGTCCTGCTGGCGGTCGCGGTCACCGCCCTGTTCTGGCGCAGCCTGCCGGACCCGGCCGGGTTCACCCTGCTGGCGCCGGTGGCCGAGGCGGTGGACCGGGGGCTGGGCGCCTTTACGGCAGCCAATGGCGCGACGCTGGACGCGATCAAGAACGGCGCGATGTTCTATGGGCTGCTGCCACTGCGGATCGGTCTGGACGATGCGGTGCTGGAATTCACCTGGGGGTTTCAATGGACCCCGGCAATGAGCCTGGCGCTGTATGCGCTGGCCGCCGCCGGCGGGCTGGTGCTGGCTTTTGCCGGTCGGGCAACCGCTGGCGCCCTGCTGGTCATTGCTGTTGGCATACTGGAAACCGGCGTCGCGAACCTGGCCTGGCCGTTCGTTCTTACCGGTGCGGCGGCGCTGGCCTGGCTGGCGCAGGGGCGCAAGCTGGCGCTGATCGTCACCTTGCTGTTGCTGACGATCCTGCTGTCGGGCCTGTTTCCGCGTGCCCTGTTGTCGCTGTACCTGTCCGGCGCGGCCGTATTTGCCTGCGCCTTATTTGGCGGCGCTATCGGTCTGGTCTGCGCGGTCAGCCCGCTGGCCTGGCGCATGATGCGTCCGATCTGCGACATGTTGCAGACGATCCCCCTGTTCGTTTTTCTGATCCCGGTTCTGATGTTCTTTCAGATTGGCGAGTTCAGTGCCTTTCTGGCGATCTGCGCCTATGCCATCGTGCCGATGATCCGCTATACACGCCATGGTCTGGTATCCACCCCGACCGAGATGCTGGAAGCCGCCACTGCCTCGGGCGCGACCGCCTGGCAGACCATGCGCGACGTGCGCGCGCCCTATGCCGCGCCGACCATCCTGCTGGGATTGAACCAGACCATCCTATACGCCTTTGCGATGCTGGTGATCGCCGCGCTGATCGGCACCACCGGGCTGGGCCAGTCGATCTATCTGGCACTGGGGCAGGCCGATGTCGGTCTGGGCATCTCGGCGGGGGCGGCGATGGCGATTCTGGCCCTGATCGCCGACCGGCTGGTGCAGGGCTTTGCCGAGGAACGCCGTCGCGCCTTGGGCCTATAGGCGTGGCCCCCCCCTTGCCCCGCTGCGGGAATTCCGGCACCAATTCGGGTGGCGAACCGAACCGGGCGGTTCGCGCCGATTCAATCGCGCCAAAAGGGAGAGGGCGGTCATGACGCTGGCCTATGTCAGAACCAAAGCGCGCGGCAAAACCGACCTGCTGCTGTCCGACCTCGCGCGGCACCTTGCTGAACAAGGCGTCCGGCTGTGCGGTGTCGTGCAGTCCAATACCGCCTGTTCCGATTCCCAGTTGTGCGACATGGATGTCCGGGTGCTGCCCGACGGGCCGGTCTTTCGCATATCGCAATCGCTGGGC
This sequence comes from Sedimentitalea sediminis, assembly GCF_042687825.1. Lineage (NCBI taxonomy): Bacteria > Pseudomonadati > Pseudomonadota > Alphaproteobacteria > Rhodobacterales > Paracoccaceae > Sedimentitalea > Sedimentitalea sediminis. The sequence continues at coordinate 16,790 of NZ_JBHUQE010000007.1, read as the reverse complement.
GCCGGGGCGCGGGGCTGCCGGCTGGATCCGGCGGCGCTGGAACAGGCGGTCGCGCATGTGGCGCAATCGCTGGCAGGGCCGGACCAACGGCGCCCGGCGCTGATGATCGTCAACAAGTTCGGCAAGCACGAGGTCGACGGGCGCGGGTTTCGGCCGCTGATCGCCGAGGCGCTGATGGCCGGCATTCCGGTGCTGACCGCGGTGAATCCGACCAACGAGGCCGCATTCCTGGCCTTTTCCGAAGGCCTGGCGCGCTGTTTGCCGGATCAGTTGCCGGCATTGCTGGAATGGGTGGCGCAACGGCCCGCCGGCGTCGCCTCCAACGTCTGAGCGCAGGACATGCGCGTCGGGCCGGCGGAGCTCAGGGGCGCGGGTCCAGATCGGACGCGGCCTGCAATTGATCCAGCAAGGCTCGTTCCAACGCGTCATCGTACCTGCGCTGGCGGACAAACTGCACCAGGCTGCCCTTGTCGGTCAGGCCCTGTTCGGCCAAAAGCACGCGCTGCCGCTGAACCTCGTCCGTCTGTCCGGTCCGGGCTGCCGCCAGATACCGCAGCAGCAACTGCGGTTTTGACGTTTCGCCGGTCAGCCGTTCCGCGGCCTGTGCGGCTGCGGTGTCGTCCGGTCCCATCGCGGCGTGAAAGGCGTGCGTCAGATAAAAGGCGCTGGGCGGTGAATGCTCGAGGGCCAGTGCCTGTTCGATCTCTGCCAGTCCCGCCTCCCACTCTCCGAAAAACTCGGCGCGCCGGGATCCGATCAGCGCCAGCGTTTCGGGATGGCGCGGGAACAGGTCCAGCAGTTTGCGCGCATGCCGTTCAGCCGCCTGCAGATCCCGTTGCGGTGCCTCAATGGCCAGAATCAGTGCCGCCATCAGCGTCGGGTTATGCAGCGGCGCCAGTTGCAGCCCGGTCTCGATCGCCGTCCCGGCCGCCGCCCATGGGTCGCGGTCCGGGGTCGGATTACGGCCGAAACGGGCCTCGTCCATATAAAGAACCCCCAACGCGGCCCAGGCCTCGCCATAGTCGGGAAAATCACGCACGACCCCTTCGAGACAGGTGCGCAGCGCGCGGTGTTCGTCATCGGTCGGGGTCGCCAGATAGTCATAGATGCCGAGAAAACACAGAAACGCATCGAGGCTGGTCTTTGAACTGCGCGCCTTGCGGGCCACGATCAGGTCGGGCGCAATGCCGCTATCCGAACCCAGGCTGCGCGCGATGCCGCTGGCGATGCGGCCCTGAACGGCCTGAATTTCTTCGACGGTCGTCGAGGCGGTATCGGACTTGCTCCAGATCAGTTGCTGGTCGGGCAGCGAAATCAGCTGGGAATTGGTCTGCAACAGATCATCCTGCCACAACAAGCCGCTCTTCAGCACGTAATCGGCACCAAAGTCATCAGGGTCCAGCGGCGACACCACCGCCACCCAGGGATAGGCCGACAGGTCGAGCGTCAATTCGGAATACAGACCAAAGGCGATCTGGTCGAGTTCCGGGTGATTGCCGCTTTTGTCAAACGGCATGACCGCAATGCGCAACAGCCCAAAGGGCGGCGCATCGTTCTGGTCGCCATGTTGCGCCGGGCGGGTGTCGGGGGGAACGACCGGGGCCGGTTGTGGCAGCACCCACACCGCCAGCCCCAGCCCCAGCGCCAAAGCCAGTGCCACGGCCACCAGCGCACCGCCGACCCCGCCGACCCGGCCAAGGCGGGAGGTGGTCTCTGGTGCCGGTTCTGGAAGGGTAAAGACCGGTCGGTACGCCCCCTTGGGGATGTCGATCACGACCAGATCGGATCGGGTGTTTTCCGCATAGAACATTCGCAAAGCGTCGCGCAGGCGGCCAATTTCCGACCGCACGATACTGTCGCTGTTGGGATCAAAGGATTCGTCGCGGCCGAACACGTCCACGGCGATGGTAAACGCCTTGATCCCGTCGCCGTCGCCGTTGCATTCGGCGGCGATGAGATAGTCCAGCAATCGCGCGCGCCGGTCCGACCGGCCCAGCCGCCCCGAGCTCTTGATGGCCTCGGCCGCCGCCTGAATCGCGGCGGTGTGATTCCCCATCGAGCCAGTCATATTGCCGTCCAGCAGGGGGCGTCGCGGCGGGGCTGGTTTGGAAAAATAATGCAGAAAATCAATTTGTTACCTTTGTCACAGCGGGGTACGTGCTGGCGTTGAGCGATGCCGCGCCGCAATTGGTGGTCACAGCCAGACGGGAAAGGACCCCATGCCGCATCATGACAAACAAACATCCCGGGACCCCTTTGTACAAGGCCCGGGCGGAAAGCTGGTGCAGGAGTTGTATCACCTGGCCGAGACGCTGCACGCCCCGACAAAGGGTCCGGCGCAGCGGCAGGCGTCGATCCGGTTGGCCGAAATCCTGAAAGGCGACAAGATGGACAAGCCCGCGCACCCGGCCGACCCGGACAGGCTTGAAACCGACGCCCGCATCGACAGGCAGACCCAGCACCAATGGGTTCTGGATGTATTGCGGGATCTGGCCGCTTATGCCGAAGATCGCAATCTCGACGATCTCAAACACATGTTGCAGGACGCGCATGACGTGGCCGCACAGATGCTGGACGACGGCTGACGCGATCCGGCGCGGGTCGGCACCGGAACACCGCCCGCGCCGGAGCGGGCCGGCGGGCGACCGCCGGTCCGCACGAGACCCGCAGGGAGGGCCGCACGGCGGGCGCGGGGGATGCAACCGGCAGGATGGCCGGACATCCCCCGGGCTTGCCGATTCCGGTCGGTGCCGGGAAGAGCACACCATTGGCGCTGCCGCCGCCCTGTGGCATTGCAGGGTGCAGGCAGGAGGGGCGGCAGCCATGTTCAAGCGCTATGCAATCTATGTCGCACCGGGCGGGGCGCTTGGCCGGTTCGGGGCTGCATGGCTGGGATGGGACATCCATGGTGGCAGAACCTGCGCGCCGCCGCCGGGTCTGGGGCTAGATCCGGCGCCGCTGACACGGCGGCCGCGCCGCTATGGGTTGCACGCAACGATCAAGCCGCCCTTTCGATTGGCGCCGGGCACCGAGGCCAGCGATCTCGGTGCATCCCTGACCGCGCTGGCCGGCGATCTGGCGCCGGTGCCGCTGGCCGGGTTACATTTGGGGCGCATGGGCCGGTTTCTGGCGCTGATGCCGGTCGGTGATCAGGCCGCGATCAGCGGGCTGGCGGCGCGGGTGGTGCGCGATCTCGACCGATTTCGCGCCGCTCCCGATGCGGCGGAACTGGCGCGGCGGCGCCCGGACCGCTTGTCGCCGGAACAGCGGCAGAACCTGTACGACTGGGGTTATCCCCACGTGATGGGGCAGTTTCGATTTCACATCACCCTGACCGGTCCGCTGGACCCCGTCACCGCAGCCAGAGCCCAAGCGGCGCTGACGCCCCATCTGGCGCCGTTGCTGACCGGCCCCTACGTGGTCAAGGCGCTGACCCTGGCGGGCGAAGATGCCGAAGGCCGTTTTCATGCGATCCGCTCTTGCCCGCTGGTCGCCGGGCGATGATCCGCGCCGCCTGTTCCGGGACAAGCGGCGATGGGTCCCGGTGACATCGGCTTGATTCTCCTGAACCGGGGACGCTATGCCAATCTGGAAAAGGGGGGGCGCCACACCTTCTGTGGCACCCGGGGCCAAGCCGGCCGCGACCCGACCCGAGCAAGGACGAAAGACCATGGCAAACCCACTCTATGACACCCTGTTCGGCCGTTATAGCGGCCAGAACAGCCCGTTTTTGCACAGCGAGGACGGCGGCCATGTCACCCATGCCGCCTTTCTGGCGATGGCGGCCCGGTTCGCGCATGTTTTTCGGGAACTCGGGGCCAAGCCGGGCGACCGGTTGGCGGTTCAGGTCGAAAAATCACCCGAGGCCCTGGCGATCTATGCCGCCTGCGTGCAGGCCGGGATCGTGTTTCTGCCGCTGAACATTGCCTATACCGCTGACGAGGTGTCGTATTTCGTCGAGAACAGCGGCGCGCGGATCCTGGTGTGCGACGGCACCCGGGCTGCGGCGCTGGGTCCGGTGGCGGCCGGTGCCGGGGCGGTACTGGAGGTCCTGAATGCCGATGGCAGCGGCAGCCTGTGCGACCGGGCTGCACACATGCCCGACCGGTTCGAGACCGTAGAGCGCACGGCCGAGGACCTGGCGGCGTTTCTCTATACGTCCGGCACCACGGGGCGTTCGAAGGGCGCGATGCTGACCCAGACGAACCTGCTGTCCAATGCCGAGGTGCTGGCCGAGTACTGGCAGTTCACCGACAAGGACGTTCTGCTGCACGCGCTGCCGATCTTTCACACGCACGGTTTGTTCGTGGCCACCAACATCGTGCTGGCAACCGGCGGATCGATGATTTTCCTGCCGAAATTCGATCTGGATCAGGTGCTGGCGGCGCTGCCCCGGGCAACGGCGATGATGGGGGTGCCGACCTTTTACACGCGGCTGCTGGGGGATGCGCGGTTCACCCGAGACCTGGTGGCGCATATGCGCCTGTTCGTCTCGGGCAGCGCGCCGCTCTTGGCCGAAACCCATGTCCAGTTCCAGAACCGCACCGGCCACCGCATCCTGGAACGCTATGGCATGACCGAGACCAACATGAGCACCTCGAACCCCTATGACGGCGACCGCCGCGCCGGCACGGTCGGCTTTCCGCTGCCCGGGGTCGATCTCAAGATCACCGATCCGGCCAGCGGCGATCCATTGCCCAATGGCGAGATCGGCCAGATCGAGGTGCGCGGCCCCAACGTGTTCAAGGGCTATTGGCAGATGCCGGAAAAGACCCGCGAGGAACTGCGCCCCGACGGGTTCTTTATTACCGGCGACCTGGGGCTGATCGACGAGCAGGGTTATGTGCAGATCGTCGGGCGCGACAAGGACCTGATCATCTCGGGCGGCTACAACATCTATCCGAAAGAGATCGAACTGGTGCTGGACGAACAGCCCGGCGTGCTGGAAAGCGCCGTAATCGGCGTGCCGCATCCGGATTTCGGCGAGACCGTTCTGGGGGTGATCGTTCCCGAGGACGGGGCCGGCCCGGACTTGGATGCCATCGCCGATGCGGTCGGAAAATCGCTGGCCCGGTTCAAGCATCCGCGCAAGCTGGTCCTGCTGCCGGAACTGCCGCGCAACACCATGGGCAAGGTGCAAAAGAACCTGCTGCGCGACCAGTACAAGGATATGTTCGCCACAGCCGGTTAGACCGGGCCGTCAGTGCAGCTGCGCGCGGACCAGAAAGGCCACGACCGTGGTCTCGCCCAGTGCGCGCAACGCCTCCAGCCGGTGCAGCCCCTCGACCAGAATGAATCCCTTGCCCTCGGCCCGGACCCGGATCGGCGTGGTCTGACCGTTGTCGATCATGTCCTCGGCAATCGCCTGCACCTTGTCCGCCTGCAGCGTCCGCGCGCGCTTGGCCGGGACCCGGATGTCGGACAGGGCGATGGTGTGTTTTTCCAGCATGGGGCCAGCATGACCGGAATGAAAATTTTTTGGAAGGTCAATTTATTGACATACAAGGCTTGGCCGGAGAAAAGAAAGTGGATGATGCATCACGTCTGGGCAGTCGCCAATATCAACTTTCTCTACTTGGGATTTCAGCGAATTTTGTTGGATGTCGCGGATCAAAGATCAAGATGCGATGCCATCCGCGAATAATTGGGAGTGCGTCTAAGAGCTCGTTCAACTCGATCGGCCCTGCTAGAGAAAAAGAGATATGGTTCTCTAGGACGAGCCACCAACTGGAGTATGTATCGCGAAAAGGTTGCGTCAAATCAAACTTACGACTGGATATTCGGCGAATGTTATCCGCCAATGTGGGGATCACCCATCCGGTATTGTTTCTGTCTAAATAGCCGGCAAACCGATACCGAATATCTGGCTCAAAACTCGCCTGATAAAAGTGGAGGCAGAAGCCTGACGAGATGCGGACAGGCTCCGCTGGGATGTTCTCCTCGTGAAATACCTGTTTCAGGAATTGGCGCAGATCGGTTCGAACTTGTCGCCAGTCAATTGGCCGTTTCAGGCTAAATCTAACAAACCACGTGGTGGTATTGTTCTTGCTGTCGAACCTTTTGAGCTGTCCAGTGAAACTATCGCAAATGCTGCGTATATCGCTGTCCAGATTTATCTGTTTTCGGTCTATTTCGATTGCCTTGTTCAGCCGCGTAACCTCGACCGCGACCTTGCCATTCAAAGCGAAATCCGGTGGGCAGTTTCCGTCCGGTTCGTAGCACCATGAGCCGGGTTCGAGCGCATACAACAATTGCAGCGCTCGCTTCTCCGTTTCGTCCATCTAACCCTGCAACGCCTTCACCCCCACGTCCCCCTCGGCCTGGGCCTTGATCGCCAGCGCGGCGGCGTGGGAGCCGGCGGCGGTGGTGAAATAGGGGATCTTGTCATAGAGCGAGATGGTGCGGATCGACTTGCTGTCCTCGACCGCCTGCGCGCCTTCGGTCGAGTTCATCACCAGTTGCACCCGCCCGTCCTTCATCAGGTCGGTGACGTCCGGGCGGCCTTCGTAGACCTTGTTGACCACGTCGCAGGTGATGCCATGCGCCGCCAGCCAGCTCTGGGTGCCGCGTGTGGCGACGATGGAAAAGCCAAGCCCGGTCAGAATCTGCGCCGCCTGCAGCATTTCCGGGGTCTTGTCGTCATCCTTGATCGACAGAAAGGCACAGCCCGAGGTCGGCAGCGCCATGCCGGCCCCCATCTGCGCCTTGAGAAAGGCGCGGGGAAAATCGCGGTCCCAGCCCATGACTTCGCCGGTCGACCGCATTTCCGGACCCAGGATCGTGTCGACGCCGGGAAAGCGGGCAAAGGGCAGCACCGCCTCTTTGACGGAAAACCACGGCATGTCCGGATCGGCCAGGGTCATCGGATCGGCCAGCGGCAGCACGGTGTCGTAGTCGGCATCCACGTCATAGGGCGGGCGCATCGGGAAATTCGACAGCGGCTCGCCGGCCATGACCCGCGCGGCGATGGACGCGATGGCGGAATCCGTCGCCTTGGCGACAAAGGGCACGGTGCGGCTGGCGCGGGGGTTGACCTCGATCAGATAGATTTCGCCGTCCTTGACCGCGAACTGGATATTCATCAGACCGACCACGTTCAGCGCATGCGCCAGCGCGTGGGTCTGGGTCTTGATCTCGTCGATGATCGCGGGCGGCAGCGAATAGGGCGGCAGCGAACAGGCGCTGTCGCCGGAATGCACGCCGGCCTCTTCGATATGTTGCATGATGCCGGCGACATGCACCTGCGTGCCGTCGCAGATTGCATCGACGTCCAGTTCGACGGCGCCGGCCAGATAGCTGTCCAGCAAGACCGGGCTGTCGCCCGACACCACCACCGCGTCCGAGATATAGCGTTCCAGCTGGCTTTGGTCGCGCACGATTTCCATCGCCCGCCCGCCCAGCACATAGGACGGCCGGATCACCAGCGGAAATCCGATTTCCTCTGCTATTTCAAGCGCCTGCGCATCGGTGCTGGCAATGCCGTTGTTCGGCTGCTTCAGACCCAGCCCCTGCACCAGCTGCTGGAACCGCTCGCGGTCCTCGGCCAGGTCGATGGCGTCGGGCGTGGTGCCCAGGATCGGAATGCCCTCGTCATGCAGGGCATTGGCCAGTTTCAGCGGCGTCTGGCCGCCGAACTGCACGATGATGCCGTGCAGCGTGCCGTTCTGCTGCTCGACCCGCAGGATTTCCATCACATGTTCAAAGGTCAGCGGCTCGAAATACAGCCGGTCGCTGGTGTCGTAATCGGTGCTGACGGTTTCCGGGTTGCAGTTGACCATGATGGTTTCATATCCGGCATCGGTCAGCGCGTAACAAGCGTGACAACAGCAATAGTCGAACTCGATCCCCTGGCCGATGCGGTTCGGACCGCCGCCCAGGATTACCACCTTCTTGCGGTCGCTGGGGCGGGCCTCGCATTCGACCTCGTCCATCATCGGGGCCTCGTAGGTCGAGTACATATAGGGCGTCTGCGCCTCGAATTCGGCGGCACAGGTGTCGATGCGTTTGAACACGGCGGTAACACCGGCGGCGTGGCGGGTCCGGCGGATGTCGGTCTCGGCGCGGCCGGTCAGCTTGGCCAGCCTTGCATCGGTAAAGCCCATCATCTTGAGCGCGCGCAGGCCCTCGGCACCCTCGGGCAGACCGTTGGCACGGACCTCGGCCTCGGCCTCGACAATCTCGCGGATGCGGGCCAGGAACCAGGGGTCGAACATCGTGACCGCATGGATTTCGTCGTCGGACATGCCATGGCGCATCGCCTGGGCGATGGTGCGCATCCGGTCCGGCGTCTGCTGGGCAATGGCCTTGGTGATCGCGGCACTGTCCGGGGCGCCGGGGATGTCGACCTCGTCAAACCCGGTCAGCCCGCTTTCCATGCTGGCCAGCGCCTTTTGCAGGCTCTCGTGGATGGTGCGGCCGATGGCCATGGCCTCGCCCACCGATTTCATCGCCGTGGTCAGATAGGGTTCCGAGCCGGGGAATTTCTCGAACGCGAATTTCGGGATCTTGGTGACAACATAGTCGATGGTCGGCTCAAACGAGGCGGGCGTGACCTTGGTGATGTCGTTGTCCAGCTCGTCCAGCGTATAGCCCACCGCCAGCTTGGCGGCGATCTTGGCGATCGGGAACCCGGTAGCCTTGGAAGCCAGAGCGGAACTGCGCGACACCCGCGGGTTCATCTCGATCACCACCATGCGCCCGTCCGCCGGGTTGACCGCCCATTGCACGTTCGAGCCACCGGTCTCGACGCCGATCTCGCGCAGGACGGCGATGCTGCCGTTGCGCATGATCTGGTATTCCTTGTCGGTCAGGGTCAGCGCCGGGGCGACGGTGATGCTGTCGCCGGTGTGCACGCCCATCGGATCGACGTTCTCGATCGAGCAGACGATGATGGCGTTGTCGGCGGTGTCGCGCACCACCTCCATTTCGTATTCCTTCCAGCCCAGCAGGCTTTCGTCGATCAGGATCTGCCCCATTGGGCTGGCATCCATGCCCGAGCGGCAGAAATGTTCGTAGTCGTCGCGGTTATAGGCCACCCCGCCGCCGGTACCGCCCAGCGTAAAGGCAGGGCGGATGATCGCCGGCAGGCCGATTTCCTCCAGTGCGTCCATGGCCAGCGCCAGCCCGGCGGTCAGGTCCTTTTTGCCATTGGCGCCGGTAGGGGCGGTGACGATGGTCGCTTTGGGGTTCTCGATGCCCAGCCGGTCCATCGCTTCGCGGAACAGCTTGCGGTCTTCGGCCATCTCGATGGCTTCGCGTTTGGCGCCGATCATCTCGACGCCATATTCCGCCAGCACACCCATTTCCTCCAGCGCCAGGCTGGTGTTCAGCCCGGTCTGTCCGCCCATGGTCGGCAACAGTGCGTCGGGACGTTCGACGGCGATGATCTTGGCGACCACCTCGGGTGTGATCGGTTCGATATAGGTGGCGTCGGCCAGACCCGGATCGGTCATGATCGTCGCCGGGTTCGAATTGACCAGAATGACGCGATAGCCTTCCTCGCGCAGCGCCTTGCAGGCCTGGGCGCCGGAATAGTCGAACTCGCAGGCCTGTCCGATGACAATGGGACCAGCTCCGATGATCATGATCGACTTGATGTCGGTTCTCTTCGGCATGGCGCGGCCCCTTGTGATATGCGAGTCAGGCGCCCCCAATGCGCCCAAATTGTCCTGCGTTATAGGCATGGTCCGCGCGGGTGCAAGGGGGTTCGGATCATCTTGGGCCGCTGTGTGGCCGCGACCCGAATTATCGCCGTCCGGGATACGAAACCCGGTGCATTCGCGGTTTGTTCGCAAAGCCGGCAAGGGCGATTTCCGCAGCTGGCGGGGTGACCCGATCGGTCCGGACCAAAGAACGGGCCTGTCAGCGTTGTGTCCGGCAGGGCGCAGGGTGACCCGGCCGTCGGGCCTCGGCCCTTTGTACGCCGCGCTTTGGGTTGACTTCCCAGCCCAAGCACGCTGTATCGGCGCGACGTTTCAACGCCCGAAGGGATCCGATCCATGCATGCCTATCGCAGCCATACCTGCGCCGACCTGACCGCCGCCAATGTCGGCGATACCGTTCGCCTGTCCGGCTGGGTGCATCGGGTGCGCGATCACGGCGGGGTCCTGTTCATCGACCTGCGCGATCACTATGGCATGACACAAGTGTTGTGCGACGGCGACAGCGCCGCCTTTGCCGAGTTGGAAAAAGTGCGCAGCGAATGGTGCATCCGCATCGACGGCACCGTCAAGGCGCGCGATCCGCAGCTGGTGAACCCCAAGCTGCCGACCGGCGAGATCGAGGTCTATGTGCGCGATCTCGAAGTGCTGGGGGCGGCCGAGGAACTGCCGCTGATGGTGTTCGGCGAACAGGAATATCCCGAGGAAACCCGCCTGCGCTATCGCTATCTGGACCTGCGGCGCGAGGCGATGCAGCGCAATATGGCGCTGCGCAGCGACGTGGTGGCCAGCATGCGCCGGCGCATGTGGAACCAGAAGTTCCGCGAATACCAGACCCCGATCATCACCGCATCCAGCCCCGAGGGCGCGCGCGATTTCCTGGTGCCGTCCCGTCTGCATCCGGGCAAGTTCTATGCGCTGCCCCAGGCGCCGCAGCAGTTCAAACAGCTGATCATGGTCAGCGGTTTTGACAGGTATTTCCAGATCGCGCCCTGTTTCCGCGATGAAGACCCGCGCGCCGACCGCAGCCCCACCGACTTTTACCAGCTGGACATGGAAATGTCCTTTGCCACCCAGCAGGACGTGTTCGACACGATCCAGCCGGTGATCCGGGGCGTGTTCGAGGAATTCGGGCGGGGCGCCAAGGTCGATCAGATCTGGCCGCAGATCAGCTATCGCGACGCCGCCCTGTGGTATGGCACCGACAAGCCCGACCTGCGCAATCCGATCAAGATGCAGGATTGTTCCGAGCATTTCCGCGGCTCGGGTTTCGCGATTTTCGCTAAACTGCTGGAACAGGACGGCACCGAAATTCGCGCGATTCCGGCCCAGGGCGGCGGCAGCCGCAAATTCTGCGACCGGATGAACAAGTTCGCGCAATCCGAAGGGCTGCCCGGCATGGGCTATATCTTTTGGCGCGACCAGGGCAACGGGCTCGAAGCCGCCGGACCGCTGGCCAAGAATATCGGCCCCGAGCGCACCGAGGCGATCCGTCAGCAGCTGGGGCTGGGTGTCGGCGACGCGGCCTTCTTTCTGGGCGGCAAACCCAAGAGTTTCGAGCGCGTGGCCGGCAAGGCGCGCGACGTGATCGGCCAGGAACTGGGCCTGACCGAGCAGGACCGGTTCGCCTTTGCCTGGATCGTCGATTTCCCGATCTTCGAGCAGGATGACGAGACCGGCAAGATCGACTTTGAACACAACCCGTTCTCGATGCCGCAGGGTGGTATGGCGGCGCTGGAAGGCGACCCGCTGCAGGTGCTGGGCTATCAGTACGATCTCAGCTGCAACGGCTATGAAATCCTGTCCGGCGCGATCCGCAACCACAAGCCCGAGATCATGTTCAAGGCGTTCGAGATCGCCGGCTATGGTGCCGACGAGGTGCGCAAGCGTTTTGGCGGCATGGTCAACGCGTTCCAGTACGGCGCACCGCCGCATGGCGGCTGCGCCGCCGGCATCGACCGTATCGTCATGCTGCTGGCGGATACCGCCAATATCCGCGAGGTCATCATGTTCCCGATGAACCAGCGCGCCGAAGACCTGATGATGGCGGCCCCCGGCGATCCCACCAGCGATCAGCTGATGGAGCTGAGTCTGCGGGTGATCCCGCAAGCGGACTGATCCGGCCCGGCGTCTCGACCGGCAGCGCCAACGCTAGAGGTCCAGCCGCGGGCTGTCGGTTCCGGCCCCGGCACGGGGTGGATCATCCGTGGTGATATTGCCCGGCAGAATGCCGACCGCCAGTACCGGGCAGCCGCCCGAGCGCCCGGCGCCGATGCGGCTGATCAGCTTGTGCGTGCCGGTGGTGCTGGCACCGAACTTGGCGGCCACTGACTTGCCGGTTTCCCGCCCCTGCTTGTCCAGGGCCGGGCCCAGCGACTTGAAATAGGCGTTGGACAATTCCCGGGTCACGATCACCCCGACATCGATCACGCCGGCCTCGAAAAACGAGCGAAACGCATAAAGGTCGCGGTCATAGGTCTGGTCCTTGGAGTTCCATTCATAGTCGAACGCCACCCGCCCGCGCCAGAAATCGACCAGATGGTTGTGGATGTAATCCTCGCGCAGGATACTGTCGATGACCGGCGCGGCATCGCCCTTGCCGGCCCGCAGGCGCACGGTCAGATCGGCTTCGATCCGCACCTGGGTGTGAAACCCCGCCGTCTCGGCCAGATGCCCGAACCGCCGCGTCGCCGCCATCTCGTTGCCGCCGGGCATGCGGATTTCCCGCTGGGATATGCGAAACTCGCGCAATACGTCGCGGATCATCGCCAGTTCCTGCGGCGCCCGCCGTTCCAGAATGGTCGCGGCGCTGCGATAGCTGGTGACGCTGTAGCGACCGGCCAGGTCGGGGCCGAACAGATCGGCGACGTCGCAGGTGTCAAACACCATGTCTGCGAGGCGGCGGTTCAGCGCGCTACTCCGCCGCGACCGAGGAATTATAGCTGTAGGTCTTCCAGTCGGGCTTGTAATCGGCATCCGCCTGGTTGCCCCAGACGGTCCAGCCCTGACGCACGCCGCGGCCGAACAGCTCCAGATAGGGCCCCCACGAACAGCTTTCGATCAGGTCGTATTGTTCGTCGGGTTTGCGCGAATGCTCGCGCTTGCGGGTCTGCATCATGTTCACCTGCCGCCGCCCGGGGGGCAGGGTGCGGGCATTCTTGCCACGGGTGCCGAACAGCAGAATCTCGGTCACGTTGCGGAAATAGAAACCGACGCCGCGCCCGTCGCTGCCGCCATCCTTGCGCACCTTGTGCCAGATGATGTTGGATTTGTATTGAAAGCCCCAGGCGTCCAGCACCCGCAGCCCGTCCGGCAGCAGCGCATTGGGCACCCACATATAGCAGTGCGCGCGATCCTCCAGATGATCGGACACGGGCAGGTTGCAGATGTCGTCCAGCGTCATCGTCGGATAGCGCGCCAGGCGCTTGTGTTCCGGTGCGACCTTGCCGGTGCGGTTGGTGAACCGCCACGGTGGGTCCGCCATGACGGTTGCGAACCGGTCGGAACCCAGGAATTTGGACAGATTTTGCGAAGGCGTCTCGGTCATATCCAACATATAGCTAGAACTTTCCTCTGCTGTCATCAGAACAATAGTAGAACAAAAAATCTTTCGCAATTGCTGATCCGGCGTGACGGGGGTGAGAATGCCATCATCGGACTGCCCGGGTTCGGATGCGGGTCTGTGATCGGCGGTGCCAACAGGGTGATGAAATCGTCGCGCAGCGGTGCTATATCTGGGGCGGGACTGACCCAAGACAGGTTTTCGCAAATTGCCCTTTTACGGTGAACTGGCCGATATCCGTTTCGGCTGCGGGTTGTCGCCGCATCTGCCGCCGCCGCGATCCGGCGCCGACATGCTGGACGGGCTGCGCCGGCCGGACGCCATGGCGCAGCGCTTTGCCGTTCCGCTTTTTGCGGACTATGCCTGGCATCTGGCCACCGCAGACCGGATTCGAACGCGCGGCCGCAAGACCGGCACGCAGGATGCCGCGCGGCGGCAGATCGTCGAGATCGGCAAGGCGCTGGCGGGCGAACGGATGCGCTGGTTTGCCGCCAACCTGCTACGCTGGAGCCACAGCGAGACGCCGCTGCGCGAACGTCTGACCCTGTTCTGGGCCGACCATTTTACCGCCCGGGGCAAGACCATGCTGACGGCGGCGGCGGGGTTCCCCTATATCGAAGAAGCGATTCGACCCAACCTGACGGGCCGATTTGCCGATCTGCTGGTCGCGGCCACCACCCATCCGCTGATGTTGCACTATCTCGACCAGGCGCGTTCGGTCGGACCCAACAGCCCGGCGGCGGCCCGCGCCAAACGGCTGGGCGGGCTGAACGAGAACCTGGCGCGCGAAGTGTTGGAACTGCACACGCTGGGGGTGAACGGGCCGTATACGCAAGGCGATGTGCGGCAATTGGCCGAACTGTTCACCGGGCTCAGCTATCGCAATGGCCAGGGTTTCAAGTTCCGCGCCGGGTTTGCCGAACCGGGGGCCGAGACGGTGCTGGGCCGCCAATATGGCGGCGATCGGGGTGCGCTGGCGCCGGTTCTTTCGGCGCTGCATGACCTGGCCACGCATCCGGCCACCGCGCGCCACATCGCCGGCAAACTTGCGGTGCATTTTGTCTCGGACCTGCCGGACCCGGCGCTGGTCGATCACGTTGCCGCCAGGTTTTTGCAGACCGGCGGCGACCTGTTGGCGGTCTATGGCGCGTTGCTGGAACATCCGGCGGCGTGGACGGCCGCACCCGGCAATGTCAAACCTCCCTTTGATTTCGTTGCCAGCGCGTGTCGCGCCCTGGCGCTGCGGCCCGAGCGGATGGCGGCGCTGACCCCGCGCCAGATGCGCCGTGGTCTGTTGCGGCCCCTGCGTCTGATGGGCCAGCCTTTGCTGCGACCGAACGGGCCGGATGGCTGGCCGGAGGCGGACAGCGCCTGGATCACGCCGCAGGGCGTTTCGGCACGGTTGCGCTGGGCCGTGGCCGCGCCGCAGATGCTGCAACCGCAACTGCCGGATCCGCGCGCCTTTGTCCGGACGGCTTTGGGCGTGCGCGCAACCGCCCCGGTGCGATTCGCCGCCAAGGCCGCCGAAAGCCGTCCCGACGCGATCGGGCTGGTGCTGGCGGCCCCCGCCTTTCAACGCCGATAGGAGATTGCCGATGCCCATGTCACCGCCCCTGTCGCGCCGTGCCTTTCTGACCCGATCCGCCCTGATCGGCTGTTCCGCGGCGGCCGGTCCGCTGCTGACCCCGGTCAGCTTTGCCGCGGCCCCCTGGGACAGCCGGCTGGTGGTGATCATCCTGCGCGGCGGCATGGACGGTCTGTCGGTGGTACAGCCTTGGGGCGCGCCGGAATTCGCGCATCTGCGCGCCGGGTCGGGCCCCCGAAACGGTGCCGCGGATCTGGACGGTTTTTTTGCGCTGCACCCCGCGCTGGCCCCGTTGCTGCCGCTATGGACGGCCGGAGATCTGGGATTTGTGCACGCGGTCTCGACCCCCTATCGCGACAAGCGCAGCCATTTCGACGGGCAGGATCTGCTCGAGGCGGGCACCGCCAGCCTGCAGGGCGCGCGCGATGGCTGGCTCAATCGCATGCTGACCCAGGTGCCCGGTGTGCGGCCGCGCACCGCCTTTGCCATCGGCCGCGGCGAGATGAAGCTGCTGGACGGTGCGGCACCGGTGGCCGACTGGTCGCCCGAGGCGGATCTGACCCTGAGCCCGCCGACATTGCAACTGGCCGATCTGGTGATGCAGGAGGATGCCGCCTTTCATGCCGCCCTGAGCGAGGCGGCGATGCTGTCCGGCGAGGAGGAAGAAACAGCGCCACGCAAGGGCAGGGCGCATGTCAAGATCGCCGATTTCGCCGCTCGCCAGTTGCGCGGCGAAACCCGCGTGGCGTCGTTTTCGATCAATGGCTGGGACACCCATAGTCGTCAGGAGCGGGGGCTGAACCAGGCGCTCAAGCGCCTGGCGGACACGCTGTTGACCCTGCAGCGGGGCCTGGGCGCGGCGGTCTGGCAGAAAACCGCGATCGTCGCGATGACCGAATTCGGGCGCACCGTGCGCCTGAACGGCACCGGCGGCACCGATCACGGCACCGGAGGGGCGATGCTGTTTGCGGGTGGGGCGATCCGCGGCGGCCGGGTGCTGGGCGACTGGCCGGGGCTGGACGAGGCGGCGCTGTATGACCGGCGCGACCTGATGCCCACCGGCGATGTGCGCGCGCCGGTGGCCTGGCTGATGCGCGGGCTGGCCGGGTTGGACCGGCCGGTACTCGAACGCACGGTATTCCCCGGGCTGGACATGGGGCGCGATCCGGGCCTGCTGGCCTGAGGCGCGCCGGGCCGGAAAAGGCGCTGTCCTTTCCGGGGCGCGGGACCTAGGCTGGCGGCATGAATGCCGTGAATTCAGATCGCCCCATCGGCCCGCCGGTCGAGAACTGGGTGCCGCCGCCGGCGCCCACGGGCGCGGTGCTGCAGGGTCGCTATGCGCGGCTGCAGCCTCTGGATGCCAGGACCCATGCCAGCGCGCTGTTCCAGGCCTATGCCGGCCATGACGCGCTGTGGGACTACATGGGGGCCGGGCCATTTGCCGACGCCGATGAATTCGCGCGCTGGGTGCGGGATACTGTCGCCGATCCGGCGCATCGGTTCTATGCGATCACCGATCTGCAGTCCGGACAGCTTGGCGGAATGGCCAGCTATTTGCGGATCAATCCCCAGGCGGGTTCGATCGAGGTGGGGAACATCAGTTTCGCCCCGGTGCTGCAGCGCACGCGCGCCGCGACCGAGGCGATGACGCTGATGACGGGCTGGGCCTTTGCGGCCGGCTATCGCCGGTATGAATGGAAATGCAACGCCCTGAATGCGCCGTCGCGGCGGGCCGCGCAGCGCCTGGGGCTGAGCTATGAGGGGGTGTTCCGTCAGGCCTTGATCGTCAAGGGCCGCAACCGCGATACCGCCTGGTTCGCGGCCATCGACTCGGAATGGCCGCGCTTGCGGGCGGCTTATGACCGCTGGCTGGAGCCGGCGAATTTCGACGGAAACGGCCGGCAGATCCTGCGCCTGGGTGATCTGACCCGGTCGATCCGGGTCGCCTCGGATCCGACGCTCTAGCGCGTGAAGAGATCAGCTT
>NZ_JBHUQE010000069.1:0-806 GCF_042687825.1 Sedimentitalea sediminis | reverse complement strand
GACAAACCGGCCTGGAACGTATTCCAGCTCTTCCGTCACGTCCTCACCGATCCGGCGCAGCGCACCGCCGCATGTGCAGTGATCCTTCGGCGGCAGCATCTCGATGTTGTTGCGCGGGATATGATCCGGGATCGGGCGGCGCTTGGGTTTGTCCTTCGGCTCATCCGGCGGCAGCTTCATCTTTGCGGTCATCGCCGCCTCGGCAATCTCGCTCGTTTCCAGTGCCAGCATCAGCTGTCGGGTTTGCTCCGAGGTCGAGCCGTAGCGCCAGGCCTTCTGGCCTGCGACCTGATGCCGGAGCTTCTCGATCAGCATCGCCTGGGCTTTGATCTCGGCCAGAAGCTGGGTGGTGAACTCCTTGAGCTCCCCATAATCTTCCGGCCATGTCATCGCCTCGGCCACCACGGCCAGATGTTACATCATTGGAAGGGTTGAGGGAATCCTATCCCGCGCGCAACGGTCGCCATGTTCGGCGCAGCGCGCGCCAATCGATCCCTTCGAGCAGCATGGCCAGTTGCGCGGGTGTTAGGGACACCTTGCCCTCTTTCGTCGCCGGCCAGACGAACTTGCCCCGCTCCAGGCGCTTGGAGAACAGGCGCGCCCCCTGGCCGTCCCACCACATGACCTTGATCAGGTCACCACAGCGGCCCCGGAACACGAACATATGGCCCACACAGGGATCGAGCTTCAGCACCTTCTCGGCCTGCGCTGCCAAAGATGCATAGCCCTTGCGCATGTCCGTCACGCCCGCCGCCAGCCAGACCTTGGTGTTCGCCGGAACCGGGATCATGTGAGGTGCTGCACCA
>NZ_JBHUQE010000068.1:0-878 GCF_042687825.1 Sedimentitalea sediminis | reverse complement strand
ATGAAAATCGGATTCATAGGTCTGGGCAATATGGGTGGGCCGATGGCGGCCAATCTGGCGGCGGCGGGGCATGCGGTCGTGGGGTTCGACATGGCCGATGTGGCGGTGCCCGGCGTCGCTCTGGCCGAGAGTGCGGCAGCGGCCGCGACCGGCGCCGAGGCGGTGATCACCATGCTGCCCAACGGCGCCATCCTGCGCGCCGTGGCCGATCAGATCGTGCCGGCGATGACGGCCGGGGCGGTGTTCGTCGACTGTTCGACGGTGGATTTGGACAGCGCCCGCGCGGTCGCCCAACAGGCGGTCGCGGCCGGGCTGCTGGCGGTGGATGCGCCGGTGTCGGGCGGCGTCGGCGGGGCCTCGGCGGGCAGCCTGACCTTCATGGCCGGGGGCAGCGACCAGGGCTTTGCCAAGGCCGCCGAACTGTTTGACATCATGGGACAAAAAGCGGTGCATTGCGGTGCATCCGGTGCCGGCCAGGCGGCCAAGATCTGCAACAACATGATCCTGGGCGTCACCATGATCGCCACCTGCGAAGCCTTTGCCCTGGCCGACAAGCTGGGCCTGGACCGGCAAAAGATGTTCGACGTGGTCAGCACTTCGTCGGGCTATTCCTGGTCGATGAACGCCTATTGCCCGGCGCCCGGCGTGGGCCCGCAAAGCCCCGCCGACAACGGCTATGCGCCGGGTTTCGCCGCCGAGCTGATGCTGAAGGATCTGCGCCTGTCCCAGCAGGCGGCAGAGAGTGCCGATGCCGACACGCCGATGGGCGCGCTGGCCCGCGAACTCTATGCGCAATTCGTCGAAACCGAGGACGGTGCGGGCAAGGATTTCAGCGCCATGCTGCCCCGCTTTGAAAACCGCGGCAGGGGGTGAGGGGC
>NZ_JBHUQE010000067.1:0-966 GCF_042687825.1 Sedimentitalea sediminis | reverse complement strand
ATCATCCGGGCGAAAACGCCCTTGTCGCTCCACCGCTTCCAGCGATTGCAGAGCGTCTTGTGTGGGCCTTTATCTTCAGGCGCGTCACGCCAACGTAAGCCGTTGCGATTGATGAAGATAATTCCGCTCAACACGCGCCGGCCATCGACCCGTGGCTTGCCGTGGGACTTGGCAAAGAAGGGCTCAAGACGCGCCATCTGGGCGTCGCTCAACCAGAAAAGATCAGACATGTCACCGCGCGTTTTTCGAACCGTGAATCATGCCACCCATCGGAAATCAATGGGGCCTGACCCTAGCACGCTACCGGAGAAATCACTTGTGCCATTGCGAGNGATCAGACATGTCACCGCGCGTTTTTCGAACCGTGAATCATGCCACCCATCGGAAATCAATGGGGCCTGACCCTAGCACGCTACCGGAGAAATCACTTGTGCCATTGCGAGTATATTGTCGCTTGAAGCAGGTCACGATGGTTCAAATTATTACCCTTTGGGTGCAGGGTGAGCTCGAAGGAAAGCTCTGTCGGGGTGAAGGGATTGGGTTGCAAGCGATTGAAGTGGAGTGGTCCCTGCTTTCCGAAAAGGTGCTGATCAAACTCATCGGGAACCTTACTTCAGATGAAACGGCGAAGTATCTCAAGGTCAATGTAGCCGTCATTCGGCGATTGAGGGATGCGGGGTTCTTAGAGGCAATTTTTCGCAAGAATCCGGACACTAATCATGTGAAGCAATACTTCACCAAACGAAGCATCTCAGAGTTCGAACAGCAATATGTCACGCTCGGGCAGTTGGCGAACGAGCAGGGCGTCAGACCTATCCATCTCGCGCGCAAGCTTGATCGTGTGGGTGTTGCGCCGATCAATTGCCTGGCTGGACCAGTAAGAGTTTATTCAAAAGATGCCTTGAACGGATGGTATGGTGAAAATGCCTGAAGGCCTGTTCATTTGTAAGCGTCCGGTCTGACCGC
>NZ_JBHUQE010000066.1:0-998 GCF_042687825.1 Sedimentitalea sediminis | reverse complement strand
CGAGCTTGTTCATGCGGAAGGCGTAGAAAAAGATCAGCCCCAGGAACACCAGGATCGAGCCTTGCTGGGCGAACCAGAAGCCGAGATCGGTGCCACCGACGGCGATGCCCGACAGCATGGGGCGCAGCAGGATGCCGAACCCGAATGAAACCAGCGCCCAGATGACGAGGCTGATCAGAATGATGCGCACATTGGCCGCCCAATAGGCCCTGTCGGACTCGGCGGTATCTGCGGCATGAGTGGTTTGGTCCGCCATGGCGGTTCCTCCTTTTCCTCCTGAAAATGTTGGGCCTCGCGGCGAGGGAACGAGGCCCGGGTCTTGTCTTGTGTCAGGCCGTGGCCTGTTTCACGACATCGGCCAGGTCGGCCGCGATCGCGTCGATGTCGCCCATCGCGTCCACCGTTTTCAGCACGCCCTTGTCGCGGTAATAGGCGATCAGCGGCGCGGTCTGCGCGTGATAGGCCACCAGGCGGCTGGCCACGGTCTCGGCATTGTCGTCGGCGCGCCGCTTCATGTCGGTGCCGCCGCATTTGTCACAGGTCCCGGCCACCTTGGGCGGCTTGAACGTGTCGTGATAGCCTTCGCCGCAGGACCCGCAGGTAAAGCGGCCCGAGATCCGGGTCACCATCGCCGCGTCGTCCACCTCGAGACTGATCGCCGCGTTGATGCCCTGGCCGTTCTCCGCCAGCAGCGCGTCCAGCGCCTGGGCCTGCACCGTGGTGCGCGGAAAGCCGTCCAGGATGACGCCCTTGGCGCAATCCGGCTCGGCCAGACGGTCGCGCAGGATGGCGATGACGATCTCGTCACTGACCAGATCGCCGGCCTCCATCACCGCCTTGGCGGCCTTGCCGGCCTCGGTCCCGGCCGCCACCGCGGCCCGCAACAGATCCCCGGTCGACAGCTGAACCAGCCCGAAAGCCTCCTCCAGCATCCGCGCCTGCGTCCCCTTGCCGGCCCCCGGAGGCCCCAACAAAATCAATACTGCCGGTTTGGTCAT
>NZ_JBHUQE010000065.1:0-1171 GCF_042687825.1 Sedimentitalea sediminis | reverse complement strand
CGTTCGACGCAGAGGGCAACACCCATGCCGCCGCCGATGCAAAGTGTCGCAAGGCCTTTTTTGGCGTCGCGGCGCTGCATTTCGAACAGCAGCGTGTTCAGCACGCGGCAGCCGGAGGCGCCGATCGGGTGGCCGATGGCGATGGCGCCGCCGTTGACGTTGACGATCGCCGGATCCCAGCCCATGTCTTTGTTGACCGCGCAGGCCTGGGCGGCAAAGGCTTCGTTGGCTTCGACCAGGTCCAGGTCCTCGGGCTTCCAGCCGGCTTTTTCCAGCGCCTTGCGCGACGCATAGATCGGGCCGACGCCCATGATCGACGGGTCCAGCCCGGCGGTGGCGTAAGAGGCGATGCGGCCCAGGGTCTGGATGCCGCGCTTTTCGGCGTTTTCCGCGCTCATCAAGAGCACCGCGGCGGCGCCGTCGTTCAACCCCGAGGCGTTGGCGGCGGTGACCGAGCCGTCCTTGGCAAAGGCCGGGCGCAGCTTGGCCATCGCCTCCATCGTGGCGCCGTGGCGGATGTATTCGTCGCTGTCCATCACGATGTCGCCCTTGCGGGTCTTGATGGTGAACGGGGTGATCTCGTCCTTGAACTTGCCGGCCTTTTGCGCCGCTTCGGCCTTGTTCTGGCTGGCGACGGCAAACTCGTCCTGCTGCTCGCGGCTGATCTGCCATTTCTCGGCGACATTCTCGGCGGTCTGGCCCATGTGATAGCCGTTGAACGCGTCCCACAGCCCGTCGCGGATCATGGTGTCGATATATTTCATGTCGCCCATCTTTTGCCCGGCGCGCAGGGCGGCAGCATGCGGGCTCAGCGTCATGTTCTCCTGGCCGCCGGCGGCGACGATATCGGCATCGCCCAGTTGGATGTGCTGCGCCCCCAGCGCCACCGCGCGCAGACCCGATCCGCAGACCTGGTTGATGCCCCAGGCGGCGCTTTCCTGCGGCAGACCGGCATTGATATGCGCCTGGCGGGCGGGGTTCTGGCCCTGCGCCGCGGTCAGAACCTGACCCAGGATCGTCTCGCTGACATCGGCCTTGTCGATCCCGGCCCGCGCGACCACCGCCTCCAGAACCGCCGCGCCCAGATCATGCGCCGGCGTGTTTGCGAACGAGCCGCCGAAACTGCCAACTCCCGTCCGGGCCGCCGACGCGATTACTACGTTTGTCATGT
>NZ_JBHUQE010000064.1:0-1175 GCF_042687825.1 Sedimentitalea sediminis | reverse complement strand
TACTCGATGATTTTGCTCACGACGCCGGCGCCGACGGTGCGGCCGCCTTCGCGGATGGCGAAGCGCAGGCCGTTTTCCATGGCGATCGGGGCGATCAGTTCGACGCCAAAGCTGACATTGTCGCCCGGCATCACCATCTCGGTGCCTTCGGCCAGCGTCACGGTCCCGGTCACGTCCGTCGTGCGGAAGTAGAATTGCGGGCGGTAGTTGGCGAAGAACGGCGTGTGGCGGCCGCCCTCATCCTTGGTCAGGATATAGGCTTCGGCCTCGAACTTGGTGTGCGGGGTCACCGAACCGGGCTTGCACAGCACCTGGCCGCGCTCGACACCCTCGCGGTCGACGCCGCGCAGCAGGGCACCGATATTGTCGCCGGCTTCGCCGCGGTCCAGCAGCTTGCGGAACATCTCGACACCGGTGCAGGTGGTCTTTTTGGTGTCGCGGATGCCGACGATCTCGATCTCGTCGCCGACATTGATCACGCCGCGCTCGACGCGACCGGTCACAACCGTGCCGCGGCCGGAAATCGAGAACACGTCCTCGATCGGCATCAGGAACGGCTGGTCCACGGCGCGCTCGGGCGTCGGGATCCAGGTGTCGACGGCGTCCATCAGCTTGCGGATCGACTGCTCGCCGATCTCGTCGTCGCGGCCTTCCAGCGCGGCCAGGGCCGAGCCGGGGATGATCGGAATGTCGTCGCCGGGATACTCGTAGCTGCTCAGCAGCTCGCGGATTTCCATCTCGACCAGTTCCAGCAGTTCCTCGTCGTCGACCTGATCGACCTTGTTCATGTAGACGACCATGGTCGGGATGCCGACCTGGCGGCCCAGCAGGATGTGCTCGCGGGTCTGCGGCATCGGCCCGTCCGCGGCGTTCACCACCAGGATCGCACCGTCCATCTGGGCGGCACCGGTGATCATGTTCTTGACATAGTCCGCGTGGCCCGGGCAGTCGACATGGGCGTAGTGGCGCGCGTCGGTCTCGTATTCCACATGCGCGGTCGAGATCGTGATCCCGCGCGCCTTTTCCTCGGGGGCGCCGTCGATCTGGTCATAGGCCTTGAAATCACCGAAATACTTGGTGATCGCAGCCGTCAGCGTCGTCTTGCCATGGTCAACATGGCCGATCGTGCCGATGTTGACGTGCGGCTTGTTACGCTCAAACTTTTCCTTACCCAT
>NZ_JBHUQE010000063.1:0-1193 GCF_042687825.1 Sedimentitalea sediminis | reverse complement strand
CTAGCGCGTGAAGAGATCAGCTTGAAGCGTATCCTGAGTTGACGAGGTCATTCGCGCATTCCTGAGGGCTGAGGCGGTCGAGGAGTGAGCCGATCCTGCGCCATGTGGCTTTGATGGTCCGTTCGGCGGCGTCGCGGCGCATGTGTTTGAGTTTTGCGAAAACGTGTTCGATCGGGTTCGGATCGGGGCTGTAGGGCGGCAAGAACAGCAGGCGGGCTTGCGCATCGCGGGCTTGTCCCTTGTGACTGCCGGGGTTGTCCATGACCACGATACCGCCCGGAGAGAGGGTCGGGGCGAGGACCTTCTCGACATAGGCCCGGAAGGCTTCGCCGTTGACCGGACCGTCCAGGACGAACGGCGCGTCGATCCGGTCGCGGCGCAGCGCAGCGATGAAAGTCATGGGGCGCCAGTGCCCATGTGGTGCCCATCTAGTGCCCATCCAGTGCCCATCCAGTGCCCATGTGGTGCGCGGCCGGTTAGGCGTTTGCCTTTGGGCGCCCAGCNTCATGGGGCGCCAGTGCCCATGTGGTGCCCATCTAGTGCCCATCCAGTGCCCATCCAGTGCCCATGTGGTGCGCGGCCGGTTAGGCGTTTGCCTTTGGGCGCCCAGCCGCGCAGCGGGGCCATGTTGGTCTTCGCGCAGCGGGGCCATGTTGGTCTTGGCCCAAGTCTCATCGATCAACACGAGGCGGCGCGGGTCGATCCGGGCCTGATGCCGCTTCCAGCGGGCGCGGCGGCGACTCACATCAGGACGGTTCTGTTCTTCGGCGCGTTGGGTCTTTTTTGAACGAATAACCGGTGCGATGCACGACGGCCCAAACAGTGCGGCAGTCAACCCTGAGGCCGCGCTCGGCCAGCTCCACTCCCAGTCCCCGCAGGGTGAACGGCTCCTTGATCCGCTTCAGCATCCAGGTCTCGTGTGCGCCCACAATCTTAGGCGGCGGATGGCCGCCCGCGCCTGCCGGCGCGCAGGTTCCGGTCGCGCGCAAACGCCGAGACCATTTCACGACGCTGGATGGGGCGCCATCAAGCGCCGACGCAACCGAGCGCACGCTCTCGCCCGCCGAGAGCCGCGCCATTGCTCTCTCCCGAAGGTCCATCGAAAGTGCCTTACCCACTGCTCACCCTCCATATTGTGGCTAGCGGCAATGAATCACCAAAATCAGCCTCTGTGACTCCACTTTCGATTCAGA
>NZ_JBHUQE010000062.1:0-1299 GCF_042687825.1 Sedimentitalea sediminis | reverse complement strand
TCCCTCCGACGCAAACTTTCCTCCAAAACACTTTAGACCGGCAGGAGGCGAACGCTTCCCCTGGCTATGCAGCGACACCCCCAAAACATGACCAGAATTCCCTGGCCAGGACAGCATGTGTCTGGCGTTTCGTCAGACATGGAAAAGCGGTTGGCTGGGATTCGTCAGACGTTACAATCCGGTTCAGGGCGCCGGACAACTGTCTGCGCTGGGTAAGGGTCAGATTGCGGACGATTTGCGACCCCAGCAAAAGCGTTTCCGAGGCGACGCCATTGGCCATGACGACGCAATGATCGTCACAGACAAAATGATGCCACTGCATTGTTCTCTTGCCCGCCATATGACGGATGCCAGGTCGTCCGACCAGCGCCTTTGCGGGCACAAAAACCGGCTCCGAGAGGGGTTGGTCAATTTGTCCGGGAACCCCCAAGAGAATGCGATGTTGCCCGGACACGATCAGATCCCGGTCTGGCAGACCGGGCGCAAATGCATCCCTGGATATCAGGACAGGTTTCTGGTGCAGTTTGACATCATCAAGAGGCTGGTGCCCTGTCCAAACCCAACGAACCGGCTGAATGCCGCAATTCAATGTGAGGACAAGATCACCGGGCCTGAGATTTTCGACGAGACAGTAGCCATCCGGAGTCTCGATGCGGGTTCCCGGCGCATAGCAGGCAGGAACGGAACCGGCATTGGTCGAGCTCTGGGTATAGTAGGTATGTCCGCCGTCATCCGACTGAAGCGACTCGCCAAAATCCGCCGTTCCGACAGAGCTGCTGGTCATTCCAGCGGCGGGTCCCTGGGTCGCAGAGACGGTGTTTCCCCAATAGGAAACGAACTGCAGAACATTGCCGTTGTCATCGACCAGCGCGATTGCATCGTCTGAGTGCAATTCACCCATGCCGCTTTGCGACTCGAACCCGGGCGTATTGCTGTCAATGACATAGACATCCGTGTTCCCATAGGTGCCCTGCAGCGTACCCAGAGAGTAGGTTTCAACCACGGTTCCATTACCTTGATACAGAACAACAGAATACGATGAAACGTCGGTACCGGTTGGCACCGCGATTTCGATGAACTCCGTATCCGAGTATCCCATATACTGAAATTCGGATATGTATCCTGGCATTGCAGCGCGTCTCCGGGTTTCGTTACCGCCAGTAGGCGATGCATTTCTTAAAATGCGCCAAGCAAAATCTGATTAGGCGCGCTGAACACGTATGAAAATGTTTCAAATTCTTGCGGTCTTGCGCACATTCTGACGCAAGGGCCGCTTGCATCTTAGGCTCAGGCCCCGTT
>NZ_JBHUQE010000061.1:0-1649 GCF_042687825.1 Sedimentitalea sediminis | reverse complement strand
TACATATTCGGATAGTTTGGTCCGTCGCCGCCTTGTGGGGTGACCCAGGTGATGTTCTGGTTGGGGTCCTTGATGTCGCAGGTTTTGCAGTGCACGCAGTTCTGGAAGTTGATGACGAACTTGGTGTCCTTGCCCGGTTCCTCGACGAATTCGTAGACCCCGGCCGGGCAGTAGCGCGCCGCCGGGCCGGCATATCGGGTCAGGCTGTCGCGCACCGGCTCTTCGGGATCGCTCAGACGCAGATGCGCGGGCTGGCTTTCCTCGTGATTGGTAAAGGAGAACGCCACGTTGGTCAGCCGGTCAAAGGACAGCGTGCCGTCGGGCTTGGGATAGTCGATCGGCTTGTGCCGGTCGGCCGGTTCGGTCGCCGCGGCGTCGGTCTTGCCATGGCCCAGCGTGCCGAACAGCGAAAAGCCCAGGCTGTTGGTCCACATGTCCAGACCGCCCAGGGCCAGGCTGGGCAGCATCCCCCATTTCGACCACATCGGCTTGACATTGCGCACCTTTTTCAGATCGGCGCCGATCGCGCCCTGGCGCACCTCGGTCTCGTAGGCGTCCAGCGTGTCGCCGGCGCGCCCGGCCTGCAGCGCCGCATGCGCGGCCTCGGCCGCGGCCTTGCCCGACAGCATCGCGTTGTGGTTGCCCTTGATCCGCGGCACGTTGACCATGCCCACCGAACAGCCCAGCAAGGCCACGCCCGGCGCCACCATCTTGGGCATCGACTGCCAGCCGCCCTCGGAAATCGCCCGGGCGCCATAGGCCACCCGCTTGCCGCCCTTCAGCAGATCGGCCACCATCGGGTGATGCTTGAAGCGCTGGAACTCCATATACGGGAACAGATGCGGGTTCTTGTAGTTCAGATGCACCACGAACCCGACATAGACCTGATTGTTTTCAAGGTGATAGATGAAAGACCCGCCGCCGGCATTGCCGCCCAGCGGCCAGCCCATCGTATGGGTGACCTCGCCCTCGCGGTGCTTGGCCGGGTCGATTTCCCAGATCTCCTTCATGCCGATGCCGAATTTCTGCGGCTCTTTCCCGGCACTCAGGTCGTATTTCGCGATGACTTCCTTGGCCAGGCTGCCGCGCACGCCCTCGGACAGAAAGACGTATTTGCCGTGCAGCTCCATGCCCGGCTCGTAACCGGGACCCTGGCTGCCATCGGCCTCTTTGCCGAACTCGCCGGCGACCACGCCCTTGACGCCGCCGGCATCGTCATAGACCAGCTCGGAACAGGCCATGCCGGGGAAAATCTCGACCCCCAGCGCCTCGGCCTGCTCGGCCATCCAGCGGCAGACATTGGCCATGCTGACGATGTACTTGCCGTGATTGCTCATCAGGGGCGGCATCGGCCAGTTCGGCACCCGCAGCTTGCCGGCCTCGCCCAGCATATAGAAATTGTCCGCCCGCACCGGCACGTTCAGCGGCGCGCCCTTGTCCCGCCAGTCCGGGATCAGCGCGTCCAGACCGCACGGATCCAGAACCGCGCCCGACAGGATATGCGCCCCGACCTCGCTGCCCTTCTCCAGAACCACGACATTCAGATCGCCGTCCAGCTGCTTCAGCCGGATCGCAGCAGACAACCCCGCAGGACCAGCCCCCACGACCACAACGTCATACTCCATCGCTTCGCGTTCGATCTGGGTCAT
>NZ_JBHUQE010000060.1:0-1675 GCF_042687825.1 Sedimentitalea sediminis | reverse complement strand
ATGAAGGTATTGGTGCCTGTCAAGCGCGTGATCGACTATAACGTGAAGGTCCGTGTTAAGGCGGACGGGAGCGGTGTCGATCTGGCCAACGTCAAGATGTCGATGAACCCGTTTGACGAGATTGCCGTGGAAGAGGCGATCCGTCTGAAGGAGGCCGGCAAGGCGGACGAGATCGTCGCCGTCTCGATCGGGGTCAAGCAGGCGCAGGAGACCCTGCGCACCGCCCTGGCGATGGGTGCCGACCGGGCGATTCTGGTGGTGGCCGCGGACGACGTTCACGACGATATCGAGCCGCTGGCGGTGGCCAAGATCCTGGCCAGGATCGTCGAGGAAGAGCAGCCCGGGCTGGTGATCTGCGGCAAGCAGGCGATCGACAACGACATGAACGCCACCGGCCAGATGCTGAGCGCGCTCTTGGGCTGGAGCCAGGGCACCTTTGCCTCCAAGCTGGATCTGGACGGCGAGAATGCCGTGGTGACCCGCGAGGTCGATGGCGGTCTGCAGACGATCAAGGTCAGGATGCCGGCCATCGTCACTGCCGATCTGCGCCTGAACGAGCCGCGCTATGCCAGCCTGCCCAACATCATGAAGGCCAAGAAAAAGCCGCTGGATGAAAAGACGGCCGCCGATTACGGCGTCGACGTCGCACCGCGGCTGACGGTCGTGAAAACCGCCGAACCGGCCGAACGGGCCGCCGGCATCAAGGTCGGCTCGGTGGACGAGCTGGTCGCGAAACTCAAAGAAGCGGGGGCTGTGTAATGGCTGTTCTTCTTCTCGCAGAAGTCACCGATGGCGCGCTGGCGCTGGATGCAACCGCCAAGGCCGTCGCCGCGGCCGCGCCCCTGGGCGAAGTGACCGCGCTGTGCTGCGGCGCGCATGCCGCCGAGGCCGGCGCCGCCGCTGCCAAGATCGCCGGCGTCGCCAAGGTGCTGGTCGCCGAGGACGCGTCGCTGGGCCACCGGCTGGCGGAATCGACCGCCGCACTGATCGTCAGCCTGGCGGGCGATTATGAACATATCGTTGCGCCGGCCACCACGGATGCCAAGAACGTCATGCCGCGGGTCGCGGCGCTGCTGGACGTGATGGTGATCTCGGATGTCTCGGGCGTCGTCGACGGCGCCACCTTCGAACGCCCGATCTATGCCGGCAACGCGGTGCAGACGGTGCAATCGGGCGACGCCAAAAAGGTGGTGACGATCCGCACCTCGACCTTTGACGCGGCCGGCGAACAGGCCGCCGCCCCGGTCGAGACCATCGCCGCGGCCGACAATCCCGGCCTGTCGGAATGGGTCGAGGACAAGGTGGCCGAAAGCGACCGCCCGGAACTGACCAGCGCCGGCGTCGTCGTCTCGGGCGGCCGCGGGGTCGGCTCCGAAGAGGATTTCCACCTGATCGAAAAGCTCGCCGACAAGCTGGGCGCCGCGGTCGGCGCCTCGCGCGCGGCGGTGGACAGCGGCTATGCCCCGAACGACTGGCAGGTCGGCCAGACCGGCAAGGTCGTGGCCCCGGACCTCTACATCGCCGTCGGCATCTCGGGCGCGATCCAGCACCTCGCCGGCATGAAGGACAGCAAGATCATCGTCGCCATCAACAAGGACGAAGAGGCCCCGATCTTCCAGGTCGCCGATTTCGGCCTCGTCGCCGACCTCTTCACCGCCGTCCCAGAACTGACCGA
>NZ_JBHUQE010000006.1:0-181816 GCF_042687825.1 Sedimentitalea sediminis | reverse complement strand
AACCGCGGCAGGGGGTGAGGGGCGTCTTTCGCCAATCCGCCCACCCGTACTTCCCGCAAGGAGAAATGAAATGGACAAAGATCAAGTTGCCAACCTGGAAAAGGTTCTCAAGCAATCCATCGCCCAGCATCCGGTGTTTTCCGACATGGAACCCGCCAAGATCATGGAGATGTCGCAGGATTTCCTGAAATCCTTTCAGACCATGTACCGCGACGGCGACACGCCCTTTGCCGACTGGACCAGCACCTGGCTGAAATACCAGAACGACATGGCCAAGGTCTGGCTGAACGCGGCGATGCAAAAGACCGACGAGGCCGAAGCGGTCAAGGACCCGCGCTTTAAGGACGAAGCCTGGAACGAAGGCATTTTTCCGGTGCTGCGGCAATCCTACGAACTGACCGCCAAGGCCATGATCGATCTGGCCGACAATGCCGGTCTGCCGGATCAGAAACAGGACCAGCTCAGCTTTTACGCCCGCGTGGCGGCGGACAACATCGCGCCGTCCAACTATATGCTGACCAATCCCGAAGTGCTGAAACTGGCCAAGGAAAC
Organism: Sedimentitalea sediminis; assembly: GCF_042687825.1. NCBI lineage: Bacteria > Pseudomonadati > Pseudomonadota > Alphaproteobacteria > Rhodobacterales > Paracoccaceae > Sedimentitalea > Sedimentitalea sediminis. The sequence continues at coordinate 181,264 of NZ_JBHUQE010000006.1, read as the reverse complement.
CGGTGGCAAAAGCCTGATCGACGGCTTTCAGAACCTGCTGAGCGACCTGGAAAAGGGATATATCACCACCACCGACGAAGACGCGTTCGAAGTCGGGCGGAACCTGGCCACCACCCCGGGATCGGTGATCTTCAGCAACGAGCTGATCGAGGTCATTCAATACCAGCCGATGACTGCCAAGGTACGCGCCAACCCGATCCTGATCGTGCCGCCCTGCGTCAACAAATTCTATATTTTCGACCTGAACGAGCGGAAATCGATGATCCGCTACCTGCTGGAACAAGGCCAAAGCGTCTTTACCATCTCGTGGCGCAACCCGGGACCGGAACTGGGGGAATACACCTGGGACGATTATATCTCGAAAGGCATTTTCGAGGCGCTGAAGGTGACCTCGGCCGTGTCCAAGTCCGAAGATGTCGACATGCTGGGGTGGTGCAACGGCGGCACCATGCTGATTTCCGCCCTGTCGGTCATTCCGGACGATCTGCGCACGCTTGTCGGCTCGGCGACCTTCCTGTCGACGCTGATCGACTTTTCCGATCCCGGGCAAGTCAAGGTGTTCATGGACCAACCCCAGCACGAGGCCTACAGTCTCAGGCTGAAGAAAGAGAAAGTGGCCCCCGGACGGGATATCGCCAACGCCATGGCGATGCTGCACGTCAACGAGTCGATCTGGAATTTCGTGATCTCCAACTATCTCATGGGCAAGTCGCCGCCGCCGTTTGACGTGCTGTACTGGAACTCGGACACCTCGAACCTGCCGGCCAAGTGGTACGCCTATTTCGTCGAGGCGATGTACATGGAGGACAAATTGAAGGTACCCGGCGCGCTGACCCTGCTGGACACGCCGGTAGACACGCGCAATATCGACGTGCCCTGCTATTTCCTGGCCGCCGATGGCGACCACATCGTACCCTGGAAAGGCTCGTTCAACGCGACTTCGCTGGTCTCGGGACCGACCGAGTATGTTCTGACCACCGGCGGGCACGTGTCCGGCACCGTGATCAACCATCCGGTCAAGAGCCGCCGCCGGTTCTGGGTCGAGGGCGAGCGCACCGGCGATGCCGACAACTGGCTGGAGACGGCCAAGGTCACCCAGGGCAGCTGGTGGCCCCATTGGCTGGACTGGCTGCAGGAGAATAACCCGGGCGAAGACCGCGCCAAGCCGCGCACGCTGGGCAACCGGACCTACAAGCCGCAGGTCGATGCCCCCGGCAATTACGTCCGCGAAAAGGTCTGAGCCGATGCTGCGGACGCTTTTCCCGACCGTTGCCGACTCTGGCCCGCCCGGCGGCCAAGACGCCGCGGCGGATCACCCGCTGGCCACGACAACGGTCATGGGATCAAAGGTGCGATACCTGCTGAAACCGGGCGACGCCGCGGCACCGCCCCTGTTGATCTGCAACGGTCTGGGCCAGTCCATCGAGATTCTGTACCCGTTGATCGACGAATTGCCCGACCGGACCGTCATCGCCTTTGATGCGCCCGGTCTCGGCCGGTCCGAAGTGAACCGCAAGGTGCGGACCATCCCGGACTTTGCCGCATTTGCGATGGCCCTGATAGATCAGCTGGGCATCGACGAATTCGACGTCCTGGGGATTTCCTGGGGCGGCTCGCTGGCGCAGCAGATGGCCTATGATGCGCCGGACCGGGTGAACAAGCTGGTGCTGGCCATCACCTCGGCGGGCGGCATCGGCAGCTGGTGGGGCACCCCGATCGCCTTGTCCGAGATCTTGTTCCCGATGCGCTATGCCGACAAGGCCTATGGCAATTTCATCGGCCCCTGGATGTATGGCGGCAACGTGATCCTGAACCCGGAAACCTTTCGGGAATATTCCAAGCACGCGATCGCACCAACACCGCAAGGCTATTTCACCCAGGTGCGGGCGATGTGCGGCTGGACCAGCCTGCCCTGGCTGTGGCAGTTGCGGCAGCCGACGCTGGTGCTGGCGGGGCAATATGACGGGCTGATTCCGCTGAGCAATCAGCTGTTGCTGTCCAACCTGATCCCCGATGCGCAATTGCATGTCTTTCAGGACGGGCACCTGTTGATGTATTCTCGGCGTCACGAGGTCGCGACGCTGATCTCGTCCTTCCTGGACTGATCCTGCCTGCGGCGCGGCGCCCGGGCAGAGCTTGGGCGCGACAGCAGCGGGTGTGACATGGGCGCGGACAACGGCGAGAACAATATCAGGGTGACCTCCAGCCATTGGGGGGCGTTTCTGGTCGAGACCCGGGGCGACCGGATCGTCGCCACGCACCCCTTTGCCGGGGATCGCGCCCCGACATCCCTGCCCGACATCCTGCCCGCCGCCGTGCATCACCACAGCCGGGTGGCGCGCCCCGCGATCCGGCGCGGCTGGCTGAACAGCCGCAACCGCGACCGGCGCGGTCAGGACGATTACGTGGATCTGCCCTGGGACGAAGCGCTGGACATTGCCGCAACCGAGCTGAACCGGGTGCGCAAAGCGCATGGAAATCAGGCGATCTTTGGCGGGTCGTATGGCTGGGCCTCGGCCGGGCGGTTCCACCACGCACAAAGCCAGGTTCACCGCTTTCTGAACTGTATCGGCGGCTATGTCGCCTCGTTCGGCAGCTATTCCACCGGCTGCGCGCAGGCGATCATGCCGCATGTGTTCGGCATCCCGTTTCTGCAGCAGCTTTACGGCGAGCAGGACAGTTGGCAGACCATTGCCGACAATACCGAAACACTGGTGATGTTCGGCGGTATCAACCCCAAGAACGCGCAGGTCAGCATGGGCGGCATCACGGATCACGAGACCGCCTCGTGGTTCGAGCGCTTTGCCGAGACCGGCATGCACCGTATCAATATCGGTCCCCAGCGCGACGACGCGCCCGAGGGCTGCGACTGGCTGCCGCTGCGGCCTGCTTCGGATACGGCGTTGATGCTGGCGCTGGCCCATGTGCTGCAGACCGAAGGGCTGACGGACCGGGCCTTTGTCGACCGCTACACCACCGGGTTTGACCGGTTTCTGCCCTATCTGGCGGGGCAGAGCGACGGCGTGCCGAAATCCCCCGACTGGGCGGCGCCGATCTGTGGCGTGGCACCCGACACGATCCGGGCGCTGGCCCGCCGCATGGTCACCACGCGCACGCTGATCACCGTTGCCTGGGCGCTGCAGCGGGGCGAACATGGCGAACAGCCCTATTGGATGTCGGCGGTGCTGGCGGCCATGCTGGGGCAGATCGGCCTGCCCGGTGGCGGCGTCGGCTACGGCTATGGCGCCATCGGCGGCATCGGCAAATCGGTAAGGAAAATCCCCGGTATGACGCTGGACCAGGGCGAAAACCCGGTGCGCCGGGTTATTCCCGTGGCGCGGATCGCCGACATGCTGCTGAACCCCGGCCAGCCCTATGATTTCAACGGCCGGCGTGCGCCCTACCCCGATATCCGGCTGATCTATTGGGCCGGGGGCAACCCGTTTCATCACCATCAGGATCTGAACCGTCTGAACCGCGCCTGGCAAGCGCCGGAAACGATCATCGTGAACGAGCCCTGGTGGACGGCAACCGCGAAACGCGCCGACATCGTGTTTCCGGCCACCACCCCCTATGAGCGCGAGGATATCGGCCGCAGCGATCTGGATGACCATCTGTTCAGCATGCCGCAACTGATCCCGCCGGTCGGCGCGGCGCGCGACGATTACGACATCTTTTCCGGGCTGGCCCAACGACTGGGCGCAGGCGAGGAATTCACCCTTGGGCGCGATGCCGGCGGCTGGTTGCGCCATCTCTATGACGATTATCGCGACAGCGCCGCGTCGCTGGACGTGGATTTGCCGGAATTCGATGATTTGCGGCAGCAGAATTGGGTAAAACTGCCAATCGGCTGCGGCCCCGACGCGCCCTCGTTTCTGACCCGGTTCCGCGCCGATCCCGACGCCGACCCGCTGAAAACCCCGTCAGGCCGGATCGAGATTTTCTCCGAGACCATCGACGGCTTCGGCTATACCGATTGTCCCGGTCACCCGGTCTGGCTGCCGCCGGCGGAGTGGCTGGGCGCTGCCACGCCGGCAAAGCCGCTGCATCTGGTGTCGCCACAGCCCGGCGACAAGCTGCACAGCCAATTGGAATGCGCGCTGGCGGATGTTCCCGGCGCCCGGCCCGAAACCCTGATCCTGCATCCCGAGGATGCCGCGGCGCGGGGCATTGCCAGCGGCGACCTGGTCCGGGTGCACAATGCCCGGGGCGCCTGCCGGGCGCGGGCGCGCGTGTCGGCGGATATCCTGCAGGGTGTGGTGGCCCTGCCCACCGGTGCCTGGTACGGTGGGTCCGGCGGCAATATCGACCCGGACGGCAATCCCAACGTGCTGACCCGGGATATCGGCACGTCGCGTCTGGGCCAGGGTTGCAGTGCCCATACCGCGCTGGTCGAGGTTGCAAGGCTGGACTGAGCCGCCATGCCGACCGCCCTTTAGCTGCCCGAAGGCCCGAGAATTTCGGCCACCGCATCCGCCAGTTTCCCAGCGATTTCATCAGCGTCGGCGCGGGTCAGGACGAACGGCGGCGCAAATCCAAGGATATCGCCCTGCGGCATGGCGCGCGCGATGACGCCGCGCGCCAGCAGCGCCGCGTTGACCCGTGGCCCGACCGCCCTGTCCGGCGAAAAGAACACCCGGTCACCCCTGTCCGCGACGAACTCGACCGCGCAGAGCAAGCCTTCGCCGCGCACCTCGCCGACATTGGCGTGCCCGCCGACAGCGTCCTGCAGCGCCCGTTTCAGATAGGCACCGACATCACCGGCATTGCGCACCAGATCCAGCTCGTCGATCAGTTTCAGGTTGGCCACGCCCGCCGCCGCCCCCAGCGGATGCGCGGAATAGGTCCAACCATGCCCGAAGGGACCGAACCGGTCACAGCCCCGTTCCAGCACCGCCCAGACCCGGTCACCGACGATCGATCCCGAAAGCGGCGCATAGGCCGAGGTCAGCCCCTTGGCGATGGTGATGATATCGGGCCGCATTCCATAGAAATCACTGCCGAACATCGCGCCCAGGCGACCGAACCCGGTCACCACCTCGTCGGCGATCAACAGGATGTCATGTTCGTCCAGCACCGCCTGAATGGCCGGCCAATAGCCGGCCGGCGGCGGCACCAGCCCGCCGGTCCCCAGCGCCGGTTCGCCGATAAAGGCGGCGATCGTGTCGGCGCCCTCGCGCGCGATCAGCGCCTGCAGTTCGGAAACACAATGGGCGACGAACTGTTCTTCGGTCTGGTCCAGATCGGTACGGCGAAAATAGTATGGCGCCTCGGTGTGCAGAAACCTGTCCAGCGGCAGATCGAACTGGTCGTGAAACAGTTTCAGCCCGGTCAGCGAGCCATTGACCAGCCCCGAGCCGTGATAGCCGCGCCAGCGCGAGATGATCTTTTTCTTTTCCGGCCGACCGAGTACGTTGTTGTAATACCAGACCAGCTTGACGTTCGTGGTATTGGCATCCGAACCGCCCAGCCCGAAATAGACCTTGGACATACCCGGCGGCGCGCGGTCCAGAATCATTTTCGCCAGGGTGATCGAGGCCTCGGTGCCATGCCCGACATAGGCGTGATAATAGGCCAGTTCGCGCGCCTGTTCGGCGATGGCCTCGGCGATCTCGGAACGGCCATAGCCGACATTGACGCAGTAAAGACCGGCGAAAGCGTCCAGAAAGCTGTTGCCATCACGATCGGTGATCCGCACCCCCCGCCCGGTCTTGATAACCCGCTGAGGCTGATCTCCCCGGGCGAAATCGGCCAGATGAGTCGACGGGTGAAAAAACGTCTCGCGATCCCAACTTTCCAGTTCGTCATTGTGCAGCATGTTCCGCTCCCCTGTCGAGATTTGCCCAGGGCGCCGCAACCGACCCCGTGCGCCCGCCCAGCGCCACCTTAACCCGTATCAGCGCAAGAAAAGCGGCAGAATTTGCAGTTTTTCCAGAGGCTTCCTCTGCTTTCGGACGCAAATACCGGGTTATGCCCTGTCGCCCGGCAACAGCCGGTCCAGCGGCAACCCCGCACCGCCCTTGACCGGCTTGGTCACGATATAGCTGTAATAGCGCGCCAGTCCGATCCGGGCTTCGAGCATGTTGTCGATCAACTGCTGATAGGCGCCGATATCACGGGTGACGACCTGCAACAGATAATCGAACCCGCCCCCCAGTGCCCAGCAGGCGGTGATCTCGTCATAGGACTGCACGGCCTCTTCGAACCGGCGGAACCGGGCGGCGGTGTGATCGGCCAGTTCGGCGGCGACAAAGACGGTGACGTGCGGCGCCAGCTTCGACAGGTTGATCTCGGCCCGGTAGCCATCGATCAGACCGCTCTTTTCCAGCCGCTTCAACCGCTGCCAGACCGGCGTTGCCGACAGGCCGACCTCGTCGGCCAGCGCGGTCTTGGTGATCCGCCCGCGGCGTTCCAGAGTTTTGAGAATCCTGAGATCAATCCGGTCGACGCGCAGCATGTCACCTCCGTTGGCGGGTTGCGGCCATTCTGGGCCAGCGCCGGCCAAGTTTCCAGACAGTAACGCCCGGCCCGCACGGCGCCATTGACCCGGCCGCCCGGGCCGGATTTAGTCGGTCAGGTCCGCTGCTCTGCCCGACCCCCAGCGAAAGAGAAACCATGCCACCCACCGATCCGCCGTTCAGCCGCGCCGAATACGCCGCCCGTCTGGCAAAGACGCGCGCGGCCATGCAGGCTAAGGATATCGATACCCTGATCGTCACAGACCCCTCGAACATGGCCTGGCTGACCGGCTATGACGGCTGGTCCTTTTATGTTCATCAGGCGGTGCTGGTGGGCCCCGAGGGCGCGCCGCTGTGGTGGGGGCGCGGCATCGATGCAAATGGCGCGTTGCGCACCGTCTACATGCAGCCAGAGCGCATCCGGTCCTATTCCGACGATTTTGTGCAATCGACCGAGCGCCACCCGATGCAGAACCTGTGTGAGCTGATCGCAGAGATGGGATGGGACCGCGGAACCGTCGGCGTCGAAATGGACAACTACTATTTCTCTGCCGCCGCCTTTGGCAACCTGCAGGCCGGACTGCCTGCTGCCCGTTTCGCGGACGCCACCGCCCTGGTCAACTGGCAAAGAGCGGTCAAATCCGAACGCGAAATCGAATTCATGCGCCGGGCCGCGCGCATTGGTGAACGGATGCACCGGCAGGTGCTGGAGCGGATGCGCCCCGGCCTGCGCAAGAACGACCTGATCGCGGAGATCTATCACACCGCCATCGCCGGAACCGAGAGCTTTGGTGGCGACTATCCTGCAATCGTGCCACTGGCGCCGACCGGCGCCGATGCTTCGGCGGCTCACCTGACATGGGACGACCGGCCGCTGGAAACCGGCGCTGCGACCTTTTTCGAACTGTCGGGCTGCTACCGTCGCTATCACGCACCGATCTGCCGGACCGTGTTCCTGGGCCAGCCCCCAGCCGAGATGCGCAATGCCGAATCCGCGTTGATCGACGGTCTGGACGCGGGGCTGGACATGGCCCGCGCCGGCAACCGCGCCTGCGACGTGGCGAATGCGCTCTATGCCGCCCTGCGTCAGGCCGGGATAGAAAAGGCCGGCCGCTGCGGCTATCCGGTCGGGCTGAGCTATCCGCCCGACTGGGGCGAACGCACCATCAGTTTTCGCGCCACCGACGAAACCGTTCTGAAGCCGGGCATGACCTTTCATTTCATGCCTGGCATCTGGATGCAGGATTGGGGGCTCGAGATCACCGAAAGCATTCTTATCCGCAACAGCGGACCGGCGGAATGCCTGTGCGACCTGCCGCGCAAACTGTTCGTTAAACCCTGACGGCCGGACCGCAACCGTGGCAAGGGCCAAAAGCGCGGATCCCTCACCCACACCTTTGCCGGAACCGCGGCCGGCGGTTTTCCCAGTGATGCTCGCTGGCCCGCATTTTCGCCTTGTTTCCCCGCGCCTGCGCCGCTAAACGGGTCGGCGGAGACGTGGCCGAGTGGTCGAAGGCGCTCCCCTGCTAAGGGAGTAGGCCCGGAAGGGTCTCGAGGGTTCGAATCCCTTCGTCTCCGCCACCTACCATTTTCATACAATTGCGTTCGATGCTGTTTAACCCCTTACGGGGCTGTTTTTGTTGATTCATCCGCATTCGTTGTTGCTATTGAGCTTTCTTCGATTAGACTCGTTTCTATTCATTGCGTGGTAGGAAACGTGGTATTTAATGGCTGCTCTGAGTGGAAAGCTGACAAAGAATCTGGTGCGAACCCTCGGCCCCGGTCGCCATGGCGACGGCAGCGGTTTGTACCTAGTGGTCGATCCGTCCGGTGCTCGGCGATGGATTGTGCGCGTTACTGTGAAGGGTCAACGCAACCGTGAAGGCAAGCCATTGCGGACGGATTTCGGACTTGGCGGCGCTGATGTCGTTACACTGAATGAAGCGCGTGACCGAGCCTTAGAATATCGCCGCCTCGCAAAGCAGGGCATCAACCCTCGCTACAACGGGCGACAGGAGATACCTTGCTTCGAAGAGATTGCGCGGCAAGTTCACATTGAACGCTTGCCGACGTGGAAGAATCCTAAACACGGCCAGCAGTGGATCAATACTCTAGCCGATTATGCATTCCCCAAAATAGGCCGTCTGCCTGTTTCTGAGATCGGTCAACCCGAAGTTTTGCAAGTGCTATTGCCAGTCTGGACTGAGAAACATGAAACTGCAAAGCGGCTTGCACAGCGGATAAAGGCCGTTCTCGACGTGGCGAAGTCAAAGGGATTTCGTGACGGTGAAAATCCTGTGACCACGATCCGCGATGCTCGTGTTCTGCCGCAAGTTAAACAGAAGGTGCAGCACCACAAGGCCATGCACTGGCAAGATGTGCCCGCCTTCTATGCTGAACTGGCGACTAAAGATGCAATGGCCGCAAAGGCGCTCATGTTTACCTGCCTCACCGCTAGCCGCACAAGCGAAGTGTTAAAAGCTCGATGGGAGGAGTTCGACTTGGAGGGGCATCTATGGACGATCCCCGCCGAGCGGATGAAAGCTGACAAGGAGCATCGCATTCCTCTAACAGAACAGATGCTGGCAATCATTGAGCCACTTCAGGCCCTCCGTTCAGAAGTGGTTTTCGAAGGTCAGAAGCGTCACCAACCAATGTCAAACATGGCGATGCTAATGCTGCTTCGCCGCATGAAAGTTGATGGCATCACTGTCCATGGATTCCGGTCGGCTTTTCGCGATTGGGCTGCAGAGCAGCCCGGCTTCAGTCGGGAACTGGCTGAAATGAGCTTGGCGCATCAGATAGGGTCAGAGGTCGAGCGCGCATACGCTCGCTCTGACCTAATCCAGCAAAGAAGAAGACTCATGTCTGCTTGGAATCTGTTTGTTTCTGGTGTGCAATGAAGGCAGCAAAAGTATACGTGGCTAGGACCAAGAACCTATCGTTCGTAGATGAAGAAGAGGCGTCCTGGCTGGCTATTGAGGCGCTTGTGATTTCGGTCGGATCAGACGAAAATTTCTATGACCTGCATAACGGTCTATTGGGGCAGTTGTACTTTGACTGGCTGAGGTCACACCATCACGTTCTGTCGACGTCTGATAGAGCTGCAGCGCTAACAAACGTAGTGCAATTCGACCGACCGCGTCTCTATGCAAATGAAGTAATGAAGCGTGTCGAGGACATTTTCTCGGAGGCAGTCGGTCCTTTGGGAAGAGCCGTCTCACTGATTTGGCAAGATGGCAGAACAAAATCTGCGGCACTCGCCGAACAGGCCGCCTACGGGTCGTTTCTGCATCGCAGTGACGACCCCGATCACACTAAGAAATGGCCAAAATCCTTGAGCGATGTAAGTGTCCGCACATTGGAGCGAAAATGGTCGCAATATCAACGTGTTTTGCCGCACGTGATGATGATTTACCTCAGACAGCTATCGATCCAAAAAGATGAAGAAGCACCGTTGACCTCGGATCTTCTTGCCATCGGAGACGAGCTTTCGAGAAAGCTCCTATCCGAAGCGAAGACGCGTAGACCCAACCTTGAACCATGGATTGAGCTAAGGTTCTGCTAGTTTCCGCCAATCCACTGTCGCTATCAATAACTGTACGGAAATGAATGTTCATCGGTATCAACGTATCACTACGAGGACCGATAAATGCCACATGAAGTTTTTGAAAGCGAGCGGCTCTATGACGATGCGGATACCGAGCTGGACCTTATCGCGCCAAAAGCACAACGGGCTCAATGGCGGCATCGAAGAGTTGGGCCTAGCTTTCTGAAATTTGGGCGCAGGGTAAAATATCACGGTGCTGATCTAAACGAATGGATCAACCGCAACCGGATCGCGACGACTACGTCTCATGTCTGAGCCGTTGCCCTTTTGCAAGATTAAGTTGCAGTTCCTTCTGGAGATGGTCTCTGATCATCAGCTAAACGACAATGCTCTGCGCGTTGCGATCTATCTATCACTGGCCCACGCGGATCATACGACTGGTGAAAGTTACCCTTCTTTCAAGAAAATCGGTGCTGCCATCGGCAAACATGCGAAGTCTGTAAAACGGGCCATAAATGCCTTGGAAGCGGCAGGCTACTTGACTGTCGAGCGGGGAACCAACAAGGGAAATTCCTCGCGCTACCGCCCCACCGAGGCTGCTCTGAAGCGAGCCACCGCACGCCGCCGGGAGGGGGACAAGGTTGTCCTGCTAAGCCGTGCTAAAGGGGGGCGTTCCTGTCCGCAAAGCAGGACAGACTTGTCCATTAAAGGGGGACGGGATCGCCCCCCGAACAAAGAACAAGAACTTAGAAAAGAACACGGTCGCGCGTCCGCGCCGGATTTGCCCAATAGCGAGCAATCCGGAGGAGCGCACACGGCGCGCACGCTGGACAGCCAGCGCCTCTTCTTTGTCCCAAGGGGTATCTGCTTTGTCCGGGAATGGGACGAGCAGCTGGCAAAGGAAGGCATGACCACTTTGGAGCGCAGCTTGCCGCTGTCACCGCATGAGCATCATCTTGGTTTTTGGCTCCCGGCTCGTACACCAGCCAAGGCAGGCAGTGCCGAATGGGAACATCAACTCAGTTGGCTACGTGATCTGATCCACCAAGCGTCAAAAGTCGAGGAGCCCAGCCGTGCGATCTGAGCAAAGAGCAAGGCGACCCAGTTCTAGGTCTGCGACCATCGAACCGGGACCTTGCGAGGGGCGGCAAGCCTCCCCTTCGAACCCCAACCCGACCACGCGGAGCGCGGTCTCGGAGAAGCAGGAAGCCGTGTTCTTCTACTGCTCTTCCGAGGAAAAGGCGCTGATCCGACAGGCGGCTGCGGATCGCGGGCTGTCCATGTCCGCCATGCTTCGGCAGCTCGCCACCGGCGTGGCTCCGAAGCGGCGCAAGCCTGCGCCCCGTGTCGATCCCGCGCTCGTGCTGGCTGTGTCCCGCAATGGCGGGAACCTCAACCAGATCGCGCGGTGGCTCAACACGGCGACCCGCGCGGGCCGGGCCNGCTGTCCATGTCCGCCATGCTTCGGCAGCTCGCCACCGGCGTGGCTCCGAAGCGGCGCAAGCCTGCGCCCCGTGTCGATCCCGCGCTCGTGCTGGCTGTGTCCCGCAATGGCGGGAACCTCAACCAGATCGCGCGGTGGCTCAACACGGCGACCCGCGCGGGCCGGGCCAGCGAGATCGAGGCTCTGCGCGTGGCGGCGGCGCTGGTCGGCATCGAGCGGCGGTTGGTGGAGATCATCGCCAAGCACCGGAGGCCGCCCGGGTGCTGATCAAGTTCTTCCCCAACGGCAAGGGTGGCGGCGCGGGGCCGGTCGAATACCTGACCGCCCGCACCGTGCTTGCCTATGACGACAACCGCGACCTGATCCGCGATGCCTCGGGCCAGCCCATGACCGTGAGCCGCGAGCCGCTGCCTGAGGTCGTGCGCGGCGATTCCCAGGGCATGATCGACCTGATCGACGCCTGCCCTCACAAATGGACCTATCGCGCAGGTGTCGTTAGTTTCGCCAGCGAGGACGCCCCGACCGGGGACCAGCAGCAGGAGGTGATCGACCGTTTCGAGGAGATCGCCTTCGCTGGTCTCGATGCCGATCGCTACGCTTGCCTATGGGTGCGCCATACCCACGAGGATCGCGTCGAGCTGCATTTCTGCATGCCGCGTATGGAGCTGCACAGCGGGCGCAGCCTCAATATTGCCCCGCCCGGCTACGAACGCGCCTTCGACAGCCTGCGCGACCTGATGAACAAGACCCACGGCTGGGCCGATCCCATGGACGTGGAGCGCGTGGCAGAGGTGAAGGCCGTCAACGAAGCGCCGACGCGTGCGCAGGGGCGCGAGGAGCTCCACGGCTGGATCCGTGATCAGATATCTGTGGGTCTGATCACGGATCGTGCCGTGATGATCGAAACACTCCGCGATGCAGGTTTTGAAATTCCACGCGCAGGCAAGAATTACATCACTGCCCAGGACCCGGAGACAGGCGAGAAGTGGCGGTTGAAGGGGGAGATTTTCCATGAAGACTGGCAAGCAGACACCGAGGTTGAGCGAGAAACTGGCGGAGGACATGGAGAACCTGCGCAGCGAGAATGCCGCCTTGATCGACGCGCAGTTGAAGAGCTTCAGGACCGATTTGAAGGCCATTGCCGACGACGCGCTGCTTACAATTCAGAGCGATATGGACGCGCAACTTCTGAAACTACGTCAGAAGTGGGTGACCGAAAACCGGAAGCACTCCGGCTACCGGACATGGTCAGAGAAATGGCTGATATTGGCGATGGTGACACTCACGTTGGTGACGACGCTTGGCTTCGCACAGATGATCCTAACGTACAGGACGAGTTGGCAAGCCTTGGGCATCGAGAGGATCGAACAGGGCAGCTACACCTTTTTGATCTTGGAGAGCGAGACCACGACGCTACGCCGCTGCATGTGGGCGGGCGAGGAGCGCGACTGCATCAGGATCGAGGAGTGAGCAATGGATGGTCTGACAGCATTAGAGCGCGAATTGTTGAGCTACGTGGAGCGGTTGACGCAGGCATCGGAAACATCAGCGCAGGAATTGAAATCCTCCGGAAGCGAAATGCGGACCGAACTGGATGGGTTGCACGGCTCCATGAGCGCATTGGCCAGATCACAGATCTTATTGGTCAAAGCCTTGAGCGACTGGATGCAAGAAGCCTCGGGCATCGAAACGACCCCATCCAAGCTGCAAGACAGCTTGAAACTCGCGCAGAGGGCACAAGCGCAGCTCGGGAAACCTTAGCGGAAGAGATCGGTGAGGATGTTCGTGCGCTCCGCCACTGATCACAGGAACACACGCTTCGGAAAACAGGAACATGTTGCATGGGGCACATGCCCAGGGAACTCACTTCAAGGCACAAGGCACAAGGCACAAGGCACAAGGCACAAGGCACAAGGCACAAGGCACAAGGCACAAGGCACAAGGCACAAGGCACATGGCGAATGCCACGTAGCACACGGCAAATGGCAAATGGCGAACGGCAAATGCCACATGGCACATGGCACATTGCAAAACGATTTTTGAGGAGATTTTGATGTTTGGCAAACCACTATTCACCGCACTGGTTTTCTGGTTTCTTCCCTTGGCCGGTCATGGTCAGGTTTTTTCTAACTCCGTTGAAGTCGCTGAAACTGACCGTTTTGGTTGCCCAATCTCCGAACGACCAGACCACATGACATTCCACAGTTTTCGGGATGGTTGGCGATCGGCCGCGGCAGACAAACTCTATGATTTGCAACGTTACATGGGAGTGTTGGAAGCACAGGACTGCGACTGTGCCCAGATCCGACCAAACTGGTCTGTGATCGAGGATGAATACAACGCTCTCGGTTTCGCGAAGGGTCCGATCAGCGACTACGATCAATGGGCCGACGAAGTCTATTTCCCAGACATTTCCAAGCTTCGCGAACGGGTACATGCTCTTTGCAAGGAGGCAGGCTAATGGGGATCGTCAGTTTCATAATGGATGCGGCAAATGCAGGGCTGAACGACGTCGCTGAATCTCAGTTTGCCGCAGTGGCTTCGGGATTGGGCGGGGCAGTTGTTGTCGCCTCCACACTTGCCGTCGCCTTGCTTTTCATCAACATGGCTTTGCAAATACGGCCAATGGACGGCGCGGAGCTATTTCCACTTCTGATCAAGATCGGCTTGATCAACGCCTTTGCCTTCAACTGGGTGAACTTCAACTATGTAAGCAACCTGGTCTTCCTGGGGCTTGAGAACGTCGCAGGATTGCTGATTGGTTCGATCACCGGAGATACCGGATCAGGTTCAGACTATTTCGCGAACCGCTTTGATCAGATGATTGATGAGCTGGCTGACTATGCCAATGCCATTGGATCAAACCTCAACTGGATGGCCGGCGCGATCATGAGCGTTGTGCTGACTTTTCTTCTCTCAATCCTTGGGGGTGCGGCGGCGCTCGTTCTTGTGCTCGCTAAGATGGTGGTAACGTTGTTGATCGGTATTGCGCCTGCAATGATCATGTTGTCACTGTTCAAGCCAACGAATGACTACTTCAGCCGTTGGCTCGCCGCTGTTTTGAGTTGGTCGCTTTACCCGGTGGTCATAGCCGGGGTGTTTTCGGTGATCTTCGGGCTGATGCGCGTATTGCAAACTGCCGTTGGGAGTCCCGACAGCGCATCCAACATTGGAGCCGCGATCCCTTTCCTCGCGCTCATCCTTTTATCACTAACTCTGATTGCATTCATTCCCGCGATTGTGAGGACTTTGTCTGGCGACATCAACGCAGGTTTGGTCGGATCCCTTGCAGGGGGTGCTGCTCGCAAATTTGGTCTCAGAGGTGAGGCACATAGTGCCCGGCAGGTTGGGGCCCAGAGTCGGTCTGTGCCACCGAATGTTCAGAGCACTGCCTCGCCACGAACCGTAACCCTGGCTCCACAATCTGCTTCCGCTGTCTCAAGTATGGGTGCCGGTAGCAGAATGCTCCGAATGAAAGAGCGCTCTGATCGTTTGAGTAAACTGAAATGACAAATTCCAACTCTCGCCCCGCATCCAGGGCAGCAACCTATCAAGGGCCAACATGTCAGAAATAAGCTCCCGAACTCCACCTGTAGCAGGCTATGTCACCCTTACACCTGGTGGTGATGCGCTGCACTGTCTTCTCACCTACGGGGAGGTGAGTGTTGAGGATGCTCGAACCCTGACAAAAGCTGGCTGGGCAGAGCCTATGATCGTCCGAACCACCGATAAATCGGGAGAGACGATCGAGTTCGAGGGTATCGAATTGACCGCCGAGGGCGGAATTGTTCATGGCCGAATGACTGAAGTCCTACAGCTTGGAAAACAGCCATGGGGCCGCATGATTGATCTCAAGACGCAAGGTGAACTTATTTACGGGTTTCAACATGAAGCCGTGAAAGTTTACCGCACCTCGACAATCAAGAAGAGTTTCGTTGAAGAAGCACGCAGTCTCTTCGAAAAATCTGCGAAAGGCTGGCATGATATGGATATTGGTGCGCTCGAAGTCGAAGAATGCGTTCTGAGGAAGTGGCCGTACTAATATACCCACCGCGTTCGGATTTAGAGCGCAGCTGCTTCATCTTCCCAGAAGTATCCTCGGGGGAGCGCCAGGCAGGCGCGGGGGCAGACAGCCCCGTTTTATTGTTCGATTTGGTTCACTGTTTTCCATTTCAATTCATTCCCTTACACTTTATGGTTGCGGAGTGTTGAGGGTGAAAGTGATTTGAACGAGATAAATCAAAATCCAGAGCAGATTGCGCGTGATAAAATTGATGAGCAGCTTAGATCGTCTGGTTGGGTTGTGCAGAATAAGTCAGAGCTCAATCCAACAGCAGCACTTGGCGTAGCGGTGCGTGAATACCAAACTGACATTGGCCCTGCTGACTATGTCTTGTTTGTCGACGGTAGCGCTGTGGGAGTGTTGGAGGCCAAACCCCAGGAGTGGGGACAAAAGCTTACGACAGTTGAAGAGCAGTCCGGGGGCTATGCGGCGGCGCAGCTTAAGTGGGTCAATAACTCAAGCCCTTTACCGTTTGTATACGAAAGCACCGGCGCAGTTACACGGTTCACAGACGGTCGCGATCCGAAACCAAGGTCGCGGGAAGTGTTTTCGTTCCACCGGCCAGAAGCGCTGGCTGAGTGGATCAAGCAAGGGCAATCACTCAGGGCGGCGCTACAAGGCCTGCCTGAGCTGAACGAAGATGGGTTAAGGGACTGCCAGACTAGCGCGATTACCAAGCTCGAAGCCTCTCTCAAGGAAAACCGCCCCAGGGCGTTGATCCAGATGGCTACGGGATCAGGCAAAACCTTCACCGCGATCACAGAAATCTATCGTCTGCTAAAGCATGCGGGTGCTAAGCGGATCCTTTTCCTCGTTGATACAAAGAACCTTGGGGAGCAAGCTGAGCAAGAGTTCATGTCCTTCGTCCCGAACGACGACAACCGAAAGTTCACCGAGCTTTACAATGTCCAGCGTCTCAAGTCGCGCCACATTGCCGGTGATAGCCAAGTCTGCATCTCGACCATTCAACGCATGTACGCGATCCTCAAGGATGAGGAGCTGCCAGAAGGCGCAGAAGACGAAAACCCGGCCGAACAATGGAAGAGGAAGCGTGAGCCGCTTCCCGTGGTCTATAGCGACAAGATTCCGCCTGAGTATTTCGATTTCATCGTCATCGACGAGGCGCACCGCTCTATCTACAACCTGTGGCGTCAGGTCATTGAGTATTTCGATGCCTTCTTGATTGGTCTTACGGCCACGCCCGATGATCGTACTTTCGGGTTTTTCCAGAAGAATGTCGTAAGTGAGTACACCCACGAAGATGCTGTTGCCGATGGCGTGAACGTCGGCAACGAAATCTATGTGATCGAGACCGAAGTCACCCAGAAGGGTGCGAAACTTGTCGCCAAGCAGCAAGTCGAGCGCCGCGAAAAGCTGACCAGAAAGAAGCGCTGGGAGCAGCAGGACGAAGACGAGGCATATTCGGCAAAGCAGCTCGACCGATCAGTTGTGAACGCTGACCAAATCCGGACGGTCATCAGGGCTTTCAAGGACAACCTGCCCAACATCTTTCCGGGCCGAAACGAAGTGCCTAAAACGCTGATCTTTGCCAAGACCGACAGCCACGCAGACGACATCATTCAAACCGTCCGGCAGGAATTTGGCGAGGGCAACGAGTTCTGCAAAAAGATCACCAGCAAGACGGATGGCGATCCGAAATCTGTCCTGGCGGCTTTCCGCAACGACTACTACCCGCGCATCGCAGTGACCGTCGACATGATTGCCACCGGCACGGATGTGAAGCCGCTCGAATGCCTCTTGTTCATGCGGGACGTGAAATCGAAGAACTACTTTGAACAGATGAAGGGTCGCGGCACTCGTGTGGTGAAAGCTGACGATCTGAAAAAGGTCACACCCTCAGCCCGCGCAAAAAGCCACTACGTGATTGTCGATGCAATCGGCGTGACCAAGTCGGTGAAAACGGCGAGCCAGCCTTTGGACACCAAGCCCTCCGTTCCACTCAAAGACCTCGCGATGGGAGTGATGATGGGCGCGGCGCGGGATGAGGCATCGGTCACGTCCCTTGCGGGCCGCTTGGCGCGGATCGATCGACAAATTGACGATCAGCAACGCACGCAGGTAGAGGCTGCCGCAGGCCGTTCCTTGCGCTCTGTGATCAAGGGCCTGTTTGACGCGATCGACGCCGATGATGTCTTGGCTGATGCCAAGGCTGCAACGGGCCAGGATGAGCCTGATGAGGCCGCTCAGGACGCCGCGCGGGCCAAGCGTGTGGGTGAAGCGGCAAAGATGCTGAACGGCACGCTCATCAATACGCTCGACACCATCCGCCGCGACTTGGAACAAACGGTCGATCACGAAAACCTTGATCATGTGACCAAGGCGGAATGGGCGGGCGATACGGATGAGAACGCAAAAGCGCTGAGCCAGGACTTTGAAGCTTACCTCAATGACAACCGCGACCGGCTTGAGGCACTGACGATCTTTTTCAACCAGCCCGCCCGCCGGTCAGAGATCACATTCGCTATGATCCGCGATGTGCTGGAAGCCTTGCGCGCCGATGCCCCGCGCTTGGCCCCGCTCAATGTGTGGCGGGCCTACGCGCATCTGGAGGCGGTGCAGGGGGCAGCGCCGGAGAAAGAGCTGGAGGCGCTGGTTGCCCTGATCCGCCGCGTGGCTGGGTTGGATGACAAGTTGACGCCCCATGCGGATCGTGTTCGCAAGAATTTCCAGAACTGGGTTCTGAAACGCCATGCGGGCAAGGGAGCTAAGTTTGATGAGGAGCAAATGACCTGGCTGCGCATGATCCGCGATCATCTGGCCAGCAGCTTCCATATCGAACGGGATGATCTGGACTTTGCCCCCTTTGACGGGCAAGGCGGGCTAGGTCGGATGTATCAACTGTTCGGCGACGAAATGGAGCCACTGATGGCCGAGATGAATGAGGCAGTGGCGGGATGAGTGAACTTACGGACGGTTGGGTGGAGACAGAAATTGTCGATGTCCTGGCCGAAAACAACAACGGTAAACCGTTTCAACAAGGTTGGAGCCCTCAGTGTGAAAGCCATCCTGCACCTGACGGTGACTGGGGGGTGCTCAAAACAACCGCGATCCAGGACGGAGAATACTGGGGGCATGAGAACAAGCGCCTGCCGGACCACTTAGAGCCCAAAGCCAACGTCACCGTAAACGCGGGTGACATCTTGATGACCTGTGCGGGACCGCGAAATAGATGCGGGGTGACGTGTCTCGTTGAGCGAACGCAATCGAAGCTGATGATGTCGGGTAAGATGTATCGCTTTCGCCCGCTCGAAAACGCGATGAACTCCAAGTTTCTCGCGTATTTCTTGGCTACGAGAGAAGCGACCGACGCCATTGATCGGATGAAGACCGGAATCAATGACAGCGGGCTTAACCTCACGCACGGTCGATTTGCTCAGCTCAAAGTTCGGGTCGCACCCCTCAACGAACAACGCCGCATCGTCGAGAAGATCGAGCAGCTTTTTGAATTGCTGGACAAGGGAGAGAAGAGTTTGCGGGCGGCGCGGGACAAGGCCGGGCTGTATCGGCAATCCCTGCTCAAACACGCGTTCGAGGGCCACCTGACCGCCGACTGGCGCGCCGCCAACCCCGACAAACTCGAAGACCCCGAAACCCTCTTGGCCCGCATCCAGGAAGAACGCGACGCCCGCTACAAACAAGCGCTGGACGATTGGCAGGACGCCGTTGCCAAATGGCGTGCTGAAGGTGAGGAAGGGAAGAAGCCCGCGAAGCCTAAGCGTCCACGTGATTTCAACGACACACTCGATGACATCGAGATTGAGCTACCTGATTTGCCGCACGGATGGCTTTGGCAGCGTCTTGGCTACAGCACATGCGGCGTCGAATATGGCACCTCTGCGAAGTCGGCGGAGACAGGGGTGATGCCTGTTGTTAGGATGGGTAACCTCCAAGCAGGTAAAATCGATTGGACCGATCTGGTTTTCACATCAGATGGTCAAGAAATCCAACAATACGCTCTCTCTTCCGGAGATGTACTCTTCAACCGAACAAATAGCCCAGAACTTGTTGGAAAAACATCAATTTACCGTGGCGAGCGGCCCGCGCTTTTTGCTGGCTACCTGATAAGGATCAACCAAATTGAAGAGACGGTCTCAGGTTCCTACCTGACCTATTTCCTCAACTCGATTACAGCGAAGAAGCATGGTGACGTGGTGAAGACGGATGGAGTGAACCAGTCGAATATTAATGGGAACAAACTCCAAGAATATCCTTTCCCATACTGTTCGCTAGCCGAACAAGCCGAAATCGTCAGCCGCCTCGAAGCCAAGCTCTCCACCCTCGACGCTCTTGAGGAGGATATTGATCGACAACTCGCCCGCTCCCGCGCGTTGCGCCAATCCATCCTCAAACGCGCCTTCGAAGGCAAGCTTGTCCCACAAGACCCAACAGATGAACCCGCCTCAGCCCTGCTGGAGCGCATCAAAACCGAGCGGAAAGCTGCCCCAAAGCCTAAGCGCAAACGAAAGACGCCCGCATGACATCGCAAGGACGCTCAATCGAACTCTTTTTCCATGACGGCGATCCCGATGGAATGACGACTGCAACAATCCCATTTCAGTGGACAGGGCATGTCCTGGTCACAAACCGAACGCAGGTTTTTGATGCGCTGAAAGAACCGGAAGCGTCGCAGCCTGGCATCTACCTTCTGGTCGGTGAAACCGAAAACGGCCTGACGCTCTACGTGGGAGAGACGGACGAGATCCGCACAAGGATCAATCAGCACATCAAGGATGCGTCCAAAGACTGGTGGGAGCGGGCTATCTTTGTGACGGCACTAGGCGAGCCGCTGAACAAAGCGCATGCCCGCTATCTTGAGAGCCGGATTTACAGCCTAGCTCTTCAGATATCCAAAGTATCACTGGCAAACTCCAAGGCGCCAACCGCTAGCCCGCTCAGCAAGGCGGCTCGCGCGCACATGGAGGATTTTCTGAGAAACCTGCGCCTTGTCCTACCGGCGTTGCGCTTTGATTTCTTGACAGAGCAAACGAAACCAAAGACGCCAGCTGCGACAAGCGAACCCAAGGCGCAGCCCGTTTTCTTCGTGCTGTCGACCAAAGAAGTGTCTGCCCGTGCGCGACAGGAAGGCGGCGACTTTATTGTTGAAGAAGGGTCTGACGCTCGAAGCAAATGGGTCGGAACGACAAGTGCGAAGTCCACATACGGTCGGCTCTACGCGTCGCTGGTGTCTCAAGGAGTGATTGGCGACGTCGATGGATCACGGAAGTTTCTTCAAAGCTATGCGTTCAATAGCGTGAGCGCCGCAGCCTCTGTTGTCACAGGGCGACCGACGTCGGGAACGGGAGCATGGTTTCTTGAAAGCGACCAGACCAAAAACTACGGCGCCTATGAGGCTGCAATGGCCGAACAAACCGAGGAAGAGACGGAATGAATACTGCCCCCATTGTTTCAAAGGTTTGGAGCTTCTGCACAACGCTGCGTGACGACGGCGTGGGATATGGCGACTATCTGGAACAGCTGACTTATTTAATCTTTCTCAAGATGGCTGATGAGTATTCCAAGCCGCCACACAATCGGAGCGTCGGCGTGCCAGAGGGGTACGACTGGGCATCGCTGAAAGCAAAGCGCGGTGCGGAGCTTGAGGTACACTACGTCGATTTGCTGCGGACGCTCGGCACCAAGCCGGGGATGCTGGGTCACATCTTCACGAAGGCACAGAACAAGATCCAGGACCCGGCCAAGCTTTACCGTCTGATCGACATGGTGGATGGAGTCGATTGGGTGATGCTCGGTGCAGACGTGAAGGGCGACGTCTACGAAGGGCTGCTTGAGAAGAA
Organism: Sedimentitalea sediminis; assembly: GCF_042687825.1. Taxonomy (NCBI): domain Bacteria; kingdom Pseudomonadati; phylum Pseudomonadota; class Alphaproteobacteria; order Rhodobacterales; family Paracoccaceae; genus Sedimentitalea; species Sedimentitalea sediminis. The sequence continues at coordinate 159,933 of NZ_JBHUQE010000006.1, read as the reverse complement.
CGCCGAGGATACGAAATCCGGCGCTGGACAGTACTTCACGCCCCGCTCGCTGATTACGGCGATGGTCGAGTGTCTTGCGCCCGAACCGGGCAAGACCATTGCTGACCCCGCCTGCGGCACCGGTGGGTTTTTCCTTGCAGCCTATGATTATCTCAATGATCCGAAGCGGGGAGGGCTGGACCGCGATCAGAAGGCGTTTCTGAAACACGAAACCTTTTTCGGTAACGAGATCGTCGCGAACACCCGCCGGATGTGCCTGATGAACATGATGCTGCACAACATCGGTGAGATTGATGGCGATAGCCTTGTGTCGCCCAATGATGCATTGGTGACCGCTTCTCCGCAGACATTTGACTACGTTCTAGCGAACCCGCCGTTTGGCAAGAAAAGCTCAATGAGCTTTACCAATGACGAGGGCGAGCAGGAGACGGATGACCTGACCTACAACCGTCAGGACTTCTGGGCGACCACATCGAACAAGCAGCTGAATTTTGTCCAACACATACGGTCGATGTTGAAGAGTACCGGCCGGGCGGCTGTTGTGGTGCCTGACAACGTACTGTTCGAGGGCGGTGCAGGTGAGACGGTGCGGCGCAAGTTGCTGCAATCCACTGATCTGCACACCATTTTGCGCCTGCCGACAGGCATTTTCTATGCGCAAGGCGTGAAGGCGAACGTCCTGTTTTTCGACAACAAGCCAGCGAGCCCGAATGCCCAGACAAATGAGGTCTGGTTCTACGACTACCGCACGAATGTGCATCACACGTTGAAGAAGAAGCCGATGACCTATGAGCATCTGGCCGACTTTGTGGACTGTTTCAAAGCTGGCGAGACGCATCTTCGGTCCGAAACTTGGTCCGAAGAAATGCCAGACGGCCGGTGGCGGAAGTATCCTTTGAAAGAGCTTCTGGACAGAGACAAAGCGAGCCTTGACGTGTTCTGGCTGAAGGACAAGAGTTTGACGGACATGGAAAACTTGCCCGCACCAGATGTGCTAGCTGAGGAAATCATTGAGGAACTTGAGGCAGGGTTGGAGAGCTTTCGCGAAGTCCAGGCCAGTTTGGTTTAGATGGTGCCGCATTGCTATGTGTTAGTCGACAGATCTATTAGATGCAGAAGCTAAGCCACCTAAACAGCGAAGTCTTTGACAGGCTGCGTAAAAAAAGCGGCGATCGACTTGCATCACCGTTTTCGAAGGCGTTTGACTACGAAGCGTGGTGCAGTGCAGAAAAAGAATGCCGTGGTACCGTGCGCGATCAAGACCTTTTGGCTTGCGGTCTGTTTGTCGCTGGGCAGCTCAAGGCGCTGAGGGGGACTTTTTTCGAGAAGCTCTTTTCCAGCCTGTCGAAACGAACGGCCATCCGATTGGCGTTGGCAAGCGCAAACCTCGAATTCTTCACGTTTCAGAAGCACTTTCGGCGATTAGTCGAAAAACAGTTTGAGCGCGGTGAACCGCTCCACATTGAACAACTGCGAGAGATTGAGTTTCTAGGGCCGGGCAATGCGACCTCACCAGATGACTTTGTAACCGCCGTCGTGGACTCCGTGCCACATTGGCTTTTCGAGGCCAAAGATCTGGACGATGTTCGCGAGGCTTCAGGCTTCAATTTTCAATACCTCCGGCGACGATGTTCGGCGATTCTTTCGGTTGAACATGCCTTTAAAAATGTCTGGGATGCCGCTCTTTGGGAAGGATGGTTCTTGACAAAAATAGACAAGGGATTGTGTCTGCGGCCATCGTCGAAAAGTGATGCTTATTATTGGCATGCGTGCCAACTTCGTCACGAAGCTGATATCATGGCCCGAAGCCTTGCTTTGGCTGACGGAGACTTGAAACTGCCTAACGATATTGAGGTGCCCTCAGAATCGGTCAAATCGTTAGAGGTCAGGGGAAATAGGGTCAGGTTCAAGTGCGGCCCACGTTCGAAGCACTCGTCCGACAATCTGCGGATGCGCCTGTCCGCAGCCTCGCAGTTCTATCTTGGCCCCATGTTGAGGAAGGAACTTGGGGGGAAATACGGAAGCGCGACTTTGTATCAGCTGATTTTGGTGCTGCAGCTCCTTAAGGACATAGTTTCGGCATTTTCCAAACTGGCCCTGCCAACCAGCACGAAGCATTATTCTGAGGTTCGCAAGTTGTCGCTCGGTCTCTCGCGGAATGCATTGGTCCGCGTAGTGACGCGCTGCTTGGAGATCGACGAGGCGCTAGCCATTAGGCTTGTCGAATGTCTGACCATTGCTCCGGAAGAAACTGGAAGTCTTTTCCGAGACGGCCTTTGGTCGCGGCCATTGGTCAAGCTTGAAGATGATGAACTTCTACTACTTGCACCGGCGATTGATGTCGGCTCAATTCACAGATTCATGGAATTGCACACCGAAGCAGCGCTTAAGACGGAGGGTAAGAAGAAACATGCACCCGGTCTCGTTTTTGAGAACCAGTTGAGAAGGCGGACTATTGAGGTAGCTAAGAAGAACGAAGTATTAAAAGACTTCCACGTCTGTCCGGACGCCATATCAAAAAGTCGGGACCAGCCCGACAGCGAGGAAATCGACCTCCTAGTGCGTTTCGGGCGAAAGATCATCGTATGTGAAGCGAAAGCGTTTATTCGACCGTGTGAACCGATCGATCGATACAATCATCTTGGGAAGCTGGAAGAAGCTTGCGAGCAGGCTCGAAGAAAGGCGCAGTGGATGGAGGGGGCGCTGCCTGACTTTGTGGATCTGCTTGGCTGGAGCAAAGGTATCGAAGAACTTGAAGTGTTGCCACTGGTTGTAATCAACCAGAGTTTCGGATCAGGTCTCCGGATCGATGGCTGTTTGGTCACAGACGTGAACCTATGGCTTCTTTACGTGGCCGCTGGCTCATACACCTCTTCAGCGATCCGTGCGGGTTCAGAAAGCATTAACTTTCAAACGAAATTCTACGATGATGAAGCCACTATGACCGCCAACCTCGAAAAGACCTTCGAACAAGTTCCTCCCTTGCGCCCTTACTTGGATGCCGAAAGTTGGGGGGTGTCGCCCTTACCAACCGCGCAAGGAGAGCTTTTTAATATGCTTATGCCGACGGTTGATGCATCGAAGATGGTCAGTGAGGACCAAAGGCAATTCAGCTCAATATTTCAGGAGGCTCAGAAGTAGTCACGAGGAGACGTGTATGACAGACTGTGGTGCAATTCGTGGTATGACTCAATTTCTTTAAAAATTATTTATTTATTAACAAATTCTTAGGTGATTTGTGCTACACCCTTCGTCTCCGCCATTACCCATTGATTTTATTGGATAATTTGGCGCTTCGACCATCCTACCCACGAACTACCCACGCCCGAAACCCGGCTTGAACGTCCGTTTTTGGGGCTGCTATTTGCCCTTAGATTTCTTTCCTACGTTCATCCCTGCCTTGAACGCCCATTCCATCGCGCGTGCGATTTCGCCGTTCGTGTCAGAATTGAACCCATACTTGCTGCGTTCGGCCTTACCCGCTGTGATCTTCTTGGCGACACTTCGGAACGCAGCTTTGCGGTCCTTGGCTTCGGCTTCCTCTATAGGCGTGTCACCTATGACCCACGACGCCGCTTCCTGCGGTGTGGCCTGCCCCAGACGTTCGTAAAACGGGTGATCTTTGATGCTTATGTTGCGCACGTTGCGTTGTTCCTTCGTTGACCTACTGCATGTATGATACGTCACAACTTGTAGCGAAAACACTGGAGAATACACTTGACAAAGCAAGAGCAGTTTTTGTGGGGAATTCAAACGCTAGTCCTTCTGGACGCGCAAAATTTCTCACTCGACAACGAACACGCAATGAAAAACCGCCATGAAATTTCGGCTACTGGACGCTTCACGGAATTGATGGTGGCCATTAAGGCGTCCGAGCAAATACCCGACGATGTACCCGTTCAAGATGCGATACACGACTTTTACTACTGGCTTTGCTACAGATACGGCGACATGTCCGACCACCCGGCACAGCCAACTTGGCTGCGTGACGTGCAATGGGAACATCGCTAATAGCCTATGTCTCGACTACGACCGACTACACTGATCTTGACAATGATTATGGTGGTACGACCGAAGGCGTCGAAGTCACTTGCACTAAATGCGGCCATTCCGAGGAAAGCTTCGGAACCGACGACCCTTCGCTAACCCGAAGCGAAAACACACGAACAACGGCATGCCGTCGCCCGCTGACTTCGAAATCCGACAGCCCAAACTGAACCAGGCAGGTGTCTAGGAAACTAGGGGCACTTCAGAGACAGCATCGACTAAAACCTATCGACGCAGAAACCGTAGGCAAGGTACAAGAAGCGGCGTATCAAGCTGGTGCAACGGTTCGCGTTTACGGACTCGATCTGACCCTGTCGCCACAGCATGTCCTGACAGAACAGGACGCCCGTCATTCATTCGGCGCTGCACGTCGTATCTGCACGCCAGAGAGGTCTCAGATGTCTCAGGATTACGTCGCTCTCTTGGGCACAAAGGGCGGTCCCGCCATCCGTCCGGGTTCGTCCATGCCCATGTCGAACCTGTTTGTGCTGAACGGCATCCAGGTCGTGGTCGATTGCGGCCTGGGCGTGACCAAGGGGCTTGTGGATCAAGACATGCAGCTCAGCGAGCTGGCGCTGATCTTCATCACTCATCTGCATTCGGACCACTATATCGAGCTTGGCCCGCTGCTACACACGGCCTGGACAGCCGGGCTGTGCACCCGGGTAGAGATCTATGGCCCGCGCGGCCTGCATGCCTATTGGAACGGCTTTTTGACCTCGATGCAGGCCGATATCGACCTTCGGATCGAAGACGAGGGGCGCCCCGACCTGCGGGGCCTCGTACAGATACACGACATGGACGCGGGACTCGTGTTCGACAGGGACGGGCTGACGGTTTCCGCCATCCGGACCGATCACCCACCGCTTGTGGACTGCTTTGCCCTGTCCTTTCAGACGCAGACGACGCATGTTGTCTTTTCCGGTGATACGGCCCCGATTGTAGCCATGGAGAATTTCGCGCGCGGGGCCGATCTGTTGATCCACGAAGCGATGCTGGAACGCGCATTGCCCGCCCTGTTGGCCAGGATCGGAAATGGCGGCGACAATCTGATGGCCCATTTGTTGCGATCGCATACTTTTGCCCATGACGCCGCCAGAATCGCCGCTGACGCCGGCGTTAAGACGCTGGTCTTGTCGCACCTGATCCCGTCGGATGACCCGGCCTATGCCGAACGAGACTGGCTCGAGGCCGTGGAAGGTCTCGGCGATACCGCGCTGATCATCGGCCGCGACGGATTGCGGATCGATTTACCCATCGGCTCGTGAGACACGGTACATGTCAACTCCCGTCGGGGCGCCAATCGCACAGGCAAGCCCGGCGCGAACCGGGCCGTTGCCATAGGGGTCCGGTGGCCGTCGTGATCAGAGCTCACGCAAAGTCCACTTTCATCAGCGGCCGAAAAATCGCATTCTTAGGGTACCGCATCTTTGGGTTCGGAACGCCCGAACCAACGCTGCTGCGCCTGATCAGACCGAGGAGAACGCCGTGACCCTGCCCCATGACCCGCGACTGGATCAGTTGCTGGATGCCGCCGTGATACATGTTCCGTTTGACGGATGGTCGGACGCAACGCTGCTGGCGGCGGCGTCGGATATCGGCCTTGAACGGGACGCAATGCGCCGGCTGTGCCCGCGCGGACCGGTGGATCTGGCGCTGGCCTATCATGCGCGCGGCGATCGGGCGATGCTGGACCGTCTGGCGGCCGAGGATCTGAGCACGCTGAAATTCCGCGACCGGATTGCAACGGCGGTTCGTTTCCGCCTCGAGGCGGTCGAGGACAAGGAACTGGTACGGCGTGGCGCGACCTTGTTCGCACTGCCCCAGCATGCCGCAGCCGGAGCCGGGGCGGTCTGGCAGACCTGCGACCGGATCTGGACCGCACTGGGGGACACGTCGCAGGACGTGAACTGGTACACCAAACGCGCCACCTTGTCCGGCGTTTATTCGTCGACCGTGCTGTATTGGCTGGGCGACACCAGCCCGGATGATGCCGCGACCTGGGCCTTTCTGGACCGCCGTATCGACAATGTAATGCAGATCGAAAAGTTCAAGGCCGGTCTGCGCGGCAACGCGGCGCTGAAACCTCTACTGGCGGGGCCGAACTGGCTGCTGGGACAGATCAGGGCGCCGCGCGGGGCACAGCGTGACGATCTGCCCGGCGTGATCGAATCAAACAGATAGGGCGTATCCTGCGCGCCGGCGGTATCCGGCTGAACGGCCGCCGCCCGGTACTCTTGGTCATGTTGCGCCCTCCGAGACGATCACGAGGGGGCGGAACCGGCCGGTGCCGGGGATCGCCGCCGCCTGTCTGGTCATCGCCGCGAAACCGGCGGCGCCCGAGGGTGTCGTGTCGACCCCGAGCGCGGCCAGCGTCCGGGGCGCGGCCGCGCCCTCGTCTTCGGTCAGCGTTTCATAGCGCACGTCACAGCGTTGCAGCACGTGCCAGGCCACGATTGATGGTTCTTTACAATCAAGGCGGCCCATATCCGAGTCGGGTCCGTCGGCGCGGGTCGGTCTGCCGGCCTGATGGCTGGCTTTCAGACAAGCCGCGGCCGCCGGCTCGACAACGATCAGTTCGGGCTGTTCAGACCAGTTCAGCCTGATCATATGCGCCATGGCCGCCGCCAAGCCCCCCACGCCGGCCTGCAGGTAGACATGGGTCGGCCATGTACCCGAGGTCAGAAACGCGGTGCGCAGTTCCTCGGCGATGACACAATACCCTTCCATCACCCATTTCGGGATTTCGGTATAGCCGGGCCAGGTACCGTCCGCCAACAGTGTCGCACCGCTGTGGTCGGAATCGGCAATCGCAGCCGCCACGCTGTCGTCATAGACATCGCCCGATCGGACCACCTGGGCGCCCAAAGCCGACAGGCGCCGGGCAAACCCCTCGGGCACGGTCCGGGCCAGATGGATCCGCGACTGCGCTCCCATGGCCCGGGCCCCGGCGGCGACGCCCATGCCGTGATTGCCGGCGCTGGCACAGACAAAGGTGAAAGGCGCGGCAAAGTCACGGATATCGGCGTCGCCCATGCGGGCGGCCGTCAGCGTTTCGCCGGTTTTCGCGTGCCAGGCCTCGGCCAGAATCCGGGACACAGCATAGGGCGCGCCGAGCGCCTTGAACGCGCCAAGCCCCATGCGGGCGGTCTCGTCCTTGGCCCAGAACCGCAGGCCGTCCGGCGTCTGCAATTCCCGCAACGGGGACCTTTCATAGTCCTGCCGGGCATCAAAGAATGCCAGAGCACGGGCAAAGTCGGGGCGAAATTCCAGGCTGTCTGTCTCGGTCATGTCGCCTCTGTACGCTGTAGTCATCGCCGCAATATCTAGCATCTGTCAGCTATTTCCATTTTTCGTTCTTGGTCCTATCGTCGATAAATTCTTTCACATCACCCTCAACAGGCGCGGGTATTGTTCATGGGCATGGCGCCAGACAAGCTAGACCAGGCAGATCTCACCATTCTGCGAACACTGCAGGCCGATTGTCGTGTCGGTCTTGAACATCTGGCACAGGAATGCGGTCTTTCCGTTCCCTCGGTTCAGCGGCGGCTGAAGCGGTTGCGGGACTCCAACCTGATCCTGAAAGAAGTGGCGGTGCTCGACCCGGCCCGCTTTGAATACAGGATGACTTTTATCGTGCATGTCGAACTGGAACGGGAATCGTTGCAACAGCTCGATGTGTTTCGCAAACGCGCCAGGGCCGAACCGCAGGTCCAGCAGTGCTATTATGTCACCGGCGAAGCAGATTTCATTCTGATCTGCTCGGCCCGGGACATGCAGGATTTCGAGACCCTGACCCAACGGCTGTTTTTTGAAAACTCGAATGTCCGGCGTTTCCACACCTCTGTCGCGATGGACCGTACCAAGGTCGGACTGAACCTGCCGATCTGAACCGTAAGCGTTTCGCCGTGCCCGGCAAGCGTGCGACGCCGCAGACCGAGTCGGGCCCGCCCGCCTGCCCCGGAAGGGGCCGGTTTGCCGGATCCGGTCTGCAGGGGCCGGTTTCATGCAAGTTTTTCTGCCAAATGCAGCAAAACTCGATACCTCATGGGCGACGCTGCGGTCTATCTTTCGGGTAGGGCCACAGGACGGGTGCAGGATGAGCGACTCTCAGACCGGTTTGACACAGCTGCGTCATGATCTGCACCGGCACCCCGAACTGGGCTTTCAAGAGACAAGGACCAAGGCGGTCGTGGCCGCGCGTCTACGGGCGCTGGGAATCGAGGTGCATGACGGCGCGGGCGTTGTCGGCGTGCTGCGGTCCGGTGGCGGCAACAAAGCCATCGGGCTGCGCGCCGACATGGACGCTCTGCCCATCGCTGAAACCTCGACGCACGGCCATGTCTCTGCCGCGCCCGGCGTCATGCATGCCTGTGGCCATGACGGGCATATGGCCATGCTGTTGGGCGCAGCCGAACGGCTGGCGGCACGACCGACTTTCGATGGCACCGTGATCTTTCTGTTCCAGCCGAACGAAGAACACGGCCTGGGTGCCCGCGCGATGATCGACGAAGGCGTGCTGCAGCGCTTTCCGGTCGACGAGGTCTATGCCATCCACAACCTGCCCGGCGCCCCCACAGGTCAGGTCTCGACGCGCACGGGTATCATCTGCAGCAGTGAAACTCTGTTTGAGATTGCGGTGAAAGGCCGGGGCGGTCATGCCGCGATGCCGCAGACCGGTATCGACGCCATCACGGTCGGCGCCGAGATCGTGCTTGGGCTGCAAACCATCGTCGCGCGCAAGCTTGCACCCGCATCCGGCGCCGTTGTCTCGATCACCGAGTTCCTGACCGACGGCCAGCGCAATGTATTGCCGGGAAATGCCACGCTCCGGGGAGATTTCCGCGCCCGCTCGCCCGAAGATCGCCTCGCCATCGAACGGTTCACACGCCAGATCGCCGATGGGGTGGCTGCCGCGCACGGGATCACGGCTTCGGTCTCCTTTGATACCCAGTTCGTCGAGACCATCAATGCCGAGACGCCGGTTTCGGCCGTGTACCGCGCGGCAGAAGCCGCGGGCTGCGACCTTGTCAAGGATCGTGCCCCGATGAGCTTTTCCGAGGACTTCGCGCAGTTTTCAGCCGTCGTACCGGGCTGTTTCCTGCTGCTCGGAAATGGCGAGGCAGGGGCGCATGGCCAACCGCTGCACGCCTCGGACTATGATTTCAACGATGCTCTGCTGCCGATCGGCGCCGAATTTTGGGTCAGGCTGGTTCACGACCGGCTGCCACAGCAAAAGGACCCGGTATCATGACCCCCCCTGACCGCGGTTTTCGAACAGAGGAATTCGCCGCCCGAACTGCGCGGGCACAGACAACGATGGCCAAGGCCGGAATGGCCGGCCTGTTGCTGACGACGGAACCCGAGGTGCGGTACTTCAGCGGCTTTCATACCCTCTTCTGGCAAAGCCCGACACGGCCATGGTTCCTGTTCGTTCCGGCAACGGGCAAGCCCGTCGCGATCATCCCCGAAATCGGCGCCGATCTCATGCGGCGCACCTGGATCGACGATATCCGCAGCTGGAGCGCCCCCGCGCCCGAGGATGACGGGATCAGCCTGTTGGCCGACCTTCTGACGCCCCACGCGGTGCGCGGCGAAACCATCGGTCTGATGAAGGGCCATGAGACGCATCTGAGGATGCCGCTTGGCGATTTCGAACGGCTTGCGGCGGGGCTTGGCGGGCTGCGGTTCGCCGACGCCACCTGGCTGGTGCGGGAATTGCGGATGGTGAAATCCGACGCCGAGATCGAGAAGATCGCGCATATTTGCGCCATCGGCTCGCGCACCTTTGCCCGGGTTCCCGACCTCGCGCACGAAGGGCAACCGCTCGAAGACCTGTTCCGGGCCTTCCGCCGCGAAGGTCTGGCCCAGGGGGCCGACGACGTTCCCTATCTGGTCGGGGGGGCCGAGACCGGCGGTTACAGCGACGTGATCTCGCCGCCATCCCGCCGTCCGCTGGTCCGGGGCGATATCCTGATGCTCGACACCGGCGCCAACTGGGACGGGTATTTTTGCGATTTCGACCGCAACTTTGCCATTGGTTCGGCGGATGACGCCTCGCGCCGGGCCTATGACGTGCTGTGGCGAGCCACCGAAGCGGGGATCGCAGCGGCGCGCCCGGGGGCCACGTGCCGCGGCCTGTATTGCGCCATGCAGAAGGTGATCGCCGAGATGGACGATCAGGGGGGGGATGTCGGGCGGCTCGGTCACGGGCTCGGGATGCAATTGACCGAATGGCCCTCGCACGCCGCCTGGGACATGACAGAGATCACCGAGAATATGGTGCTGACACTGGAACCGTCGCTTGGCTATGGCGATGGCCGGATCATGGTTCACGAGGAAAACATCGTGGTGCGGGCGGGCGGGGCTCAGTTGTTGACCGAGCGCGCCGCGCCCGAACTGCCGGTCATATGAGGAGGGTCCATGCAGCTTGAATTCCAGACAGATGGCGGTATCGGCATCCGGGCAAACCTTGGCGTGATCGTGCTGGAAACCGACGAAACGCTTGAGCATGAATTCGCGCGCATCCTCAGAATGTCCGGCGTTGCCCTCTATCACAGCCGTATCGCCATGGTTCCCGAGATCCGACCCGATACGCTGGCGCGTATGGAACGGGATCTGCCTGATTCGGCGCGCCTGCTGCCACCTTCGCTGCGGTTCGACGCGATCGGTTTCGGCTGTACCTCGGCGTCTTCTGTGATCGGCTCGGACAAGGTGGCGCGGGCGATCCAGAGCGTGTGCCCAGGAGCCAACGTGACCGATCCGCTTGCGGCCATTGTCGCCGCGGGCCGACACCTGAACGCCAAACGTCTCGGCTTTGTCACGCCCTATGTGCCCGAGGTCTCGGCCAGGATGCGGCAGAACCTGGAATGCGCGGGGTTCAAGATCGCCAGCTTCGGCTCGTTCGAAGAAGGTAACGATCGCTTGGTGGCACGGATCACCCCGGCCTCGATCCTTCAGGCCATAGAGACCGTCGTCACAAAGGCGCCCTGCGATGCCGTGGTCATTTCCTGCACAAACCTTCGGTGTCTTGATGTCATCCCCCAGGCCGAGGCGACAATTGGCGTGCCGGTCATCTCCAGCAACCAGGCGCTTGCCTGGCACATGCTTCGATTGGCCGGCATAGAAGACGCCAGCGCCAAATTTGGAAAACTCTTTGCTTAAAACCTGACGGGCCAGGCGGCGATTTTCGGCCCTCGAAAACGCCGGCGTTATTCGTCAAAGCCTTCTGCCGGCCTGCTGATTGTGAGCGGCACGGCGGAGAATGGGCCGGCAGGGGAAGGCACAAGTTTTTGAGGATCGATGCCTGCCTTTACCCGCTCAGGGAAATGCTGCGGAACCTGATCAAGTGAATGCTCCGAGGCCCGCCCGGTGCGGACGATGGCCGGCGAGATGTGGACAGATTGACATCGGGCAACCCGTCGATCCTGCATGGCAATCCTTCGATATCATCGAACCTGTCGCTGCAAGTTTCGCCGGCCAAGCCAGACCGCATTGAAGCCGCGCGCCGGTGGACTTTGCCCGCGCCGAGAGCGGTTCGGCCATGAAATGCATGGAGCCCGAAGAACGCCTATTAAAGTCGAGATACCGGATCATGGCCACAGATCATCTGGCCGGCCTGCGGCCACCTGATATTAGGACACAGGACCGGTTCCCGACCGTCAACCTGCAGCCCAGGCAGCCGCCGAAAAACGGTAATCCGCCAATGCGCACGCGATTGGCCATGGGCGGCGCGACCTGGTGCGTCGTCGGCCAATGATCGATGATCAGGATCCGAAAGAGCATGGCAGTTCCGAGCAAACCACTTGCTCTCGATGGAGCGCGCGCCCGGTTGTTGCAACTGACTTGCCTCGCAATTTGCCCTGGCTGTTTCCCGGGCTTTGGACGACGCCATCGATCCAAAGCCCGGTGTATTCGGGTATCGACCATCGATTCGCGGAGGCATTTCTTGGTGATCCGCAACTTGGCTCCATGCGCAAGCGCTGGATCTCCGAAAGCGGCGGGTCAAGCTGGTATCGCGCCGTTCTTGCAAGCCGAACTCGATCGCACTGCCACAGAGCAGGGCAAAGCCGGGCTTCGCGTTGGCACAACTCAGGCCAAAACGCCGCCGCCCCCCCCCCGATAAGGCCGAGTGCTGCCCAGTCAGGGCGTTGTCGTCGCACCGTGTTGCACACGCAGTCCCGACTGATCCCTTCGTCGGTTTCATCGAACCCGGTGCGCTCCCTGCCGGCAAGCGCCGGCCAGGCAGATCAGTAATATTCGTTCTCGTAGCCATGCGCCCCGGTGGTGTACCGGCACCTGTTCAGGACAATCCCCAAGACATTGGTCAGCGCCGCCAACTGTCGTTCCGCCACATCGATCTGTTCCATGGGTGTCTGTTCCGCCACCACCACCAGCAAGGCGCAGTCCACCGATTGCAGGAACCCGTGACTGTCGTCATTCGCCATCAGAGGTGGCATATCAAACAGCATGACATCCGGCTGATAGGCTTCTTCAATCTCGTCCAGGATCTCAGAGGTCTGAGCGCTTTGCAGGATTTCCGAGGGGTTGCGGCCGGACTGCGCATTCAGACCAAAAGCGACGTTGCCATTCAGACATTGTGCCACGTCCGAGAAATCCGCCTCGCGGGCCAGCACGTCAGGCATGCCCAGCGACTGCGATTGGCCCAGCACTTTGCCCAACCCCATGCGTCGCAAATCGAAATCCATGATGATCGTGCGCAGTTCCTTCATGCGGCTCAGGCTGAAACCGAGATTGGCGGCGATCGTCGACTTGCCGCAATTGCTGCCTGGCGACACCAACGCGATCCGGCGCCACTTGTTCTCTTTGACCTGCTGCAGCAACTTGGTACGCAGCATGTCAAAGGGTATGGCCATTTCCCCGCTGGTACTGGCGACCAGACGGTTACGGATCACCGTCTTTCGGTCCACGGACAGCGGGGACAGCGCCTGCCAGGCGTCCTGAACGGTCTGTCGCGGGTCCTTTGCGGAACGGGAGCGCGTGATGCTGGGCGTATCGCCTAACCCCTCGCGTTCGGATCGGGCTTTCATTATTGCTTGCTGAAGACGGTCTGTCACGCGGCCCTCGCATTCTCGATTGTCATCATGGAACTTGTCACCACCTTACGCCCAATTTGTTCATCACCCTGTCAGCCACCAGATCCAGCGGCTGGTAAAAGGTGTGGACCGACCAGACGACCGCCGGCACACCGACCAGAATGACAAGGATCAGCCCCAGTTTCACGCTGCGCTGCAGGATAACTTCGCGACGAGTCCGAATATACGGCAGTGTCGCAATCGGCCACACGTCCAGCTTGCGGATCAGATCCTCGGGCCGCCGAGGCGCGCCGTTGAGCATCAGCAAGAGAACGATCAGCCCGACCCCGGCAGCAACGCCCAGAACGGTTCCGCCGCCAGCGATCTTGATCCGGTTCGGCTTGGTCGGTTCGCTCGGCACCGCCGGTTGCTCGATCACCGAAATCCGCTCGCCGCGGGACAGGATCTCGATGCGTTCGCCGGTATCGGCATCGGCCAGTCGCTGAACCGCAGGATTGTACTGAGCCAGAACGTTGTCGTAGTCGCGCTGCAGATCTTCCAGAATGATGGCGTTGTTGGGCGTTTTTCGGATCGAGTCGTTCAGACGCTCGATATCCTGTTTCAGCGACGCCTCTTGCTGTTGCAGGGCGGAAATGCGGGTGTCGATGCTGGCCAGTTGGAAATCGAGCGCCGAATTGCCGGTGCTCGCCTGCTCTTCGCCGTTGAGCTTGGCGGCCTCCTCCAGCGCGGTTTCGCGCAGCTGTTCGACCTTGGCCTGCAAGATCTTGATGCGTGGGTTGTTGGGCGAATAGACCAGCAACGCGTCGTCCAGTTCGGCCTCGGCTTCGGCCAGCCGCAGTTGCGTCTTGCTCTGCGATTTGGACGTGTCCGAAATCACCTGACCGGTCTGTGAGAATACATCAATCAACTGCTGTTTTTGCGATGTTAGCGTGAACAGTTCGCGCCCCACTTCCTCAAGGCGCAACTGCCGTTCGGTGCGCTGTTGCTGCCGAAATGCCAGGCTGTCCGGCAGGGCACCGGCATTGGCGTTCTTGAATTCGAGGATCCGGGCGCCGAGGATTTCGAGATCGGCATTCAGCCGGGCGACCTCCTGCTTGAAAAAATCTTGCGTCTGGCCCGCGCGGCCCTTGCGGAACGAGGCATCATCGGCCTGGATCAGCGTAAGATATTCGTTCAGCACCCCGGCTGCCAATCTTGGTGTTCTGGCCTCGAAGGTGACGGTCATGATGCTGGCTTCGTTCGGATTGCGGGTCTTTAGAATGGTGGTGCGCGCCTGCATCGCCTGCAGGATCTCGTCCGGATTCATCTCGTTCTGATCCGCCAAGACTTCGAGCCGGCGCGCAATATCCAGCAGATTGGCGCGGGTCATCAGCCGCTGCTCGATAATCTGCAGCCTCTGCGGACCGGGCATTCGCACTGTGCTGGGGGCAAGGGCATCGGGGATCTGGGGTGCCTCGACAATCAGCACCATCTTGGATTCGTAGGCCGGGGGCAGCGTAAAGGCCACGAATATGGATACCGTGGAAATGCTGGCCGCGACCAAAAGGAACAACGGCAACCGGCGGAGAAACAGCGAAAGGTAAAACCGAAGGTTGGTCATCTAGGCCTGTGCCTCCCTCTCAATGGTCTGTTCGCAAAAGAAGACCCCGTCGTCAATGACCGACTGGACCATCCCACCCGAGACCGTCGTGCCGGTATCCTCGCTCCAGCCATAGAGCAGCGCAAAGTCGCACAGTTGATTGACCAGACGCGGCACGCCGCCGGTCACATCATGAACCAGCAGGCAGGCGCCTGCCGTGAACTCGTCGCCCGTCCCGCCCGCGGTCTTCAGCCGGTGCCGGATATACCCCTGAGTGACCTCGGCGCTCATGCGATTCAGATGAAAGCTGGAAGAAACGCGCTGCGCCAGCTGGCTCATACTGGGATGGCGCACCATGTCGCGCAGCTCGGGCTGCCCGACCAGGATCAACTGCACCAACTCGTCCTTGTTGGCATTGATGTTGGTCAGCATACGTAGCTCTTCCAACCCTTCGCGAGAAATGTTCTGAGCCTCGTCAAAGACCAATACCACACGGCGGCCCTGGGCATACTGCTCGATCAGGAATTCCTGAAGTTTTTGAAAGTTCTGTACATAGGTCGCCTCGGATTCGATCGGCACGTCCACCGCGTTCAGGACCCACTGCAAAAGCTCGCCGCGGTTGCCCTGGGCGTTCGAAACCAGCCCCACGATGACATCCTCTTCGATCTGGCCGAGCAGATTCTGCAACAGGGTCGTCTTGCCTGACCCGACCTCGCCGGTCAGCAGCGTGATCGGCGCCCGAGACAGCACGCCGTATTCAAGCACTGCATAGGCGCGCTTGTGCTGTGGCGACCAATAGAGGAACCCGGGATCCGGAACCAAGGTGAACGGACGCTCTTTCAGGCCGAAATAGCCCAGGTAAAAAGATGACTGCGACATGATATGTCAGATACTCACAAACCAGTTGACACTTATATAATGTCAAAGAGGCGGGATTGAACCGTCAAGCCCCCGGTCCTGCATCCCTGCTTTTGCCGCAAAAGGCAATGCGTATCGCTGCATTTGCAGCGAAAGCACGGCCCGGCGCCGATCATTCAGCTCCCGCAATCTTGCGTCACCGCCAATGCCCGACGAATCAAGGCCATTTCCGGCGACCCTATCGGCGGGTTTGCACCGCACCCCCCACTGCCACCCCTCAAACCCGAGATGAAACCGCCACATTCCCGGTACAGTTGAGAATCACGGCGGATCAAGACCCTCGGCGCCCATGCCAGACCAGCGTCACTGGCCATTCGGATTAGTACCGCACGACAGGTCGCGAAACCATAAAATGTTCACACGCAACAGCATTCAAATTTTATCTTTATTTTTCAATAGTATAAACGCATGGCTGAATTTCAAGGGGCTAACAAAGCGGTTGTTTATCTGCAAATTTTAGGTAATTATTCATATTGTCGGGTAGTGAGAGGGTGGCCGTGCAAGAGCCGCAGATTGCGACGATATTTTTTTGCGTGTGTGTGCTGAGTAAAGCGAGTGGAATATGACGTTTCAAATTAATGACCCGACGCGCCTCAAGGCCGTGTCTGTTTCAGATGTTGTTCCAACACGATGTACTGTCAAGCCAGATCTCTATTCTCTGGCGGGCAAGCGGGTGCTGGATCTTGCCATCGTGTTGCTGACCCTGCCCGTCACCCTGCCGCTGCTTGTGCTGACGGCCCTTCTGGTTTCCCTTGACGGATCATCGCCGATCTACGTTCAGCGTCGTGTCGGACGGCAAGGCCGCGTGTTCAAGATGTTCAAGTTCCGCACGATGGTGTCGAACGCCGATCAGGCGCTCGAGGCGCATCTGCGCGACAACCCGAAGGCGCGCGCCGAATGGGATCACAGCCAGAAACTGCGCGAAGACCCGCGCGTGACCCGTATCGGCACCATGTTGCGCAAATGTTCCCTCGACGAACTGCCCCAGGTACTGAACGTGATCATCGGCGACATGTCCCTGATCGGGCCGCGCCCAATGATGGTCGATCAGACCAATCTCTACCCGGGCCGGTCCTATTACTGGATGCGCCCCGGAATTTCGGGGCTGTGGCAGGTCACCGACCGCAACGACACCGCCTTTACCGCGCGTGCGCAATATGACGACAAGTATTTCTACAACCTGTCCTTTGCCAATGATTGCTCAATCTTGGCGAAAACCTTTGTTGTCGTGTTTCGCGCGACAGGATACTGATTCCCACGTATCTGCAGCCACGTAGGGAATCGGCAAAATCATGGATGTTCGGCGTAATCGTTTGCAATCACGGCTGAGCCGTGTGGGTTTGGCTGCTGTTCTCGCCGTCGGTCTGGGTTTGACCGCAGCCTGCGACACAGCAGAAGAACGCGCCGAAACACACTATCAAACCGGTCTGGCCCTGCTGCAAGAAGGGGATGTGGACCGCGCGCTTGTCGAGTTCCGCAACGTCTTTCAACTGAACGGCAAGCATGAAGGTGCGCGTCTGGCCTATGCCCGCGCTCAGCGCGACCGGGGCATTTTTCAGGACGCCTACGGACACTATCTGCGGCTTGTCGAACAACACCCCGAAAACCTGGAGGGCCGCCGCGCTCTGGCCGAAATGGCCGTCGACGCGCGCAACTGGGACGAGGCCGAACGGCACGTGACCAAGGCGATCGCGCTTGCGCCGGACGATATCCTGGTTCAGTCCATCGACAACGCGGTCAAGTATTTCCACGCTGTGCAGGACAAGAACGACGACGCCCAGCAGGCCGCCATCATCAAGGCTCAGGCACTGGTCGAACAGGACAAGTCGCTCAGCAGCTCCCGGGAGATTGTGCTGGACGACCTGCTGCGCAAGCAGGATTGGTATGCGGCGCTGGACGTGATTGACGAGGGTCTGGCAATGGATCCCGACAGCCGACGTCTCTATCAGATGCGACTGGCCGTACTGCAACAGATCGGAGATCTCGACGGGATCGATAGCCAGCTGCGTGAATTGATGCAGCGGTTTCCCGAAGAGCGCGGCAGCTTCAAGCAATCGCTGGTCCGGTTTCTGGTCGCACAAGAAAAACTGGACGAAGCCGAGGCATTCCTGCGCCAGGACGCCAGTCGCGATGGTGCGGAAACCATCGATCAGGTGCAGTTGCTGGGCTTCCTCGAACAGGTTCACGGCCGTGAACAGGCGCTCGAGGAAGTTGAAAGGCTGATCGCTGCGGGCGGTCCCGAATTGCGGGCTTTCCAGGCGCTACGGGCCAAGCTGAACTTTGAAATGGGCAATCAGGAGGCCGGCGTGACCGAGATGCAGGCCCTGGTCAAGGACGCCGAGCGTACCGACCAGACCCGCAGTTTCGAAGTCGATCTGGCGCGGATGCTGTTTCGCCAGAACAACGCGGTCGGTGCGCGTGCGCTGATCGAGCAAATCCTGAGCGAAGACCCCTCGCAGCCGGACGCCATCAAGCTCAAGGCCAACTGGCTGATCGACGACGACGAAACCGCCGATGCCATCGTCATGCTGCGTGGCGCGCTGAACCAGTCGCCCGAGGATGCCGTCCTGGTGTCTTTGCTGGCCCGCGCCTATGAGCGCGAGGGCAACCGTGAACTGATGGGCGAAATGCTGGCGCTGGCGGTTCAGGCCTCAAGCCGTGGCGCCGCGGAATCTATCCGCTATTCCAACTTTCTGGCCGCTGACAACAAGCTGGTCGCCGCCGAGGGCGTGCTGATCGACTCGTTGCGGGTCAACCCCGGCAACGTGGCCCTGCTGGCCATGCTCGGAAATATCTACACTCAGATGGAAGACTGGAGCCGTGTCGAAAGCGTCGTCAGAGACCTGGAACGGCTGGAGGATCCGCAAGCGCTCTTGCGGGCCAAGTCGCTGACGGCTCAGAAACTGGCCCAGCAGAACCGCACCGAAGATCTGAACGCGATGCTTGAGGAACTGACCGGCGACGAGGTGATGGGCAGAACTGCGGAAATCGCGCTGGTCCGCGCCCGCCTGGCCTCGGAAGGTCCGGAAGCAGCCAGTGCTTATCTGGACGAGTTGCTGAGCAAGACCCCGGACGACGCGACCCTGCGGTTTCTCAAGGCCGGATTACTGGTCGGCGACAACAAGCCGGACGAGGCCGAAGCAATTTTCCGCGACCTGCTGACGGGCAACGCGCAACAACCCAACGTTTGGATCGCCCTGTATCGGCTCAAGGCGCAGACCGGCGATATCGAGGGGGCCCGCGCCGTACTGAACGACGCCCTGACCGCCCTGCCGAAGAATGGCGACCTGCTCTGGGCCCGGGCCGGCGAACTGGAACGTGACGGCGATATCGAGGGCGCCATTTCGATCTATGAGAAGATGTACGAGAACAATTCGGGTTCTCTGATCGTCGCCAACAACCTGGCCAGCCTGCTGGCCACCCACCGGACCGACGACGAGAGCCTTCAGCGCGCTTACGCGGTGTCCCGGCGGCTGCGCGACAGCGACGTGCCGGCCTTTCAGGACACCTATGGCTGGATCACCTTCCGGCGTGGCAGCCACGAGGCGTCGCTGAGATACCTGCAGGCCGCAGCCTACGGGTTGGCGGATGACCCGACGGTGCAATACCATCTGGCCGTAAACTTGGCCGCATTGGGCCGCAATACCGAAGCTTTGGAGCAGTTCCGCAAGGTGGCAGCGATGATCGATCCGGCCAACCCGCCACAATTCGCCGGCGAGGTTGCCAGCGAGATCGAGCGGCTGGAACAGGCCTCAGACGCGCAACAGTGACCGGCGGCGCCGGCGGCAACTATCCTGCCCGTCGCGCCTGCCTATCGGAAACGGCCGCCCGCCCCCCGGCGCGGTCGTGCCCATTTGTGCTGTACGCGCCCACCTGCAGAGAAATCGCCGAGGGTTTCGGCAGAGTTGCGCTGCTTGCTGAACTTGCGAAAACGCTCTGAATTGGACCGCGCACCGGCTGCCGTGCAAGGATTGAGCGGGCGGGTACCGCTGTACCCTTTCGGTCCGCACCTCACAGGCCGGGCGCGTGCCACCATCCCGGACTGTTGGACGTTCCCCCGATGCGACGACTGACGATACACTCTGCAAACGCCAGCACGGCGTATCGGATGAGCGTTTCGCCACAGCATCGCGGCAAGCCTTGGCCGCACCACGATTGCGGCGACCGCGTCATTCGCCCCGCGCAGCCAGCCCGGCGGTGCGAATCTGGCTGAGCGTCTGACGCGGTGTCAGCGCTTCGGGCGATACGGACAGATCCAGCAGCGCCCCGGCCGGGGCGGCCTGTGCCCGCTGGAAGGCCGCCGCGAAATCCTCGGTGCGTTCGACCCTTTCGCCATGAAACCCATAGGCCCGGGCCAGTGCCACGAAATCCGGATTCCCGGTCATGCTGGTGCCGGAAACCCGCTGTGGATAGGCCCGCTCCTGATGGGCCCGGATGGTGCCGTAAATGCCATTGTTCACCAGCAGAATGATGGGCTGCGCCCCGGCCTGGCGAGCTGTCGCCAGCTCGGTGCAGGTCATCTGAAAATCGCCGTCCCCGGCGAAACAGACCACCATGCGATCAGGACTGGCCACCTTGGCGGCGATCGCGGCCGGCAGACCATAGCCCATCGCCCCGGATTGCGGCGCCAGCAGCCGCGCCCGGGGTCCGAACTGGAAGAATTTGTTGGGCCAGACGGTGAAATTGCCCGCGCCATTTGTCAGAATGACATCCTCGGGCAGGTTCTGGCGCAACCAGGAACTGACCTTGACCATATCGACGGGCGAGGGCTGTTCAGGCGCGTCAAAGCTGTCCAGATAGGCGGCGCGGCCGCGCGCGCGCCAGTCCGACCAGCCGCCCCGCGTCGGCGTCAGTTGCGCGGCAAAGGCATTCGCACCGGCCTGTATCCCCAGGGCGGGCTGATAGATCTTGCCGATTTCCCGGTCCGAGGCATGCACATGGATCAGCGCCTGTCGCGGCACCGGCACCGAGAGCAGACTGTAACCATCGGTGGTCATCTCGCCAAAACGCAGATTGATCGCCCGAATCGTATCCGCCTCGGTGATCAATCTCGCCAAAACGCAGATTGATCGCCCGAATCGTATCCGCCTCGGTGATCAATCTCGCCAAAACGCAGATTGATCGCCCGAATCGTATCCGCCTCGGTGATCAATCTCGCCAAAACGCAGATTGATCGCCCGAATCGTATCCGCCTCGGTGATCAATCTCGCCAAAACGCAGATTGATCGCCCGAATCGTATCCGCCTCGGTGATCAATCTCGCCAAAACGCAGATTGATCGCCAGAATCGTATCCGCCTCGGTGATCATGCGGCGCACATGCGGCGGCATGCCGACCCCTGCTTCGCCGCAATAGACAGGCGAGAAATTGTCGATCTGGTCCTGATAGCGAAAGGCAGCGATCACCGGGATATCCGAAGCCTCGGCAAAGGATTGCAGCGCCGCCCTGCCGGCATCGCTCCAGTTGCAGCCACCGATCAGAATCAGCGGACGCTGCGCTGCCGTCAGCAGCGCCTGCATCTTGTCCAGCGCCGCCATTGGGGCCGCAGGCTCACAGAGTTCGGCTGGCTGGCGCAAGGGTTTGGTGTCGGTTTGGCTGGTCAGCATATCTTCGGGCAGCGCGATCACCACGGGTCCGGGGCGGCCGGTCGTGGCGGCGGTCCAGGCGCGGGCGACGATCTCGGGCACGCGTTCGACCCGGTCGATCTCGACCACCCATTTCGCCATGGTGCCGAACACCGCCCGGTAATCGATCTCCTGAAAGGCCTCGCGCCCCTTCATGTCGGTCCCGACCTGCCCGACGAACAGCAGCATGGGCGCGCTGTCCTGCATCGCCGTATGCACCCCGATCGAGGCATTGGTGACACCGGGGCCGCGGGTAACCCAGCATATGCCTGGCGCCCCCGTCAGCTTGCCATAGGCCGCCGCCATGAAGGCCGCGCCGCTTTCGTTGCGGCACAGCACATAGTCCAGCGTGCCTGCCGTGTCGTGCAGCGCATCCAGCACCGCCAGATAGCTTTCGCCTGGAATGCCAAAGCTCTTGCTGGCCCCCAACGCCGCCAGGCTTTCCACCAGCAGCTGCCCGCCATTGCGCGTCATCTCGAATTCCTCGCAGGATCATTTGCCCGGCACCGCGCCGGCCCGCCGCCATGTTTGGCGTGCCGGATCGGCGCAGTCCAGTGTCCCTTTGGGGTAACCGGCGCGGTCAGTCAGAAAGTACGGGCTGTGGCGAATCCGCGTCCGTGGGCGCGAGCGGGCGCATGGTGGCCACCAGTTCGGCGACCTTGATGCCGAATTTGCGCATTTCCGAGCGGTTCACGATGCTGCCATTTTCTGTCAGGTACAGCCAATCGACCACCGAAAGGACATGTCCGCCGGCATCCGCAGGCAGCCGCAAACGATAGATCAGGCGCAGAGCCGCGCCGCTCTGCTCGCCGTGGGCTGTGCCGACGACATCGTCGGCGGTGGCCGTAAAGCGGTTGCCGTCTGTCAGGCGCAGCTGCCAGGCGCGCGTTTGCGTAGCACCGGAAGCAAAGCGAAACGATTCGCGCAGCGTGCCCTGATCGCCTTGCCAATCCCCCTGCATCCGCGCCACGAACCGGCTGTCCACGCGCCCCAGCGGGCCATAGATAACGCCCTCGGACTGGAAGGTGCCAGACAGATGCCGGCGCAGATCGAAGACGGGCGCCGTTTCCGCGTAAAATGCCGGGCGCTGTGCCGCGAACCCGATCCGTCGCCGCGCCAATAGCCACCCCGCCAGAACAGCGCCCAACGTCAGCAGAACAGTCAGCATGGCGCTTCACCGGCAAAGCGCTGCCGGGGCCGGTAGGTTGCGCGCTCAGGCATGGGCCAGTTCGACCTGCACGACATCCGTCTGCCCGACGGAAAACGATGCGGCACATATGCCGAGATAAAAGCGCCAGTTGCGCAGAAACCCCTCGTCATATCCCAGACGCCGGATACGGGCCGACTGTTGTTGCAGCCGCCCATCCCACAGCTGACAGGTTCGGGCATAATCCGCGCCAAAAGCATGCGTGTTCCGCACCGCCAGACCGGCCCGGCCGGCCTGTTCAGCGATCGCTGCATTGCACAGCAGCATGCCGCCCGGAAAAGTGTACTGGCGAATATAGTCCGAACTGCGCCGATAGATGTCGAAATAGCTGTCCGGTACGGTGATCGCCTGGATCATCGCGCGTCCCTGCTCGGCCAGCCGTGCACGCAGCGTGGCGAAATAGGTCGGCCAATAGGACTGTCCCACCGCTTCGACCATCTCGATCGACACGATATTGTCAAAGCGCCCGTCGCACTGGCGATAATCCAGCAGCCGGATATCGGCGCGCCCGTCCAGCCGCGCATCCGCATAGCCTTTCTGGCTGGGCGACAGGGTCAGACCGGTGACATGACGGCCTGCATCGGCGGCACGCTCGGCGAACCCGCCCCAGCCGCAGCCGATTTCCAGCACCCGCTCACCCTTGTCCAGGCGATCGAGGATACGATCATATTTCCGGTTCTGCGCGCGCCCCAGATCGTCATCTCCGGGCGCGAACATCGCCGAAGAATAGGTCATGCCGGGGTCCAGCCAAAGCTGATAGAATTCGTTGCCGACATCGTAGTGCGCGCGAATGTTGCGGGCAGCGCCACGGGTAGAATTGGCGCGGATCAACCGGTCGACGATGCGGAATTTCAGGCTGTTCCAGAACCCCGCATAGGCGTAACCTTGAAACCGGTCCAGGTTCAGCAGCGCCACCCGGACCAGGTCTTCGACCGAGGGCGTGTCCCACAGCCCGGCCACATAGGTCTCGCCCAGCCCGACATCACCACGCGCCGCCAGCGTGGTGACCACAGACCAGTCGTGGATTCGCATTTCCGCCTCGGGCCGGCCCTGGCCGAAATCATGAATTTCGCCCTCGGGCGTGTACAGGCGCAGACTGCCTTGCGCGATACCTTCGCAGGTCCGCAGAAAGTCGTTTTTGACGCGATTGCTCAGATACAACATCAGGTTACCTCGGTCTTGGGCGGGGCTGGTCGGGTCCGGTACCGCACCCCCTTGAGTTTCAGCCGCAATGCCTGCCAATAGATCAGCAGGATGGTGCGCAGCGCGCCCGGCGGTCGACGCAGGGCCGCGCCCAGCAGCGCCGCGCTGGTCAGCGGCCGGCACGGGCCGGTCAGTGTGGCCAGAACACCCTCGTCGCCATTGCTGTACAGGATGCGGATCGCCACCTGGTCCTTTCGGATATCAAAAACGAACTCATATCCGCCCGCCACCTGCTGAAAGGGCGACACGTGCAGGGACTTGGGCCGCGCTATGCGGCTTTGGGCCGTGATCGGCGCGAAACCCGGATTGCAGCACAGATAGGAATGGCGGTCGCCGAACGGGGTCGACACCTCGGCGATCACAGCCACCAGATCGCTCTGGCGCCGCACCAGCCAGAAACTGACCGGGTTGAACACCCGGCCCAGAAACGCCGGCTGGGTCAACAAATGCAGCCGCAGATCGTCACCCGACAGCCCATGCCGTGCCAGCAGGTCGCGTACCCAGCCCGCGCCGCGCCCGGCGCCGGGAACGCCGCCATGGTGCCGGTCCTGTACCGAGGCCAGATTGAACCGGTTGTGCGAAAACAACAGCGGCAGCGGGCCGGGCTGCTCGGCGTCGATCAGCACATAGTCAACCGCATAGCGAAACCCGTGCCGCGTCGCGCCGCGCCGCCTGTGCGTGGTGACGCCGGGGATATATTGCGCCGGCTGTCTCATGCGCATTGCCGGTCCATCTTGCGCGCGATGCGCACGGCACTGGCAAAACCGTCCTCGTGAAACCCGTGCCGGGTATAGGCCCCGGCAAACCAGGTGCTTTTGTTGCCCTGCAGATCGATCAGTTCGCGCTGCGCCGCCAAGGCCGCGGCGTCAAAGACCGGATGGCGAAAGCGGGTTTCGTCATAGATCAGGTGCTCGGGCACAGGCCGAGAAGGATTCAACGTGACAAACAACGGATCGTCTTCGTCGATGTTCTGCAGCCGGTTCATCCAGTAGGTGACACCGATGGCGGTTTCCTGACGCGCGGTGTCGGCAGTATAGACCCAACTGGACCAGACCGCCTTGCGCTGCGGCATCTGGCCGGTGTCACGGTGCAGGATCATGCGGTTGTCCTGAAACCGGATTGACGACAGCGCGCGGGCCTCGCGCGGGCTGGGGTCTGCCAGCAGCCCCAGCGCCTGATCGGCATGGCAGGCCAGGATCACCTGATCAAAGGGCGCATGCGGGCCGGCGGCACTGTGCACGGTGACCTGGCCGCGATGCCGGCGCACCCGTGTCACCGGCGTTCCGGTGCGGATCGCCACACCGCGGTGGCGCAGGCAGGTTTCCAGCCGGCGCACATATTCGATACTGCCGCCATCGACGGTCCACCACTGATGCTGTCCGGACGTGCTGAGCAACGCGTGGTTGCGAAAGAACTGCACCAGGGTGCGGGCGGGAAAATCACGGATCTCGCTGGGCGGTGTCGACCAGATCGCACCGCAGAGCGGCATCAGATAGTAGCGCTGGAACCAGTCGCCCAGACCAAGTTCGTCCATCAACTGGCCAATCGAGGCGCTGTCATCGCGCGCCACCGCCTCGGCTCGGTCGTTGAACCGCAATATGTCGCGCACCATGCGGGCGAAACCGGGGCGCGCCAGATTGCGTTTCTGCGCCGTCAGCGCCCGCAGGTCGCGCAGACCGTATTCGATCTGACCACCATTGATCGAAGCACCAAAGCTCATGTCGCTTTTGGCAACCGGCACATCGAGATCGGCGAACATCCGGGTCAGATGCGGATAATTGGCATAGTTGAACACGATGAACCCGGTATCGACCGGCTGATCGCCATTGCGCCCGGCATGGACCGTGCGCGCATGCCCGCCCAGCCGCGGCCCGGCCTCAAACAGCGTGACCGCATGATGCGGCGACATCAGATAGGCGCTGGCCAGCCCCGAAATGCCGCCCCCGATGATCGCGATACGCTGCGGGCGGATATGACGATTGGCAAAGGACATGTAGTCTCCGGTCTTGTTTCCTTTCAATACGCAGGAAATCGCGCGACGGATCAATATCCAGAAAAATCGCCCCGGAACCGGAAATAGTGATCCGACCTTCAATCGCGGGCGTAACAGCGATATGTTGACCCTGTGCCCACCCCAGCCCCATGCCGCCGTCCACGCACGCCGCGCGGTTCAAAAGGACAAGCGACCGGTGCCGTCAGAACCCGCGCAGATGTCTCTGCAGACCACTTGGATGCTGGCGGTGCGCGACCGGCGCGACCGCACGGCGTTTGCTGCCCTGTTCGATCATTTTGCACCGCGTCTGAAGGGGTTCATCATGCGCTCGGGCCTCCCGGCCGGCCAGGCCGAAGAGGTCGTACAGGAGGTGATGCTGACCGTCTGGCGCAAGGCCGACCAGTTCGATCCGCATCGCGCCCAGGTTTCGGCCTGGATATATCAGATCACGCGCAACCGGCAGATCGACCTGATCCGCAAGGAACAGCGCCCGCTGCCCGAGGAGTTGTCGCACGAGCCCGATCAGGAACCCGACGCCAGCCACATCCTGTCGCTGGAACAAGAGGCCGGCAGACTGCAACAGGCCCTGTCCCGCCTTAAGCCCGACCAACGCAGCATGATCGAAAAGGCCTATCTGGGCGAACTGACCCATAGCGAGATCAGCAGCCAGACCGGCCTGCCCCTGGGCACAATCAAATCGCGTATCCGGCTTGGGCTGGACCGTCTGCGCCACGAGTTGAAGGGAATGCGATAAGATGACCGCTATCACCCACCATATCCCCGACGCGATGCTGGCCGCCTATGCCGCGGGCAGCCTGCCCCACCCCTTTGCCGTGGTGATCGCCAGCCACGTGTCGCTGTGTCTGGAATGTCGCGCCGCGCTGGCGTCGCATCAGTCCGTCGGCGGGGCCATACTGGAAACCACCGACGCGGCCGATCTGTCTGAAACCCTTAAATCCGACTTGTTCGCTCGCCTGGATGCCCCCTGCGCGCCGGAACCGGTCTATGAACGCTCTGGTGTGTTTCCGGGGCCGGTCATGCACGAACTGAAAGGGCGACCACCGCGCTGGAAATCCCTGGGTCTGGGCGTACGCCAGAGCATCCTTTCGGCCAGTGACGAGGGCTCGGCCCGCCTGCTTTACATCCCGCCGGGTCAGGCCGTGCCCGACCACAGCCATAACGGGCTGGAACTGACGCTGGTGCTGCAGGGCAGTTTCAGCGATGAAACCGGGCGGTTTGGCGTCGGGGATCTGGAAATTGCCGATGAAAGCCTGGAACACACGCCGACCGCAGACAGCGGGCCGCCCTGCATCTGCCTGGCGGCCACCGACGCGCCGCTGCGGTTCAATTCGCTGGTGCCGCGGCTGCTGCAGCCCCTGTTTCGCATCTGAAGCTGCGGCACATCCGGCCCGCGCCCTCACGCGGGACCGCGTGGCAGCCGCCTGGCCGGATCCCCGGTCAGTGTCCTGAAAACACCAGCGTCTGAACCGGCAAGATCAACACCTGGATGCGCAACAGCGCAGCATGCACCAGGGCCACGGTATCCACGGCGTGGAAATACAGCGTTTTCCAAAAGCCCAGATCGTCCTCTGCCAGCACGTCATGCATGCTGGTATAGGCATTGGCCAGGCAGGTGCTGCCCGGCGGTATTTTCAGACTGTTTTCGGGATACAGGGGTTCCATATACACCGTCAGCGTCCCCGGCCGCATGTTGTCCTGCGGATCGACCAGCTGATCGGTCGGGCGTATCTGACCCGAGGGGATCACGTCCTGAATGCCGACAACCACCATGGGAATGATCGTGAACGGCTCGGACAGACAGCCCATCTCGGCGATCATTCCGGGCTTGACCACAGACGAGGCGATCTGACCGAACCCGGCCACGAACCGTTGCCCGTCAAAGGTGCTGGGCACCAGGATGCCGGCCGGGCGCAGGATCGGGTTGACGTAATCGCCCACCTGCAGACCGAACTGTTCGACCCGCCCGGTCACCCCGGCATAAACCTCGGTCTTGGCCAGCTCGGTTTCCGCCTGGGCCAGCGACGCAATCGCGCTGGCGCGCTCGGCAGGCAACTGGATCTCGATTTTTTCCTCGGCGAAGGCCTGGTTCGCCTGCGCCGCCTCCAGTGCGCCCCGACGGACATTCAGCTCGTTTTCCTGCCGCTCGACCTGAGCCACGGGAACCGCGGCCGATCCGCGATCCAGCAGGGCCTTGTTGCGCAGATAATCGTCCTCGATCACATCGACGGCGGCCTCGGCCTGCTTGACACCGGCCACCGCCGCCGCAAGCTCGGTCTTGGCCACCTCCGTCTGGGCATCGACCTCCTGGATCTTGCGCCGGGCGGTCTCGACGGCGGCCTGCTGGCTTGACGGATCGAGACGGAACAGCAGATCCCCGGCCTGCACCAGCTGATTGTTGGCCACGTGCACCTCGCTGACCCGCCCGCCGGTTTCCGGTAGAATCGTCACGGTCCTGAAATAGGACCGGACGTATTTCGTGGACGGGTGATAATAGAACACGATGGTGATCAGCGTCGTCGTCAGAATGGCGCACAGGGTGATCCCCCAGCGCAATTCATGCCAGACCGAAAAAAGCGTGATCTCTTTGCCCAGCCGCTTGCCCTGTGCATAGCGGCGAAACAGGTAATCGGGCAGGATCGTCAGCATCGAGCAGAACAGGAATTCCAGCATCTATCAGCGACCCTGCAACTTGATGGTTTCCAGAGAATCCGAAATCGATTTCAGCGGCGTCATGAAATCCGGCACGCGGAACGCCGCCAGAACCAGTGCCGCCAGCCACAAGGTGTTGTTATGTGTGAACAGGGCCAGCAGGCACAGAATGCCGATCAACTGGAATTGGCTGCTCTGATAGCCATGCGCCATGCGCTCGGGCAGAGAATGCAATGTCAGATACAGGATGCCGACGCCGACTATCAGCGCCAGAACAAAGACCACAATCCCGGTGAAGAAGGGGTCGCTGCCATCCGCAGCGGCCAGAAAGGCCGGCAAGTGTTCGGGGGCCAAAGGATGAACCGCAGGCGTTTCCATTGTGACACCCTTTCTTTGCTCGCATGACGTCGCGAGACACTATGACCTAAGCCCCGCACGTCGGCAACATCACGATTGGGCAGGATTATCCCCGCAGCCCGCCCTTTCGCCACGGCGCCGGGCGTGCCACTCTGCGGCCATGAATCGTTCCGCCAGCCGCCGCCCCTGGACCACCTGCCCGCTTTCCGAGCCCGCCAAAAAGCGATTGGGCGAACAATCATGACGGATTTCCTTGTCATAGGCGGCGGCATTGCCGGTCTCAGCGCCGGTGCGTGGTTGTCGTCACTGGGGTCAGTGACCGTGCTCGAGGCCGAAGACGCGACGGGTTACCACAGTTCGGGCCGTTCGGCAGCGTTGTTCGTGGCGGATTACGGCCTGCCCAGCACGGTGGCCCTGAACCTGGCCAGCCATGATTATCTGCGCAACAGCGGCGGCGGCTATCTGACACCTCGCGGCCTGTTGCTGGTGGCCCACGCGACCCAGCACGACCGGTTTCTGGCCGATGCCGCCGATCTCAACCTGGCGCCGATCCCGGCGGCGCAGGCGCGCGAAATGGTTCCGATTCTCAGCCCTAAAGCGGTCGAACTGGCCGCCTATCGGGACAGTGCCCGGGATATCGACACGGACCGTCTGATGCAGGATCTGGCCCGGGTGATCCGCAGCCACGGCGGTCAGGTTCTGACCCGCGCCCGTGTCACCGCGATCACGCGTCGCGGCGGGGGCTGGCAGGTCGAAACGGCGCGGGGCGGGGGGCATGACGCGCGACAACTGGTCAACGCCGCTGGTGCCTGGGCCGACGAGGTCGCGCAATTGGCCGGATTGCCGCCGATCGGGATCGTGTCCTATCGCCGCTCGATGGTCCGTCTGCCCGCGCCGGGTGGTCAGGTCGTGGGGACCTGGCCGATGGTTATGGGCACCGGAGAAAGCTGGTATGCTAAACCCGACGCCGGCAAGCTGCTGGTCTCGCCGGCAGAGGAAGACGCGGTCGCGCCGCAGGACGCGTTTACCGACGACATGGTGCTGGCCGAGGGGCTGGCCCGATATCAGGATATGGTAACCGAACCGGTGACGCGCGTGGAAACCAGTTGGGCCGGGCTGCGGTCCTTTGCGCCCGACCGGTCCCTCGTTCTGGGGCCCGACCCCGTGCAGCACGATTTCATCTGGTGCGCCGGACAGGGCGGATATGGCTTTCAGACAGCACCGGCGGCGGCGCAGCTTCTGGCCGATCTGATCAGCGGCCTCCCCAGCGCACTGCCGCCGGACGTGGTGGCGGCACTGACCCCGGAAAGGCTGCGCCAGTGATCCGCCGCCTGCCCGATACCGCCAGCATCGCCGTGCCCGGTCCCGGCGACCGTCTGTCGGCGCCTTCGGCAGACCGCAACCGGGCGCCGCTCTGCGATTTGTTGGCCCGGGTCGCCCCGGCCAGCGGCCGGGCCCTGGAACTGGCCAGCGGAACCGGCCAGCACGTGGTCGCCTTTGCCGCCGGCCTGCCCGGCCTGCACTGGCAGCCTACCGAGCCGGACCCGGCGCGGCGCGCCAGCATCGATGCCTATCGCGCCGACGCCGATCTGGCCAATCTGGCGCCGGCGCGACACCTGGACGCCACGGCCCCGGGATGGGCTGTGGATTGGGCCGGGCAGGATCTGATCGTGCTGGTCAACCTGCTGCACCTGATCAGCATGCCGGAAGCCGAAATCCTGATCGACCAGGCGGCACGGGCATTGACCCTCGGTGGACGGTTCGTGGTCTATGGTCCTTTCATGCGCAACGGCAAGTTGACCAGCGAGGGTGACGCCGCCTTTCACGCCAGCCTGACGGCCGCCGATCCCAATATCGGATACAAGGACAGCTCGGTCATTGTGAACAGGGCCGCTGCTGCCGGCCTGTCGCTGGTCAAAATTGTGGAAATGCCGGCGAACAACCTGGCCTTTGTTCTCGAAAAACGACGATCTGATCAAGATCAAAGACGCAGCGTGACGGCGGACGCAGAACGCTTGCAAAAAAACGAATATGCGAAAAAGGACTGAACCTGATGACCTGGCAAGACAAGTTGAACGGCACCCGTGCGGGCCTGCGCAACCTGAACGGCGCGATCCCCGAAACTGCTCGCGCCTTTGGCGCGCTGAGCAAGACCGTCAAGCAGGACAGCGCTCTGGACTACAAGACAAAGGAATTCGTCGCCCTGGGCATCTCGGTTGCCGTGCGCTGCGAGCCCTGCATCTCGCTGCATGTCGAAACCCTGTTCAAACTGGGTGCAAGCCGCGAAGAATTGGCGGATGTGCTGGGGATGTGTGTCCAGATGGGCGGCGGACCGTCGATGATGTATGCGGCCAAGGCGCTGGAATGCTACGACGAACTGGTGGCCGCATGAGCCCCCGGTGGATCGGGGCCGCTCTGCTGGCCTTGGGTCTGGCCGGCCCGGCGATCGCACAACAGGGCCAACCGGGGGCGCATTTCATCGAAAACTGGGATCAGGATGGCGACCGGCAGGTGACGTTGCAGGAAGCCACGCAGAAACGTGCCGAACTCTTCACCATGTTCGATCAGGACGAGAACGGCCTGCTGGATACCACCGAGTACCAGCTTTTCGATATGACGCGGCAGGCCGATATGGCCGAGAATGCCGGCGGGCATGGCAAGGGTCCGATGAAATCGGTGAATCAGGGACTGACGCTGCCATTCAACGACGTGAACGGCGATGGAGCGGTGTCGCGCGACGAGTTCCGGGACCGCACCGCGGACTGGATGGCCGGTTTTGACCGGGACCGCGACGGCGTCATCAGCACGACGGATTTCGGCGGCCGGCTGAAATAGCGCCCGGCTCAGTCCGCGTAGGGCAAGTACTGGATCCGGCGCGTGATAGGATACCCGGTCAGCGGATACCCGTTGGGTTGCTGGCGCAAATGGGGAAACTGGTTCACCAGCGCGGTGCGCATTTCGTCGCTCAGCGCCGCGACCGCGGCCGGGTTGGCCAGAAAGCTTTCGACCGGCAACCCGTTCGCGGCCAGCACGACATGGCGGTCAAATACCAGTTGAAAATAGCGCATGGTCTGCAAGCCGCACACGGTCTGTATCTCGGCACAGGTGCCGGCCAGTTCCTGCGCCCGAACCAGGCCCGGCTTGTCGCGGGCCTGTCCTTCGATCTTGAAACCCGGCACC
Organism: Sedimentitalea sediminis; assembly: GCF_042687825.1. Taxonomy (NCBI): domain Bacteria; kingdom Pseudomonadati; phylum Pseudomonadota; class Alphaproteobacteria; order Rhodobacterales; family Paracoccaceae; genus Sedimentitalea; species Sedimentitalea sediminis. The sequence continues at coordinate 128,100 of NZ_JBHUQE010000006.1, read as the reverse complement.
AGCACCCGGTGATCCGGCGCCAACAGCAATTCGGATTGCGGCGCGCCGGGGCCGATCGCGCGCGGTTTCAGCCGCACCGGCGCCAGCGAAATATCCTGCACCATGTCCGGACCGCTGACCTCGCGCTGCCAAACCAGGCGTACCGGCAGCAACCCATCCCTGCGGGTGACGATCAGATCGCCCGGCCGGATCAGCTCGATCCGGCGCAAACCACAGGGCGTGCGCAGATTCGTGCCCTCGGCCAGACCGCCGCGAAACGCGGTCTTCAGCCTGCCATCCGCCTGTATTTCGCCCTGAAAGCTCATGTCCCGCCATTCCTGCAGCCGATTTCATCACGCTGGCGCCAGATTGCGGCAAAACTGCGAAGAATTGCCTGAGGCCATCGCGATCAGGCCGGAAAAATGCGGAAAATTCTAGACGATTGCGGCTTAGCCGCGGGCCAGTTCCACCATCAGCCGCGAAATGATCTCGTCGCGCCGCACCAGCCCCACTGCCATGCCGGCGGCATCGGTCTTGACGATGGCATCGACACCATCGGCGACCATCATCTGCAACGCCTGGGCATTGGTGGTCTCGGCATCCACCGAATTCGTGGTCAACACCACCAAGCGGCGCAGCGCCAGCAGGTCCGAGCTTTCCAGCGCCTGAACAAACCGGCGGTCGTAATCCTGCAATTCCAGCGCCGCCAGCACCGCAATGCCATTGCTGGAGGCGACGAACCGGCCATTGTCAGCCTCGATAAAGATCACCGTCAGATTCGGATCGAATGTCAGAAAAGCGCGGATATAGGTGGCGATGGCCTGCTCGCTGTAATAGCCGCTGCGCCCCAGCCGCAACGAGATCGCCACAGGCTTGCCGGGTTCCAGCCCCTCGCGCGCCTCGCGCAGCGCGTCCAGTCCGGCCTTTTCGATGATGTCCAGATCCTGCACCTCGTCGACCAGCCGCGACGGCTTGATCTGCGTGCCGGCGATTTCCCGGAATTCCGCCGCCCATCCGCCCGGTGCGGACAGTTTCGACACATAGCCCGACACGATGCCATAGGCGGCCAGCGGCAGCACCACGATGGCGATGAACCCGATGCTGTCGGTGATCTGGAACCGTTTCAGCAGATAGGCCACCGCCAACGCCACCAAGAATACGACGGCGGCCACAAACAGGGCTCTGGTGTCGAGCGTGTCAAACATCCGCTTCCCGATCCGCTGAGGCAGGGACTGGCTCAGTATACCCGTTCAGGCGAGTCGCGAACAGATGTTTTGCCCGCCGGTTGCCAATGGACCGGCGGGCGGGGTCTTAGCCGTTGATGCGGATCGTCGCGTTTTCCGGATCATACGGGCTGTCCTGCACGATCTCGGCATCCCACAGACGGTTTTGCATCCGGACCTGCAGCCGGGTGCCGGGCGTTGCCAGATCGGGCGACACATAGCCCATGCCGATGCTCTTGCCGAAATGCACCGAATAGCCGCCCGAGGTCAGCCGCCCGACCCGCGTGTCGCCCTGATACAGCGCCTCGCGCCCCCAGGGGTCGGCGTCGTCGGGACCGTCGATCAGCAGGGTGACGCATTTGGAACGTATGCCCTTGGCCTGCATCGCCGCCTTGCCGTTGAATTCCTTGGACAGGTCCACGAAACGCGGCAGATCGGCCTCCAGCGGAGTGGCGTCGCGGCCCAGCTCGGTGCCGAAGGCGCGATAGGATTTTTCCTGCCGCAGCCAGTTCTGCGCCCGTGCGCCGACCAGTTTCATGCCGTGCTTTTCGCCAGCGGCGATCAGCTGATCCCACAGATAGTTCTGCATCTCGATCGGATGATGCAGCTCCCAGCCCAACTCGCCGGTATAGGCCACGCGGATTGCGCGCACCGGGCACATGCCCAGTTCGATATTGCGCATGGTCAGCCACGGAAAACGCTTGTTGGACAGCACCGTGGACGGGTCGGCATCCCTGACGATCTCGTTCAGAACGTCGCGCGTTTTCGGCCCTGCAATGGCAAAGACACCCCATTGCGTGGTCACGTCCTGGATTTCGATATAGCCGAATTCGTCCATCTTGTCGGCCGCCGCCTTGCGCAGGAAATCGGCGTCATAGGCCGTCCAGGCACCGGCGGACACCAGGTAATATTCATCCTGGCCCAAGCGCACGATGGTATATTCGGTGCGCGTGGTGCCCGCATCGGTCAGCGCATAGGTCAGGTTGATCCGCCCGACACTGGGCAGCTTGTTGCAGGTGAACCAGTCCAGAAAGGCGGTCGCGCCCGGTCCCTTGACCACATGTTTGGTAAAGGCGGTGGCGTCGATCAGCCCGACGCCCTCGCGGATCGCGCGGGCTTCGTCCACGGCATATTGCCACCAGCCGCCGCGCCGAAAGCTGCGGCTGTCATGGTCGCTGAACCCTTCGGGCGCATAATAGTTCGGCCGCTCCCAGCCATTGACGAAACCGAACTGCGCACCGCGCGCCTTTTGCCGGTCATAGGCGGGCGACGTGCGCAGGGGGCGGCAGGCCGGGCGTTCCTCGTCCGGGTGGTGCAGGATATAGACGTGGTCGTAGCATTCCTCGTTCTTGCGCGCGGCGAACTCGGTGGTCATCCAGTCGCCATAGCGTTTCGGATCCAGGCTGGCCATGTCGATCTCGGCTTCGCCCTCGACCATCATCTGCGCCAGATAATAGCCGGTGCCGCCGGCTGCCGTGATGCCGAAACTGAAACCTTCGGCCAGCCACATGTTGCGCAGGCCCGGCGCCGGACCGACCAGTGGGTTGCCGTCGGGCGTATAGCAGATCGGGCCGTTGAAATCGTCTTTCAGCCCGCAATCCTCGGCACTGGGCATGCGATGGTTCATCGCCATGTACTGGTCTTCGATCCGTTCCAGATCCAGCTGGAACAAATCGGCCCGGAAACTGTCGGGCACACCATATTCGAACCGCGCCGGCGCGTTCTTTTCATAAACGCCCAGGATCCAGCCGCCGCGTTCTTCGCGCACATAGGATTGCGCGTCGGCGTCGCGGATCACCGGATGTTCCGGGTTGCCGGCCTTGCGCCATTCGACCAGCGCCGGGTCCTGATCCATCACGATGAACTGATGCTCGACCGGGATCGCCGGCATCTTGATGCCCAGCATGCGGGCCGTGCGCTGCGCATGGTTGCCGCTGGCGGTCACCACATGTTCGGCGGTGATCACCACCTGTTCGTCGCTGGGCACCAGATTGCCACCCTTTTCGACCATCTTGGTGGCGGTGACCTCCCAGGCCGCGCCGTTCCAGTGAAACGCGTCGGCCTGCCATTTGCGCTCGATCGCGACACCGCGCTGGCGCGCGCCCTTGGCCATCGCCATGGTGACGTCGGCGGGATTGATGTAGCCGTCGGTGTGGTGATACAGCGCGCCTTTCAGATCCTCGGTACGGATCAGCGGCCAGCGCGCCTTGATTTCGTCCGGGGTCAGAAAGACATAGGGCACACCGCAGGTTTCGGCAGTGGAAGCGTACAGCATGTATTCGTCCATGCGCGCATCGGTCTGCGCCATGCGCAGGTTGCCGACCACGGCAAATCCGGCGTTCAGGCCGGTTTCCTCTTCGAGCGTTTTGTAAAATTCGACCGAATACTGGTGAATATGCGTCGTGGCATAGGACATGTTGAACAGCGGCAGCAAGCCGGCGGCATGCCATGTCGAGCCGCTGGTCAACTCGTCGCGCTCCAGCAGCATCACGTCATCCCACCCGGCCCGGGCCAGGTGATAGGCGATCGAGGTTCCGACGGCACCGCCGCCGACAACCAGTGCTTTGACGTGGGTTTTCATTGGGGCCACTCTCCGGATTGAGTCTGTTAGATCCGGTTTATGCCCGTCCGCGGTCAAGCGTGCAAAATCCTTCCGACGCAAATCCGCACAAAACCGACCTCAGAGCAGACACAGGCGCATTCGTCGACCGCAAAACCGGCCTCGGTACCGCGTCGGGTTCACGCGGCTCATGGTTTCGGGTGATCGTCCCAGTCATCGGACAGGATGCGGCGGCTGTCGCCCTCGGGGTCGTCATACTGGTTGCTGCGCACCGTATAGACAAAGGCAACCAAGCCGACCGCCCCCAGAGTCAGCGAGATCGGGATCAGATAGGCCAGGACCGACATGTCGTTACCTCATACAGGTTATCTTAGACGCAGCGCGTTCAGCGACACCGTGATCGAACTGGTCGACATCGCCAGCGCGGCGATCAGCGGTGTTGCCAGACCGGCCACCGCCAAAGGCACCGCGATTATATTATATACCGTCGCAATGCGAAAGTTCTCGCGGATCCGCCGGGTCGCCTTTTGCGCGGTGGCGCAGGCGTCGGCAATTGGCGACAGGTCCTGTCCCAGCAGCACGATATCCGAGGCCACCCGCGCCGCATCCAGCGCGCTGGCGGGCGAGATCGATACATGTGCCGCTGCCAGCGCTGCCGTGTCGTTCAGCCCGTCACCGACCATCAGCACCCGGTGTCCCGCGTCATTCAACTGAGCCACCCGCGCGGCCTTGTCCTGCGGCAGGGCCTCGGCGACCCAGTTGTCGATGTTCAGGCGCCCCGCCAGTTCCGCGACCGCGCCGGTCGAGTCGCCCGACATCAGCAATACGGTCTTGCCGGCAGCCTGCAGGGCAGCAACAGCCTCGGCCGCGCCCGGGCGCAGCGCGTCCGAGAACAGAAACGGCCGCGCCGGCGCGTCGCCCAGAGACAACCAGGCAGCCGTCTGCGCGCCCTGTTCGGCGCCAACCCAGGCGGCCCGGCCCAACCGAACCCGGCGGCCCTGATGACTCGCCTCGGTGCCGTGTCCGGGAATTTCGGTCAGATCGCTCAGATCGGCGGGTCTGATGCCGGCGGCCCGCGCGGCGCGGGCCAGCGAGACCGACAACGGATGCGCCGACCCCTCGGCCAGCGCCAGCGCCACGCGCAGATCGCTGCGGGAAAAATCGCCCAGGTTGGTCAGCTCGGGTGTGCCAGCGGTCAGGGTGCCGGTCTTGTCGAAAACCACCGTGTCGACCTGGGCCAGACGCTCCAGCGCGGTGGCGTGCTTGATCAGCATGCCGCGTCGGAACAAACGCCCCGAGGCCGCCGTCGTCACCGCCGGCACCGCCAGCCCCAGCGCGCAGGGACAGGTGATGATCAGAACGGCGGCAGCGATGTTCAGCGCGACGCGCAAATCGCCGGACCACAGATACCAGCCGACAAAGCTGAGAGCCGACAGGATATGCACCCCGGGTGCATAAAGCTTGGCCGCCGCATCCGCCAGCGAGGTATAGCGCGAGCGTCCGCTCTCGGCGATCGCCACCAGATCGGCCATGCGGTGGAGCGAGGTATCCTGCCCCACGGCACTGGCCCTTATCGTCAGCGGGCCGGTCAGGTTGACCTCGCCGGCGCTGACCGCCTGCCCCGGCCCGGCAAAGACCGGCAGCGTCTCGCCGGTCAGCAGCGAGCGGTCCAGTTCGGATTGCCCGGTCACGACCTCGCCATCCACCGGCATGCGCCCGCCGGGGCGCACCAGAACCAGATCGCCGACACTCAGGTCAGCCACCGCTATCTCGTTTTCCCGCCCATCGGCAATCCGGATTGCTCGTGGCACCTCGAGCGCCGCCAGTTCCTCGGCCGCCGACCGGGCCACCGCGCGGGTGCGGAAATCCAGATAGCGCCCGGCCAGCAGGAAAAAGGTCAGGGTCAGCGCCGCGTCGAAATAGGCATGCGCGCCGGACAGCGAGGTTTCCCAGAGCGAAGTCGCCAGCGCCAGAACAATCGCCAGAACGATCGGCACGTCCATGTTCAGCCGCCGCGCGCTCAGCGCCGCCCAGGCATTGCGAAAGAACGGCTGCGCCGCATAGGCGATGGCCGGCAAAGCGATGGCGGCGGAAATCCAGTGGAAAAGGTCGCGCGTTGCATCCGTGGCCCCGGACCAGACCGAGACCGACAACAGCATGACGTTCATCGAGGCGAACCCGGCCACCGCCAGCCGAATGAGCAGGTCGCGCCCGGCCCGGTCGGCCTGGGTGGCGCTCAGCGCGCCGGGGTCCAACTCGTGCGCCTCGTATCCCAACTCGTCCAGCAACGCCACAAGATCGCGCGCATCGACGCCGTCCTCGGCATCGATCATCGCCCGTTTCAGGGTCAGGTTCACCCGCGCGCCGCGAATGCCCGGATGCGCGTTCAGGCCGCGCTCGACCGCCGAGATGCAGGCCTGACAGTGGATCGTCGGCAGGGACAGGGCGATGCGCGCCTGTTTCGGCGGTTCGGTAACCATCTCGGCCGGTGCCGCCAGGCAGCCCGGACAGGCCGCCGCGGACGGAGGGGACAGGGGCGCCGTCATTGCGGTCTAGCCCCGAACGTGCAGGATGACGCGCTGGGTGAATTCGGTGCCATCTGCCGCGCGCGCCACAAGCCGGATGTTCCAGTTGCCGGCCCCCAGCTCGACCGGCGCTACATAGGCCTTGCCGTCAAAGACGAATTCCGGCTCGAAATCCTCTTTGACATGGGTGGCGCGGCCCAGGACGGCGGTCAGCTTGGCCACTTTCACCGGCGCCCCCTGCTCATCGGTGATCGACAGGATCACCCGCCCGTCGCGCGCATCCGCCCGCACCGACCAGCCCAGCGCCTGCTGGGCGTTGCGGCGGGCATCGAATTCCTGGCTGGCGACATACGAGTTCTTGACCTCGAGCCCCGGAAAGGTCGAGACCGCACTATAGGCCAGGGCAATATTCACCGCGATGATGACGCCAAAGCCGCCAATGAACACGGCCGCTGCATGCTTGCCAGTGAACTCGCGCTGGGCCATCGGTCAGTTCTCCTTGCCGTTAAAGGTCGTGTCCTTGTAGGCCCGGTCGCCATTGCTCAGATCCTCGACCCAAAACCGGATATCCGTGCGTTCGGCCTTCGAGGGTTCGGACTGGCCGGGCGAAACAACGTATACACGCTGAAGCAGGGCCGTGTCAGCCGGAACCTGCAGCGAGTCATAGGGGGTTCCCTCAAGTTGGATGCGCAGGGTCGGATCACCGAACACGGTCAGCCGGAACTGGCGCGGGTCGCCGTTCTTGTTGCGCAGGCGCACATCATAGGTGTTGCGGATCGAGCCATCGGACAAGGTGACAAAAGTCGGATTGCGGATCGGCGCGACCGTCATCTCGATGTCCTGCCGGACGAACAGTGCGAACACCAAGCCAATACCGACCAGCGACCACAGCGTGGTGTACATGATCGTACGCGGCCGCAGGATGTGTTTCCAAATATTGACCGGCGGCTTGCCGCTGCGTTCGCGGGTTTCGTCGGACAGCGCCATATAATCGATCAGCCCGCGCGGTTTGCCGATCTTTGCCATTATGTCGTCGCAGGCGTCGATGCACAGTGCACAGGTGATGCATTCCAGTTGCTGGCCGTCGCGGATGTCGATCCCGACGGGGCAGACATTGACGCAGGCCATGCAATCGATGCAGTCGCCCTGGGTTTCGCCGGATTTGACCGCAGGTGAATTCTTGCGCGGCTCGCCGCGCCATTCGCGATAGCCCACGACCAGCGTGTCCTCGTCCATCATCGCGGCCTGGATGCGCGGCCAGGGGCAGGCATAGATACAGATCTGTTCCCGGGCGAACCCGCCGAAAAAGAAGGTTGTCGCCGTCAGGACCGCGACAGTCGAATAGGCCACCGGATGGGCGTTCAGCGTCAGCAGATCGCGCAACAGGGTCGGCGCATCGGCGAAATAGAACACCCAGGCCCCGCCCGTGGCCAACCCGATCAGCAGCCAGACGATCCATTTCGTCAGGCGCAAGCGCAGCTTGCGGGCATCCATCTTTTTCTGCCGGTGCAGACGCAGGCGGGCGTTTCGGTCGCCCTCGATCCAGCGTTCCACCAGGATGAACAGGTCGGTCCAGACGGTCTGCGGACAGGCATAGCCGCACCAGACCCGGCCCAGTGCCGACGTGAACAGGAACAGACCCAGCCCGGCCATGATCAGCAAACCGGCGACAAAATAGAACTCGTGCGGCCAGATCTCGATCCAGAAGAAATAGAACCGGCGATTGGCCAGATCCAGCAGCACCGCCTGATCCGGCAGGCTGGGGCCGCGGTCCCAGCGAATCCAGGGCGTGATGTAATAGATGCCCAAAGTCACCGCCAGGATGATCCATTTCAGACTGCGGAACGGACCTGAGACACGTTTCGGAAAGATCGGCTCACGCGCGGCAAAAAGGCTGGGGGCTGGTTCTGTACTGCTCACGGACTCACTCCGGTTGATGGGCCTTGTCTGGGGACTTTTCACAGATGCGTCGCATGCAAACTTTGATATGAGTCAAAAAGGGCATCGGACAGTAATGTTTTACGACATGGCACCATAGGACTTGCAGCAGCGCCCGGGCTGCCTCCCCATGGGGGATCATGGTCGCGCCGGTCGGGAGAGGCAACCGCAACCGAAACAACGCGTCAGTCTGTCACGATGTTCCGCGGGGCCTCACGGGCGCCGGCTAGGGCGCGCCGTAAAGTGCGGTGGCCTGCCGGAACGACAGCAGGCGCCGGCGATTCTCGTCCCACAGGTGCAACCGGCTGCAGGCAAAGCTTTCGGCCAGCGTCATGCGATTGAGGCGGGTCAAAACCTCGTGATCGCGCAGCACTTCGGTCAGACGATAGAACGGGATGCGGCTGTAGAGGTGATGCACGTGATGCACCCCGATATTGGCGGTGAACCAGCGCAGCACGGTGGGCAGGTCGTAATAAGAGCTGCCATGCAGGGCGGCGTCATGCAACTGCCACTCTTCTTCCCGGTTCCAACTGGTCTCTTCGAACTGGTGCTGGATATAGAACAGCCAGACCCCGATCGAGGCGGCAACGAGGGTCGTGGGCAGAAACACCAGCAACAACGGCGCCAGCCCCCCGAAATAATAGATCGTTCCCAAGGCGGCGAAGATGGCCAGATTGGTGCCCATGGCACTGATCCAATAGCGCCAGCCCGCCGTCATCAGACCGATCGGCAGCCGGTTCTGCAGAAAGAAGATATAACCCGGCCCCAAGCCGAACAGGGTAAAGGGGTGCCGGTACAGGCGATAATGGAATCGCCACAGGGGCGACAGCGCGCGGTATTCCGCGACCGTCAGCGTGTGCACGTCGCCAATGCCGCGGCGGCCCAGATTGCCGGCGGCGGAATGGTGCATCGAATGGGTGCGCCGCCAAACGGCATAGGGCGTCAGTGTCAGAACTCCCAGAATCCGCCCGATCCAGTCGCTGAGCCGGCGGTTCTCGAAGAACGCGCCATGGCCGCAATCATGCTGGATGGCGAAAAGACGGACCAGGAAACCGGCATTGATCACCGAAATGCCCAGCGCCAGCCAATAGCTGACCGACAGGGACCACCAGGCCAACGCCCAGAGCAGCAGGAAGGGGACAAGACTGACCGTCAATTCGAACAGGCTGCGAGACAGCCGCGGTTCGCGGTATTTGACCAGGATTCGAACCCAGTCATGCGGCGCGGTGGCGCCAGCGTCTTGCGGATCGCCGGGATCGGAAATGCTCATGCGCCTGCCGTGTCGGATTGTTATAGTCCACCCCGATATACGAGCCCCTGCCCATGGCAAGCGGTTTCTGCAAAATCGCGACAAACTTTGTCGTCAACGCGGCTACCAAGTGGTTAACAAAACGCCGGAAAATCGCCATAAACACCTGTTTCCGCGATGATTTGACGCGTGAACCCGGGCCGGTGTCATCATCCGGGCTGCCGGCGTGTGACCAGGGTTTGTGATCGGGAATTTTTCGTTCAGGCCGCGATCCGGTTCTTGTCCCGGCCATCCCGTATCAGGAAAAACCAAAGGCACCAGCTTTTCAGGATACGCGCGAACAGATCGAAAAGCCGGTGCCGGGCTTCCGGGCTGCCAGTGGCCGCCCGGAAGTTTCTGATGCGGGGCGGTTACTCGCCGCCGCCCAACTGGTGCACATAGGTCGTGACCGCGCGAATCTCGGCCTCGCTCAGTCGCTGGCTCCAGGCCGGCATCACGCCATAGCGGCTGTAGGTCACGGTTTCGACCAGCGTGTCGTAATCGCCACCATAGAGCCAGATGGCATCGGACAGGTTCGGTGCCCCCTGTTCGCGGTCACCGCCTGCGTCCTCGCCATGGCAGGCCGCACAATTGTCGGCAAAGATCTCGGCGCCCGCCGCGACCTGTTCCGCATTCGGCGGCGTGGTCGACAGCGACATGACATAGTTCACCACCGCGTCGATCTGTTCGCCATCAAGGATTTCATCAGCGCCAAAGGCCGGCATCTCGGAATAGCGCGCGTCGTCGTCGTCCTCGTTGCGGATACCATGGCTGACGGTGGTGTGAATGGCCTCGACATCGCCGCCCCACAGCCAGTCGTCGTCCAGCAGATTGGGATAGCCCTTGGCCCCCGCCGCGCCAGAACCGTGGCACTGGGCGCACCAGGTACGGAACACCGCGCCGCCGGCCGAGACCGCATAGGTTCCCAGTTCGGCGTCATCGGCGATCGATCCCAGCTCGGCGCTGGCCAGCCGGTCGTTGATGGCCGCATTGGCCTCTTCGACGGCGGCGATCTCGGCCGCGACCTCGCCGCGCGTGGACCAGCCCAGAACGCCGGCGGTGGCACCGTTGATCAACGGCCAGGCCGGGTAGGCAATCGTATAGAGCACCGCCCAGACGATGCAGGCATAGAACGACCACAACCACCAGCGCGGCATGGGGTTATCCCATTCCTCGATACCGTCCCAGCTGTGACCGGTCGTGCCGTGACCCTGTTCGCTCTTCTTGTTGCTGTCGTTGTCGCTCATGACCGCGCCTCCTTGGATGTGGCGGGAATGTCCCCCCCAACCGGGGCGGGTTTGTCATCATGGCGAAACGGGATGTTCGCCGTGTCCTTGTAGGTCTTGCTGGCGCCGGGCCGGAACGCCCACAGGACGACTCCGACAAAGAAGGCGAACAGCAGCAGCAGCATCCAGCTGTCCGCAAACTGACGCAGGAGAGTATATTCTTCCATCTTGCCCTCCTAGCGGCTTGCGTCGGGCGTGAAGGTCGAGAAATCGACCAGCGTGCCCAGCATCTGCAGATAGGCGATCAGCGCATCGGCCTCGGAAATCCCCGGCTGGCCGTCAAAGTTGCGCACCTGCGCACCCGGATAGCGTTCCAGCATGGCGTCATAGTCGCTGTCCGGATCGGCCTGAGCCAGGAAATCCCCCATGGCGTTGACCAGCATGTCGTCGGTATAGGGCACGCCGACCCTTTGCTGGGCCACCAGCAAATCCCGAATATAGGTCGGCTCGATCAGCTTGCGCTCGAGGAACCCGTATTTGGGCATCACCGATTCCGGCACCACCGACTGCGGATCGCGCAGGTGGTCCACGTGCCATTCATCGGAATACCGGCCACCGACACGGGCCAGATCCGGCCCGGTGCGTTTCGATCCCCACTGGAACGGGTGGTCATACATCGACTCGGCCGCCAGGCTGTAATGGCCATAGCGTTCGACCTCGTCGCGCATCGGACGGATCATCTGGCTGTGGCAGACATAGCATCCTTCGCGGATGTATATCTCGCGCCCGGTCAGTTCGAGCGGCGAATAGGGTCGCATGCCATCGACCTTTTCGATGGTGTTCTCCAGCCAGAACAGCGGCGCGATCTGTACCAGACCGCCGATGGTCACGACAAAGAAGCTGAGCACCAGAAGAAGGGTTGCGTTGGTCTCGATGGCCTTGTGCTTGTCCAGGATTGACATGTTTTCAACCCTCCTTATTCAGCCGGGACTGCGACAGAGAGGTCGGCCTCTTTGGCCGGCGCTCGTCTGACAGTCATGTACAGGTTGTAGCACATGATCACGGCACCGGTCAGGAACATCAGCCCCCCCAGTCCACGCACCACATACATCGGGAACTTGGCTGCCACGGTGTCGGCGAACGAGTTCACGAGGAAGCCGTTGGCGTCCACTTCGCGCCACATCAGGCCTTCCATGATGCCGGTCACCCACATCGATGCCGCATAGAGAACGATACCGATCGTGGCGAGCCAGAAATGCCAGCTGACCAGCGACAGCGAGTACAGACGCTCGCGCTTCCACAGGGCGGGCACCAGATAGTACAGCGCGCCAAAGGTGATCATGCCGTTCCAGCCCAGCGCACCGGAATGCACGTGGCCGATGGTCCAGTCGGTATAGTGGCTGAGGCTGTTGACCGAGCGGATCGACATCATCGGACCTTCAAAGGTGGACATGCCGTAAAACCCGATGGAAATCACCATCATGCGGATCACCGGGTCGGTGCGCAGCTTGTCCCAGGCGCCCGACAGGGTCATCAGGCCGTTGATCATGCCGCCCCAGCTGGGCATCCACAGCACGATCGACATCACCATCCCCAGGGTCGCGGCCCAATCCGGCAGCGCGGTATAGTGCAGGTGGTGCGGACCGGCCCAGATATACAGGAAGATCAGCGCCCAGAAGTGGATGATCGACAGCTTGTAGCTGAACACCGGACGTTCCGCCTGTTTCGGTACGAAATAGTACATCATGCCCAGGAAGCCGGCAGTCAGGAAGAAGCCCACGGCGTTATGCCCGTACCACCATTGCGTCATGGCGTCCTGCACCCCCGAGAACAGCGCGATCGAGCGCGAACCCCAGAACGAGACCGGCACCGCCATGTTGTTGATCAGGTGCAGCATCGCCACGGTGACGATGAAACTCAGATAGAACCAGTTGGCCACGTAGATATGCGGCTCTTTGCGGCGGATGATGGTGCCCAGAAAGATCAGCAGATAAGCGACCCAGACAATGGTCAGCCACAGATCGACATGCCATTCCGGTTCGGCGTATTCCTTGGACTGCGTCGCCCCCAGCAGATAGCCGGTCGCGGCCAGCACGATGAACAGCTGATAGCCCCAGAACACGAACCACGCCAGATTTCCGCCCCACAGGCGCGCCGCGCTGGTGCGCTGGACGACATAGAACGAGGTGGCGATCAGGGCGTTGCCGCCAAAGGCAAAGATCACCGCCGAAGTATGTAGCGGCCGCAGACGTCCGAAATTGGCATAACCTTGCGCCCACTCGAAATTGAGCTGCGGAAAGGCCAGCTGAAACGCGATGATCACGCCGACGAGAAACCCGACGACCCCCCAAAGTGATGTCGCGATGACCCCGGCGCGAATGACACCGTCCATGTATTCGCCCGAATTATCGACGACATCTTTGTGTTCGTCGGTCCGGCGAAGCGTCCACAGGAAAAGGCCACCGGCCACAAGCATCACGATGATGGCATGGACCATGTAAGCCGTATCACGCGCATAGTTGATCCCGATCATCGCAACCAGCGTGACGAGACCAAGCGCGATAAGCTTGATGTAGTTCGACATTTTGCGTCCCTTTTTTCGTCCGTATGCGTCACGGGCGCGACTCGACAGCCGCGCCCCTAGGTAAGACTGGCCGCTTAATGCGAATTACGTGAAAATTCCGCATTGATCTGCATCAAGACGCCAGCAGCGTTTCTATGACAGTCCTCATGGTACAACATCCCGTCGGCTTGGCCAGACCGGGATTGCCAACTGCGAGGTCCAAATGGCTTATAAATCGTTGCTGACCGTGCTGACAGATCCCGGAATCGCAGCCGCTCCACTGAACCAGATCATCGCGCTGGCCGAGGCTCAGGATGGGCACGCCGAAGCGCTGTGTTTGGGCGTGGATCGCACCCAAACCGGTTATTATTATGCCGGAGCCAACGCCATGGTGCTGCAGGAAACCCTGGCACGCGCCAATGCCGAGGCGGCCGAAATCCTGGCGCATGCCAACGCCGTTCTGGGTAAATCCGGGGTGCGCTGGTCGGCGGATGACGGCGTGGCGCAGATTGCGGATCTGGGGCGACATGTCGCGCATCACGCGCGATTTTCGGACCTTGTCGTGATGCCCCGCCCCTATGGCGAGGACCGTGGCGCCGAAGTCGAGCCGATCGTCGAAGCGGCCCTGTTCGAAGGACACGCCCCGGTTTTGGTGGTGCCGGACGACTATCAACCTCTCAGTCAGCCGCGTACGATATTGGCGGCCTGGAACGAAAGCGTCGAGGCTCTGAACGCGATCCGCCGCGCCCTGCCGTTTATGCGCAACGCCGACCTGGTGCGCATCGTGGTGATCGATCCGCCATCGCACGGGCCGGAACGCTCGGATCCCGGCGGGCTGTTGTCGCAGATGCTGGCACGGCACGGGATCAAATGCGAGATCGACGTTCTGGGCAAGACGATGAACCGGGTGTCCGATATCCTGAACCGGCACGCCACGGATACATCGGCGGACATGATGGTGATGGGCGCCTATGGCCATTCCCGCTTTCGCGAAGCGATTCTGGGCGGCGCCACCCGCAACATGCTGGAGAAATCCGCTGTGCCGGTCTTTATGGCACATTAGCCGCAAGCCACATCCATCGGCGCCATCGGCCAAGGCGCCGCGATCTCGGCTCAGACGCGTTTGACCAGCCGGATCAGGAATAAAAGGATCACAGCTCCGATAGTGGCGTGAAAGATTGATGCGATCAGCCCGCCGCCCACCGAGAACCCCAGCGCCGGAAAGATCAGCCCGGCCAGAAACGCACCGACGATTCCGACGATGATGTTGCCGATCAGGCCAAAACCCCGGCCCTTCATGAGCTTGCCGGCGATCCAGCCGGCAATGGCGCCAACCAGTAGCATCGCGATCAAACTTTCAAATTGCATCCCGACCTCCGTTTGTAATGTCTTGCCATGCTGACATCGCCGCACAACCGAGACAAGCCGTCATGCCGCGGCCGCACCCGTCCGAAGCGGCCAATGGCCCACAGGTCACGCTTTCAGCCCCGGCCCCTGCCGGGAAAAGACTTGCCTTGCTCGAAATAATACTGGTGTGGGGCGCGGGTTTCAGCCCAAAAACCCGCCATCTGCGTCGTCGCCGGCCTCTTCCATCAATCGCGCCATGTCGGGCACGGTGACGTGGCGCTTGCCCTTCAGGCTGATGACCCCGTCCTTTTTCAGTGCCGACATCTGACGGCTGACGGTTTCCAGGGTCAGGCCCAGATAGTCGGCCATGGCCTCGCGCGTCAGAGGCAGGTCGAACACCATCGGGCCGATCGGGCCGGAATCGGGATGCAGCGAGGCGTCCCGCCGCCCGACGATGCTGAGCAGGCTGGCGATCTTTTCCCGCGCCGTCTTGCGCCCCAGCACAAGCATCCATTCGCGCGCGGCGTCCAGTTCGTCCAGCGTCATCTCCAGCAGGCGATGGGCGATACTGGGCGTTTCCCGCATCATCTGTTCAAACGGCTTCTTGCGGAAACAGCACATGACGATGTCGGTGGTCGCCACGACGTCATAGGCGGCGCCGTCGCGTCCGGGCCGGCCGACGAAGTCCGACGGCAACAGCAAGCCTACCATCTGGGTCCGCCCGTCCTCCATGGTCTGGGTCAGGGTCGCGATGCCAGACACCATGGATCCGACGAAGTCCATCTTGTCGCCGGACCAGATGATGGTCTGCCCCGCCTCGAAGCTGCGATAGTACTTGATCTCTTCCAGACGCACCAATTCGTCGCTTTCACAGCGCGCGCAGACCGCCCGGTGCCGGATGGGGCATTCCGTGCAGTTTACGCTCATTGTCTGTCCAGGCGCGTTCATCATTTTCACAACTTGATCTGGGTCAAAGCTCGCAGTTTTCAATCTCGCCTACCCTAAACGGATGGTTACGAAATCACAATTGGCCGATTTGGGACTCTTTGACGCCAAAGTACCCCGCTACACAAGCTACCCGACAGCGCCCCATTTCAGCAATGATGTGGGGCCCGAACTTTATGCGACCTGGATATCGCAAATACCTGAAGGTGCCCGCATCTCGCTGTATCTGCACGTGCCGTTCTGCCGGCGTCTGTGCTGGTTCTGCGCCTGCCGCACCCAGGGCACCCAAAGCGACGCACCGGTGCGGGCTTATCTCGAGACCCTCAAGGCCGAATTGCGGCTGTTGGCCGGCAGTTTGCCCCAGGGCGTGCAGCTGTCGCGCCTGCACTGGGGCGGCGGCACACCGACGCTGCTCAGCCCGGACATGATGAGCGACCTCGCGGCGGCCATCGCAGCGGTGGCGCCGCTGGCCCCGAATGCCGAATTCTCGGTCGAGATCGACCCCAATGAAATCGACGCCCCGCGCATGGACGCGCTGGCGGCGGCGGGGCTGAACCGGGCCTCGATCGGGGTGCAGGATTTCGACGAGGAAATTCAGCAGACCATTGGCAGGCTGCAAAGCTATGACATCACCCGCAATGCGGTCGAAATGATTCGCGACCGCGGCGTGCCCAGCCTGAATGCCGATATCCTGTTCGGCCTGCCGCATCAGAGCCAGGCGCGGATGACAGAAAGCGTACAAAAGCTGCTTTCGCTCAATCCCGACCGGGTGGCGCTGTATGGCTATGCGCATGTGCCGTGGATGGCCAAGCGGCAACAACTGATCCCGTCTGACGCCCTGCCGACACCGCAGGAACGGCTGGAATTGTTCGAGACCGCGCGCAAGCTGTTCCTGTGGGACAACTACGCCGAGATCGGCATCGATCATTTCGCCACAAAGGGCGACGGGCTGACCCGGGCCCAGCGCCTGGGCCGGCTGCGGCGCAATTTTCAGGGCTATACCGACGATACCTCCGAGGTGCTGATCGGTGTCGGTGCGTCGGCGATCTCGCGCTTTCCGCAGGGGTTTGCTCAGAATGCGCCGGCCACCTCGGCCCATACCAGCCGCATCCGCGAGGGCCGGTTCTCGACGACGCGCGGTCACCGGTTCCGTGGTCAGGATACGCTGCGGGCGCGCATGATCGAGGCTCTGATGTGCGATTTCCGCATCGACAGCGACGAGATCACCACGCGCTTTGCCATCGACCGCACCGAGCTGGACCGGATGTTCTCGCAGGCCAGTCAGGATTTCCCCGGCATTCTGGCGATGACCCGCAACGGCGTCGAAATCCCGCCCGAGGCGCGGGCGCTGACCCGCATGATCGCGCGCAGCTTTGATGCCTATGACCTCAGCAAGGCGGGGCACAGTTCGGCGATCTGACCCGACCGGCCGGGGTCAATAAAAGCTCTGCGGGTCGATATCGACATTCAGCCGCAGATCGCCCTTTGGGCGAAATGGCGCAATCCAAGCGGCCAGCGCCTCTTGCAGCGGCGCGCCCTTGGCGGCCTTGACCAGCAGGCGCACCCGGTGGCGGCCGCGGATGCGCGCGATCGGGGCAGGCGCCGGTCCGAAGACCTGTGCGCCGATCCGGCGCAGCGGCGCATCGGCCCGCGCCAGCGCATTGCCCAGATCGAACACCTGCGCCACGTCGCTGCCGGACAGGATGATCCCGGCCATGCGGCCAAAAGGCGGCACGCCGGCGACCTCGCGCTCGGCTGCCTCGGCGCGCCAGAATCCGTCCTCGTCGCCGGACAGGATCGCCCGGATCACCGGGTGTTCGGGCTGAAAGGTCTGCAACAGCGCGGTGCCGGGCCGTTCCGCCCGCCCGGCGCGCCCCGCCACCTGGCGCATCAGCTGGAACGTGCGCTCGGCGGCGCGCAGATCCGAGCCCTGCAGCCCCAGATCGGCATCGATCACCCCAACCAGCGTCAACAGCGGAAAGTTGTGCCCCTTGGCAACCAGTTGGGTGCCGATGATGATATCCGCCTCGCCCGCCGCGATCTTTTCGATCTCGGCCTTCAGCGCCCGGGCGCTGCCAAACAGATCGGAACTGAGCGTCGCGATCCGCGCATCGGGAAACAGTGCCACCGCCTCTTCGCCCAGCCGTTCTACGCCGGGGCCGACCGGGGCCAGCCGATCCTCGGCGCCACAGGCCGGACAGACGGTCGGGATCGGTCGCGTCTCGCCGCATTGATGGCACATCAGGCGCTTGAGAAACCGGTGCTCGACCATGCGCGCATCGCAGTGATCGCAACCGACCTGCTGACCGCAGGCCCGGCACAGGGTCACCGGCGCATAGCCGCGTCGGTTGATGAACAGCATCGCCTGTTCGCCCTTGGCCAGCCGGTCCTGCACCGCCATGCGCAGGCTCGGCGAAATCCAGCTGCCGGCCTGCAGCTTTTCGGCCCGCATGTCGATGGCACGCATCTCGGGCATCACGGCGGCCCCGAACCGGGCCGTCAGTTCGACCATGCCGTATTTTCCGGACTGCGCGTTGGCCCAGCTTTCCAGACTGGGCGTGGCGCTGGCCAGAACCACACGGGCGCCGCAGATTGCCGCCCTTAGCACCGCCATGTCCCGCGCGTTGTACAGCACCCCGTCTTCCTGCTTGTAGCTGGTGTCGTGCTCCTCATCGACGATGATCAGGCCGAGATGCTGAAACGGCAGGAACAGCGCCGATCTTGCGCCCACCACCAGCTGCGCGTTGCCCTGACCGACCATCTTCCAGACCCGCCGCCGTTCGGTCAGGGTGACGCCGGAATGCCATTCGGCGGGACGCGCGCCGAACCGCGCCTCGACCCGGGTCAGGAATTCCGCCGTCAGCGCGATCTCGGGCAAAAGGACCAGCGCCTGTCGCCCCTGTGCCAGGCATTCGGCCACCGCCTCCAGGTAGACTTCGGTCTTGCCCGACCCGGTCACCCCCTTGAGCAGCGTGGTGCCATAAGTCCGGCTGCGCAGCGCCGTCCGCATGTGATCCGCCGCCGCCGCCTGATCGTCGGTCAGCGCCTTGCCGGGACGGTCCGGGTCCAGCGGCGGCATGGGCAGATCGCGCGGACGGTCCAGCTCGGCCACGGCACCCTGTTTCACCAGCCCCTTGACCACCGACGCGGTGACCCCGGCCATTTCGGCCAGTTCCTTGAGGGTAAAGGACAGGCCGCCATAATCCTGCAGCACCGCCAGCACCCGGCGGCGCGCATCGGTCATGCGGTCCGGTTCGCCCTGCCCCCGCCGATAGACCTTGCGCATCGAGGGCGGATCGCTCAGCCCCGGCGCCCGGGTCGCCAGCCGCAGCATCGCCGGCATCGGCGTCAGCGTGTAATCGGCGGCGCGGGTCAGAAAGGTCATCATTTCGTCGCGCATCGGCGCCGCGTCCAGCACCCGGATGACCGAGCGGATGCGGGACAGGTCGAAATCGCCCTGCCCCGCCCCCCAGACCACGCCCAACACCTTGCGCGGGCCCAATGGCACTTCGACAAAGGCACCTGTCAAACAACCGCCCTCGGGCGCCTTGTAATCCAGCAGCCGGTCCAGCGGCTGCGTGGTCAGAACCGCCACCAGCGCGCCCTGATCGAAGAATTCCGGCTGGCTCACCGCGGCTTGCCTCTCGGGGGTTTCAGCATCTCGGCTCTTGGGGTAAAGCCATCGGGAACCAAGGCCAACCCACCAAAGGACCGCGCGCCATGAAATTCTTTGTCGACACCGCCGAAATCGACGCCATCGCCGAACTGAACGATCTGGGCATGGTGGACGGCGTCACCACGAACCCGTCGCTGATCCTGAAATCGGGCCGCGATATCCTCGAGGTCACCAAGGAAATCTGCGACCTGGTCGATGGCCCGGTCAGCGCCGAAGTGGTCGCCCTGAAAGCCGATGAGATGATCGCCGAAGGCCGCAAGCTGGCCGGGATCGCCGAGAATATCGCCGTCAAGGTGCCGTTGACCTGGGACGGGCTGAAAACCTGTAAGGTGCTGACCGACGAGGGCCACATGGTCAATGTCACCCTGTGTTTCTCGGCCAATCAGGCACTGCTGGCGGCCAAGGCGGGCGCGACATTCATCAGCCCCTTTATCGGGCGGCTGGACGATATCAACCTGGATGGCATGGACCTGATCGCCGACATCCGCACCATCTATGACAATTACGGCTTTGACACCCAGATCCTGGCCGCTTCGATCCGCACGGTGAACCATGTCACCGAAAGCGCGCGCATCGGCGCCGACGTGATCACCGCGCCGCCGGGCGTGATCAAGGCGCTGGCCAGCCACCCGCTGACCGACAAGGGGCTGGACGCCTTTATGGCGGACTGGGCCAAGACCGGACAGAAAATCCTGTAAATGCCACGCGGATCGGCATCCGCGATGGGCGCTATCGCCCCGTCGCGGATGCCGCCTGTTGTCATTTGGACATCATTCGCGGCGCTGTCGCGGTTTTGCACGCCACGATGGCGCCAGACGTGCTATAAGCCCTAAAACACAAAAAACGAGGCCCGAATGAGCAGCAGCCCGAAACTGGAAGACGCCCTGCGCTCGGCGATCATTGCCAAACCCGATGCCATTCTCGAGGATCAGGACGTGATGCGCGCCCTCGTGTCCGCCAACGAACGCCTGATGGGGGAAAACATCGTCGATCTGCGCGGCATCGCAATGGACCGGCTGGAAAACCGGCTGGACCGGCTGGAAGATACCCACCGCAGCGTCATCGCCGCCGCCTATGAGAACCTGGCCGGCACCAACCAGGTGCACCGCGCCGTGTTGCGGCTGCTGGATCCGCTGGAGTTCGAACCGTTCCTGCGCGATCTGAGGGGCGAGGTGGCCGAAATCCTGCGCGTGGACGCCATTACTCTGGTGCTTGAATCCGCCCAGGCCGAGAGCGATCCGTCGGTGCAGCGCATGGGCAGCGTGCTGACCGTGGTCGAGCCGGGATTCGTGGACAGCTATATCACCCAGATGCGCGGCGGATCGCCCCGCCAGGTCAGCCTGCGCCAGATCCAGCTGGCCAGCGACCGCATCTATGGCGAGATCGCCGATCAGATCCAGTCCGAGGCCTGTCTCAAGCTGGATCTGGGGGCCGGTCGCCTGCCCGGCATGCTGGTGATGGGTGCCAAGGACTCGCATCAGTTCAGCCCGCAACAAGGCACCGACCTGCTGGCGTTCTTCGCCGGTGTGTTCGAACGGTCGATGCGCCACTGGCTGTCGTGACCCCGATTTCGCCGGCCTGCCGGGATGCATTGCAGACCTGGCTGGACGGGCAAAAGGCGCTGGCCGGCGCCTCGGCAAACACCATCGCCGCCTATCGCGGCGATGTGACCGATTTCCTCGGTTTCATGTGTCTGCATCACGGCGGCGCGCAAGGACTGGCAGCACTGCAGCGCATCAGCGTTTCGGACATGCGCGCCTGGATGGCCCGCACCCGCAGCGCCGGGGTCGGACCGCGCTCGCTGGCGCGCAAGCTGTCGGCCGTGAAATCCTTTTACCGCTGGCTGGCAGAGCGCGAGGGGTTTGAACCCACCGCCGTTCTGGCCACCCGCGCACCACGTTTCCGCAAGAAACTGCCCCGCCCGCTGGATGAACAGGCCGCCCGTGCGATGATCGACACGGTGGAACTGCAATCCAGAGACAGCTGGGTCGCGGCGCGCGACGTTGCCGTGGTGACGCTGCTCTACGGCTGCGGGCTGCGGATCTCCGAAGCCCTGGGCCTGACCGGAGCCGACGCGCCGCTGCCCCCGACGCTGCGGATCGTCGGTAAGGGCGGCAAGGAACGCGTGGTGCCGGTGCTGGATGCCGCCCGCGACGCGGTCAGCGCCTATCTGCGCCTGTGCCCGCACCCGATGACGGCAGAGACGCCGCTGTTTCGAGGCGTCCGCGGCGGTGCGTTGAACCCAAGGGCGATCCAGGAGGCAATGGCCAAGGCCCGGATGCAACTGGGCCTGCCCGCCACCGCGACACCGCATGCGATGCGCCACAGCTTTGCCACCCATCTGCTGGAGGCCGGGGGCGATCTGCGCTGCATCCAGGAATTGCTGGGTCATGCCTCTCTGTCCACGACACAGACCTATACGGCGGTGGACACGGCGCGCCTGCTCGAGGTCTATGACCGCGCCCACCCAAGAGCCTGATCCGCCCGCCCGCGCAGCCCGGACTCTCGTTTCGTCACAGGCTTGTGCACAAGCGTGCCTACGCCGGGCGGGTCGGGCGTGGCACGATACGGGAACCTCGCGACACGACCCCGGCATCCCGTATTACCGAGAGGAGACCACCATGACACGACCCGCAAACCTGTGCCAGAGCAGCCTGGCCGCCCTGATCGGCCTGACCGGCGCGGCCCTGGCCGACACCTGCGCCGCGCCGCAGGGCGACACCTGGGAACTGAGCGCCGCCGAGATCGAAACGCTGTATGATTGTATCGCGCAGGACATGCAGACGGCCTACGCCAAAAGCGGCCATCCGGCAGCCACCGCCTATCGCGGCTGGACCGTGGCCTCGACCCGGCCCGCCGTCGCCGGCCCGCATGGCGACCGTCTGTTACAGACTTTTGCCAATGCCGAGGCGGCCGAGTCCTATCTGGCCTTTGCCCCCGAGGGTGTGCGCATGCCCGCCGGCTCGGTACTGGCCAAGGAAAGCATCGCGCTGAGCGCCGACGGGACCGCCCGGGTCGGCCCCCTGTTCCTGATGACCAAGCTGGACCAGGGCGGCGCACCGGACAGCGATGACTGGTTTTACGAGGCGGTGCAACCCGACGGCAGGATGATGCGCCTGTCGCAGAGCTTTTGTCACGATTGCCACGGTGCGTGGCAGGATCAGGACAGCCTGGCCTATCCGCTGGAAGAGGTGCGCGTCGGCAACTGAGCACCGCACCGCCGGCAGGTCGTGAGATTTTGCTTTGCATCCGATCTGCGGTTCCGCCATGACGCTAGGCATGGCCCCGAAACACAGCGCCCTGCTTGTCCATCTGTTCACCGCGACCGGCGCGGTCTTTGCCATGCTGGCCATGCTGGCGGCGGCCGAGACCAAGTGGAGCCTGATGTTTCTGTGGCTGGTCGTGGCGTTTTTTGTCGACGGTATCGACGGTCCCCTGGCCCGCAAATACCACGTCAAACACTATGCGCCGCAATTTGACGGGGTGATCCTGGACCTGATCATCGACTATCTGACCTATGTCTTCATCCCGGCCTTTGCCCTGTTTCAGTCCGGGTTGATGAGCGGCTGGACCGGCTGGGTCGCGATCATCGTCATCACCTTTGCCAGCGCCATGTATTTTGCCGATACGCGGATGAAGACCAAGGACAACTCCTTTGCCGGTTTTCCCGGCTGCTGGAACATGGTGGTGCTGGTCGTGTTTGCGCTGCAACCGAATTTCTGGGTCATCCTGGCACTGGTCACCACGTTGGCCATCACCATGTTTACACCCCTGAAATTCGTCCACCCGGTGCGCACCGAACGCTGGCGCAACCTGACATTGCCGATGGCGCTGGCCTGGACCTTCTTTGCAGGCTGGGCCGCCTGGGTCGATTTCCACCCGCAAAGCTGGGCACACTGGGGGCTGGTGGTTACCAGCGTCTACCTGCTGTTTGCCGGAATCGCACAACAGATCATCCCGCCGCGCCAGACAGACTGACACCTACAACCCGGCACTCACCCATTGCGCCCAGCGCATCCGCCCGCGCAATCGGCACGCATGCCACAGGTTTGCACGCGCGCGCCTTGGATTTCTTTCCGAAGGACCGGATACACCCTGTCTTTCTTGCGAATAATTCTCAATAGCATTGACTTACTTGCGAGTCACTCTCATATTCATCGAAACCGACCTGAATGGGACCCAACCATGATTCTGCGCCGTACATTTCTGTCTGCAATCGCCGCCGCGATGATCCTGCCGCTGGCTGGACCGGTCCGGGCCGACCAGCCGCTGCAGGTGGTGGCCACCACCGGCATGATTGCCGATGCCGCCCGGCAGGTCGGCGGCGATCTGGTTGAGGTCAAGGCGTTGATGGGTCCCGGTGTCGATCCCCATGCCTATCGTCAGACCCGCACCGATATCGTCGCGATGACCCGCGCCGATTTGGTTCTGTGGCATGGCCTGTATCTGGAAGCACAGATGGAAGACTTTTTTCAGGACCTGGCGCGCAAGCGCAACGTGGTCGCGGTGGCCGAGGGGCTGCCACGCAATCTGTTGCGCGGCCATGACGACTATGCCGACAAATTCGACCCGCATGTCTGGATGACCCCGGTTTTGTGGAAAGAAGTGGTCAAGCAGGTGCAGATCGCCCTGACCGAGACCCGGCCCGACAGCGCCGACATCTTTGCCGCCAACGCCGCGGCGCATCTGGCCGAGTTGGACGGACTGGCCCGCTATGCCGAGGCCAGCATGCGCCAGGTGCCGCCGGAAAACCGCGTCCTGCTGACCGCGCATGACGCATTCGGCTATTTCGGCGCCGCCTATGACGTCGAAGTGCTGGGCATTCAGGGCATCTCGACCCAAAGCGAGGCCGGGTTGAACCGGGTCAGCGCGCTGGTGGATCTGCTGGTGGATCGTGGCATCACCGCGGTATTCGTCGAAAGCTCGGTGTCTGACCGCAGTATCCGCGCCCTGATCGAGGGGGCCGCCGCCAAGGGGCACAAGGTACAGATCGGCGGCGAGCTGTTCAGCGACGCGATGGGTCCCGAGGGCACCTATGAGGGCACCTATGTCGGCATGATCGATCACAACGTGACAGTGATCGCGTCGGCCTTGGGCGCGGACGTGCCAGCGCGCGGCATGAGCGGCAGATTGTCGGCGGGGTTCTGAGATGAACGTGGAACTGGCAACCCTGCACGGGCAGGACGCGGCACGGAATTCCGCCGCGGACAGTCCGCTGGCGATCCGGGGGCTGACGGTGTCGTATGGTCAGAAGCCGGCGGTGTTCTCGGTGGACATGACCGTGCAACCGGGCGCCATGACCGCGATCATCGGCCCCAACGGCGCCGGAAAATCGACGCTGCTCAAGGCCGCACTGGGGATCATCACGCCTCTGTCGGGCCAGGTCCAGGTCTTTGGCGCGCCGCTGCAGAGCCAGCGGTCGCGCATCGCCTATGTGCCACAGCGCGCCAGCATCGACTGGGATTTTCCGACCCGGGTCATCGACGTGGTCCTGATGGGACTCTATCGCCAACTGGGGCTGTTGGGCCGGGTCCGGGCGCGGCATCGGCAGCAGGCCACGGAATGCCTGCACCGGGTCGGCATGGTCGATTTCGCGGATCGTCAGATCGGACAATTGTCCGGTGGCCAGCAGCAACGGGTGTTTCTGGCCCGGGCGCTGGCGCAGGATGCCGATCTCTATCTGCTGGACGAACCCTTTGCCGGGGTCGATGCGGCCACCGAAAAGGCGATCATCGGCGTGCTCAAATCGTTGCGCGCGGCAGGCAAGACCGTGGTGGTCGTACATCACGACCTGGCGACGGTGCGCGACTATTTCGACAACGTGTTCCTGATCAACACCAGCAGGGTCGCCGAGGGTCCGGTCGAGACGACCTTTACCGCCGAGACCCTGCAGGCCACCTATGGCGGACGTCTGGCCACCGCGCAGGTCGACCAGCTGGCCCGCGCCCTGGGGTGACACCATGATAAGCGACGCGCTGCTGCTGCAACTGGGCTATAACGCCACGCTGGTGGCCATCGGCGCGACCCTGCTGGGTGTCGCCGCCGGGGCCACGGGCACGTTCCTGTTCCTGCGCAAACGCGCCCTGGTCAGCGACGCGATCAGCCACGCCACCCTGCCCGGCGTCTGCCTGGCCTTTATCCTGATGGTGATGCTGGGCGGCGATGGCCGCAACCTGATCGGACTGCTGGCCGGCTCGGCCCTGTCCGCCTGGGTCGGCCTGTTGTGCCTCAACTGGCTGGTGCGCCGCACCCGGCTGGCCGAAGACGCGGCGATCGGCGCCGTCCTGTCGGTGTTTTTCGGGCTGGGCATCGTGCTGTTGACGATCATCCAGACCATGGGATCGGGCCGACAGGCCGGTCTGGAAAGCTTTTTGCTGGGCTCGACCGCCGGCATGCTGTGGAACGACGCCCTGGTGATCGCCCTGGGCGGGGCCGCCACGCTGGCGCTGATCCTGCTGCTGCGCCGGCCGATGACCCTGGTGGCCTTTGACCCGGAATATGCCGCGGCACGCGGCCTGCCGGTGGCGCGGATCGATCTGGCGATGATGGCGCTGGTCATGGCGATCACCGTCGTCGGGCTGAAGATCGTCGGGCTGATCCTGATCGTCGCGCTGCTGATCATCCCGCCGGTCACCGCGCGGTTCTGGACCGAGCGCAGCGACCGGGTGGTTCTGCTGGCCGGGCTGGTCGGCGGGGCATCGGGTTATGTCGGCGCGGCGATTTCGGCCTCGGCCCCGAACCTGCCAACGGGGCCGATCATCGTGCTGGTCAGCTTTGCCTGTTTTGCCCTGTCGCTACTGCTGGCCCCCGGGCGCGGCGTGTTGGCGGCGGTGCTGCGCCACCTGCGGTTTCAAAAGCGCGTGCATCTGCGCCAGGGGCTGCTGGCGCTGGCCCAGGGTCAGCCGATCTATGAAAAACTGACGCTGCGCCTGCTGCACCGGGCCGGGCTGGCGCGCCCGGACGGGGTTGCCACCGACAAGGGCCGCGCCCGCGCCGCCAAGGCGCTGCGCGACGAAAGACGCTGGCAGGTGATCCGCGCCGATCAGACCCACGAGGCAGCGGCGGCCCTGTATGACGGGTTGCGCGACATCGAAACCGTCCTGACCCGGGACCAGATCGCCGAGGTCGACCGCATCATCGGCGGACCGAAAGGCGTGCCCGCATGACCGGTTCCGAGTTCGTTCCCCTGTCACTGCCACCGCTGCTGATCGGCATCTTTGCCGCCGTGGCCTGTGCCCTGCCCGGCAATTTCCTGGTGCTGCGGCGGCAAGCGCTGATCGGCGATGCGATCAGCCATGTGGTCCTGCCCGGCATCGTCGTCGCCTTTCTGGCGACCGGTGTGATCGCCGCCTGGCCAATGATGCTGGGCGCTGCCGGCGCCGCGGTGCTGGCGGTGGTGCTGATCGAGGCGATCCGCCGTCTGGGCCGAATCGAGCCGGGCGCGGCGATGGGCGTGGTCTTTACGGCCATGTTCGCCGCCGGGGTACTGCTGCTGGAACAGTCCGACACGTCCAGCGTCCACCTGGATGTGGAACACGCGCTTTATGGCAATCTGGAAAGCCTGATCTGGCTGGACGCCACCGGCTGGAGCTCGCTGCTGGACCACGAGGCCCTGCGCGGCCTGCCGGTGGAACTGCCGCGCATTGCGATCACCCTGATCGGCGTGATCCTGTTCACCCTGCTGTTCTGGCGACCGCTAAAGCTGTCGACCTTTGACGAAGGCTTTGCCCGCACGCTGGGTATCCGCACCGATCTGCTGGGGCTGGCGCTGGTGATCACCGCGGCGGTGGCGGCGGTGGCGGCCTTTGACGCGGTCGGCTCGATCATCGTGATCGCCATGTTCATCTGCCCGCCCGCGGCGGCCCGGCTGATGACCAACCGGCTGGAACATCAGGTGGCCTGGAGCGTCGCCTTTGCGGTGCTTTCCGCGGTTAGTGGCTATATTCTGGCAGGTTACGGCCCGCTGTGGCTGGGCGGTCAGGATGCGGTCAGCGCGGCCGGCATGATCGCCACGATGTCCGGCCTGATCCTGGCTGCGGCGGCGCTGTTCGGCCCTTGCCGCACCCGGGCCGGGGCGCCGCAACAGGGCTGATGCGTCACGATTTCGGCGTACGGCGCTTGGGAGGCTTGTCCCCGCCCTGCGCCTTTGCCGCAGCGGCGGCAGCGGCGCGGCGGGCCTTGTTTTTCTTGCTGTTGGGCTTGCCCACAAGCGGCGCGGCGCCCTTGTGCGGCGGAACCGGTTTCCGTTTGGCCGCCGTCCCGCGCGGTTGATAAGGCGTATCAGCCCCCCCGGGGTGGCCGGCGGCCTTGGCACGGGGTTTCTTGTATTTTGCGGCCGCGCCCTTGGGTTTTGATCCCGGTTTCGGCTTTTTTACCCGGGGAACGGGGGCGTCGTTCCAATCGATTGGAGTTGCGTCCGGCGGCGCCACCGGGGGCGCGGCGGCGGCGGTCGCCTGTGCGACGGGTTCGGTCGGCGGCTTGCCGCGATGGGGCTTGGCTTTGCCCTTGAAAGGTTTGCCGCCAACGGGTTTGCCACCCGGGCGCTGCCTGCCACCCAGATCGGGTGCACTGTCCAGTCGGGTGACCCTGGCGCCGTCCTCGACCGTCATCTCGGGTCCGAGGGCGGCGGCAAAACCGTCGGCGCGCGCCTCGCTGATCTCGACAAAGCTTTCGTCGTACTGAATGCGGATCGCGCCGATGTCGTCCCGGGTGATGTCGCCTGCCTTGCACAGGATCGGCAGCAGGCGGCGGGTCTCGATCCCGGCCTTTTTACCACCAGAAACCGAGAACCAGACACTGGGTCCAAAGGGCGCGCGCGGCTCGGGTTTGGCCGCAGAACCCGCAGGCGACAGTTCCTCGGGCGCGGAATGACGGCTTTCATACAGCGCGACATAGGCAGCCGCGATCTGCTCGGGGCCGAACCGCGCCAACAGATCGCGCGCCAGTTCTGTCGGCTCGGCAGGTTGCTGCCAGACCGGATCGGCCAGCATCCGTTCGCCGTCGCGGGCGCGCACCGCCTCGGCCGAGGGCGCCTGGTCCCATTCCGCGGTCAGCTTGGCAAAGCGCAGCAACCGCTCGCATTTCTTGCGCGCGACCGGCGGCACGATCAGCGCGCTGACGCCCTTGCGCCCGGCCCGCCCCGTGCGGCCCGAGCGGTGCAGCAGGGTCTCATGGCTGTTGGGCAGTTCTGCATGCACCACCAGATCAAGACTGGGCAGATCGATGCCCCGGGCCGCGACATCGGTGGCAACACAGACCCGCGCCCGCCCATCGCGCATCGCCTGCAGCGCATGGGTGCGTTCGCTCTGTGACAGTTCGCCGGACAGCGCCACCACCGAAAAACCGCGATTGGACAGGCGCGTGGTCAGCCGGTTGACCATCGCCCGTGTATTGGCAAAGACCAGCGCATTGGGCGCCTCGTAATAGCGCAGCACGTTGATGATGGCGTTTTCCACGTCCCGCGGCGCCACCGACAGGGCCCGGTATTCGATATCGCTGTGCTGGCGCGCCTCGGCGGCAGTGGTGATGCGGATCGCGTCGGTCTGATAGTTTTCCGCCAGCCGGGCGATGCCGCGCGGCACCGTGGCCGAAAACATCAGCGTGCGCCGGTCCTGCGGCGATTCCGCCAGGATGAATTCCAGATCCTCCTGAAATCCCAGGTCCAGCATCTCGTCGGCCTCGTCCAGCACCACGGCGCGCAGGGCGCTCATGTCGATGGTTCCGCGCATGATGTGGTCGCGCAGCCGACCGGGCGTGGCGACCACGATATGCGCTCCGCGGGCCAGCGCCCGGCGCTCGTCGCGCATGTCCATGCCGCCGACGCACGAGGCCAGATGCGCCCCCGCCGGGCCGAACAGCCAGGCCAGTTCGCGCCGGACCTGCAGCGCCAGTTCCCGGGTCGGCGCGATGACCAGCGCCAGCGGTGCCCCGGCAGCGTCGAAATGATCGCCTTCGCCCAACACGGTCGGCGCGATGGCCAGGCCAAAGCCGACGGTCTTGCCAGACCCGGTCTGTGCCGACACCAGCAGGTCGGAATGGCCCAGCCCGGGATCGGTCACGGCCTGCTGGACCGGGGTCAGGGTGTCATAGCCCTGCCGCTGCAGCGCTTCTGCCAAAGTGTGTTTCACGTGCGGGTTCTTTTCTGCTGACGGCGCGGGCGGGAAAACGACGCGCAGGGTGAATCAAGCGACGGCACCTATCCGGTTCGCGGCGCGATGTATAGCGTAAATACCGGTGCCGCACCCCTGTGGCGATACCGGCCGGCACCCTGCAAGTTACGGTTGTGGCCTTGCGGGCGGCACGCCGATCATTCCGGTGGCAGAATCGTTGATACCCATGCTAGGTATAGGGGTATGGCGCACACGAACCCCCAAATCGGCGAAGAACGCCCGGTAATCCGTCAACTGGACGAAGCCGCGATCAACCGCATCGCGGCGGGCGAGGTGGTCGAGCGCCCGGCCTCGGCGGTCAAGGAACTGGTCGAGAACGCCATCGACGCGGGTGCCACGCGCATCGGCATCGATGTCGCGGATGGCGGCAAGACGCTGATCCGGGTGACCGACGACGGCTGCGGCATCGCCGCCGGGGATCTGCCGCTGGCGCTGTCACGACACGCAACGTCCAAGATCGACGGTTCGGATCTGCTGAATATCCACACTTTCGGGTTCCGCGGCGAAGCCCTGCCGTCCCTGGGCGCGGTCGGACGCCTGAGCATCTCCAGCCGTGTGCCCGGGGCCGACGCCGCCGGTATCCGGGTTGCCGGCGGGCAGATCGGTCCGGTGAAACCGGTGGCGCTGGGCGGCGGCACGGTGGTCGAGCTGTCGGACCTATTCTATGCCACGCCCGCCCGGCTGAAATTCATGCGCAGCGATCGCGCCGAGGCGCAGGCGATCACCGATGTGGTGAAACGGCTGGCGATGGCGGAACCGGCCATCGGCTTTGCCCTGCGCGATGTCAGCGGCGGTGCCGGGCGCGTGGTGTTTCGGGCCGATCCCGAAACCGGCGATCTGTTTGACGCGCTGCATGGGCGGCTGGGCCGTATCCTGGGCCGCGATTTCGCCGACAACGCGCTGCGCATCGACGCCACGCGCGAGGGCGTCCGCCTGTTTGGCTATGCCGCCCTGCCGACCTATTCCCGCGGCGCGGCAGTGGCGCAATATCTGTTCGTCAACGGCCGCCCGGTGCGCGACCGGATGCTGGGCGGCGCCTTGCGGGCGGCCTATTTCGACTTTCTGTCGCGCGACCGGCACCCGGTGGCGGCGCTGTTTCTGGATTGTGACCCGACGCTGGTCGACGTCAACGTGCACCCGGCGAAATCCGAGGTGCGGTTCCGCGATCCGGGCATCGCGCGCGGATTGATCGTCTCGGCGCTGCGCCATGCGCTGGCCGAGGCCGGACACCGCGCCTCGAGCACGGTGGCGAAAGCCACGCTGGGCGCGATGACGCCGGAACCGACCGGCGCGCGGGTCTATCAGATGGATCGCCCGTCGCCGGAGGCGCGCCGCGCCGGCTATGCGGCACAGGCCCCGGGCTTTGCTGAAATGCGGGACAGCTACAGCGCCCGCGTCGTCGAATTGCCGACCGATCCCGACCCCGCAGAGCCGGAGACGGCACAGGCCCTGCCTTTGGGCGCCGCACGCGGCCAGGTGCACGAGAATTACATCATCGCCCAGACCGAGACCGGCCTGGTGATCGTCGATCAGCACGCAGCACATGAACGCCTGGTCTATGAAAAGCTGAAACGCCAGATGGCCGAAACCGGCGTGGCCGCGCAGGCCTTGCTGATCCCCGAAATCGTCGATCTGCCGGAACCGGATTGCGCCCGGCTGCTGGACATCGCCGACGATCTGGCGCGGCTGGGTCTGAGCATCGAACCCTTTGGCGGCGGCGCCATCGCGGTGCGCGAAACGCCGGCGATCCTGGGCGAGGTCGATGCGGCCGCGATGCTGCGCGACATCGTCGATGAACTGACCGATCAGGGCGACAGTCAGACCGTGCAGGCCCGGATCGAGGCGATCCTGTCGCGCGTTGCCTGCCATGGCTCGGTCCGCTCGGGCCGCCGCATGCGCGCCGAAGAGATGAACGCCCTGCTGCGCGAGATGGAAGCCACCCCGCATTCCGGCCAGTGCAACCACGGCCGCCCGACCTATGTGGAACTGAAACTGGCCGATATCGAACGCCTTTTCGGGCGCACATGATCGAGATCGGCGGTATAAGCTATGCGCCAAACGACCCGCTTGTGCTGGGCGCGGTGGGGGCGGCGACGCTGATCCTGCTGGTGCTGGTCCTTCTGGTTCTGGCCGCACGCGCTGCGGCACGCTCGGCCCGCCTGACCGAACCTCTTGCGCAGCAAATGGCGGTGCTGGGGCAGCATGTGCAGCAGTTGGGCATGGGGCAGGAACAGCTGCGCGGCGGGTTGCAACATGTCTCCGATGCCCAGGCCAATGCCCAGGTGCAGATGGTACAGACCGTGGAAACCCGGCTGTCGGATGTGCAGCAGAACCTGAACGACCGGCTGGCCGACAACATGATGCGCCAGAACCGCGCCCTGACCGAGATGCAGGAGCGTATGCGCGAAACCCTGCATGGCAGCAGCAAACAGACCGCAACCTCGCTGACCCAGCTACAGGAGCGTCTGGCCACCATCGACAAGGCACAGGACAACATCACCAAATTGTCGGGCGATGTGCTGTCCCTGCAGGACATCCTGAGCAACAAGCAGACGCGTGGCGCCTTTGGCGAAATTCAGTTGAACGACATCGTGTCCAAGGCGCTGCCCAAGGACAGCTATCAATTGCAGGCGACGCTGAGCAACGGCAAGCGCGCCGATTGTCTGATCCGCCTGCCCAATCCGCCAGGCCCCATCGTCATCGACAGCAAATTCCCGCTAGAGGCCTATGAGGCGCTGCGCCGCGCCGAAACCCCGGCCCAGACAACCGAGGCCGCCAGGATGATGCGCACCGCCGTGCGCGCCCATATCAAGGCGATTTCAGACCGTTACATCGTCGAGGGCGAAACCGCCGATGGCGCGCTGATGTTCCTGCCTTCCGAAGCGGTCTATGCCGAGCTGCACGCGAATTTTGCGGAACTGGTGCGCGACGGCTTTGCCGCGCGGGTCTGGATCGTGTCGCCGACCACCTGCATGGCGACGCTGAACACGATGCGCGCAATCCTGAAAGATGCGCGCATGCGCGAACAGGCCGGCGCAATCCGCCGCGAGCTGGGCCTGCTGCACAAGGATGTCGACCGGCTGGGCGACCGGGTGAATAATCTGGACCGGCATTTCGGTCAGGCGGCCAAGGATATCTCCGAGATTCGCATCAGCGCCGAAAAAGCCGGACGTCGGGCGCAGCGGCTGGACAATTTCGATTTCGAGGAGATCGCCGAACAGGAGGCGTCCAACGTGGTGCCTCTGGGCAAATCCGATCCCTGAAAACCGGCCTCTAGCCGTGGCCCGTCTTGTGCGGCAGCAACAGCGCATACAGGGCCGAGTTGATCGGCGCCGGGACATCCATCTGTGCCGCAAGACGCCTGGCGGCGCCGGAAATCCACTCGATTTCAAGCGGGCGGCCTTCTTCCAGGTCGATCGCGGTCGAGGCCCGCATCGCGCGCGGCAGGCCCTGAACCAGGTTCCAGGTGTCCGCTTCGGCGGTCATCGGCAGGGAAATGCCCCGGGCCCGTCCGATCGCGGCGGTCTCGGCAATCACCGCCCGCATCAGATCGGCCAGTGGCGGATGATCGAGAATATCGCCTATGGTACAGCGCCCGGCGGCCGTGACACCGGACACCGCCGAGAACAGAACGAACTTCATCCACAGATCGCGGTCGATATCGTTGGTCGCCGGGGCCGATGCACCGGCGCCCTTGATCGCCGCCCGCAACGCATCGATGCGTGCCGAAGGTTGGCTGTCGCGTTCGGCAAAAACAAACCGGCTGAAATCACCGACCTGCCGGACGACGCCCGGCGCGGCGATCGTGGTCGAGATCTGGGCCATGCCGTTTGCGACGCAATGCGCCGGCAGGATCTGCATCAGCCGCTCGCTGGCCTCGACCCCGTTCAGAAAAGGCACAACGACCGTGTCCTCGCCAATCATCGGCAGACAGGCTTTTGCCGCCGATTCCAGTGCATCGCCCTTGACGCCGAATATGATGGCGTCCACCTCGCCCACCTCGGCAGGATCATCCGTGGCAATCCAGGGGGTCACCGTGTCGACGCCCGTGCCATGCTCCAGGGTCAGGCCGTTCTCGGCGATGGCCCGCAGATGATCACCGCGCGCAATGGCGGCGACCTGATGTCCGGCCTGAGTCAGCCGCACCGCCAGAAATCCGCCGATCCCCCCTGTTGCCATGGTCGCAATCTTCATGTCCGTCCCTCCTTGGTGCGCGCACCGGTCGCGCGCCAAATCAGTATAAGAGCCCGGGACTTGGCTTCAATGGCATGGTTTCGCAGCAACCGCCCCGGCGGACGACCGGTTTGCGCAAGATCAAGGACGGCAGGCGTGGCTGGGGTATCACATACGGACAAGGGACCGCGAACAGGAGGAATACGTAATGTTGGAGATTTCCCCACGCAAAGTGGCGCAAGTCGTTCTGATGGGGCGTGAATTGCACCGGGCCGAGGGCGAGTTGCGGGGCTTTATCGACCGCATGAGCGAAGACGAACAGGCCGAGCTGGTGGCGATCATGTGGATCGGGCGCGAAAGTTTCGATGTCGACGATCTGGCCGAAGCCATTGCCACCGCCAAGGCAGAGGCATCGACCCCCTGTGCCGATTACGTGCTGGGGACGCCGCACATGTCGGACCATCTGGAAAACGGGCTGGATGCATTGGGCATTTCCGCTACCGACGCCGAAGATGAACTGATGTAGCGCGACCCCGCCCGCCGGACCACGGCACCGAAAACGGGCTGGAACGGAGTACTGGCAGAACCGGTTTCTGCGATGGTGGCTGCACGGTCGTCGATTACCGTCAGTTTCGGTCGCAATTTGACCATGGTTCTTAACACAGCAATCATATACCTGCGAGATATCCCGCGCGCGGCGGGCCATCGGAGGTGAGCATGATGCCAGATAATCAGGACAGCAGCCGCGGCTTTGCCTTTGCGGTTTCGGCCTATGTACTCTGGGGACTCTTGCCACTGTATATGAAGGCGTTGGCGCATATCTCGCCTGCCGAAGTCATTGCCCATCGTATCCTCTGGTCTGTCCCCGTGGCCGGTCTGGTCCTGGTGCTGATCGGGCGCACCGGCGATCTGCGCCAGGCCCTGACATCGCCGCGCACCCTGGCCATGGCCGCCGTGACGGCGGCTCTGGTGACCGTGAACTGGGGCATCTATGTCTGGTCGATCTCGGCGGACCAGGCCCTGGACGCGGCGCTGGGCTATTACATCAACCCGCTGTTCAGCGTCCTGCTGGGCGCCGTGGTCCTGCGCGAGCGGCTCGGCCCGGCGCAGATCGCCGCGATTCTGCTGGCCGCGGCGGCCGTCGTCCTGCTGACCGTTGAGGCTGGGCGCGTACCGATGGTGGCCATTGGGCTGACCTTTTCCTGGGGCCTCTATGCGTTTTTCAAGAAATGGCTGCCCATCGGACCAAATCAGGGCTTTATGCTCGAGGTGTTGCTGCTGACACCTTTGGCGCTGGGCTATGTCGCCTGGCTGGTCGGCACCGGTCGGAACCATCTGTGGGCCGGAAACCCGGTCGATACCTGGCTATTGCTGGGCTGTGGGGTGATCACCGCTGCGCCGCTGATGATCTATGCCAACGGTGCCAAGCTGCTGCGCCTGTCCACCATCGGCATCCTGCAATACATCACACCGACGATGATCTTTCTGACAGCAGTCTTCGTGTTCGGCGAAGAATTTTCCGGCGCACGGCGGATCGCCTTTCCGATGATCTGGCTGGCCTTGCTGATCTACTCGACAACATTGGTGCGCCAGGCACGCAGCGCCCGGCGCGGTGTGGCCCCGCCGCGGCCGCAATAGCAGTTACCGGTTATCGCGGCCCACGCGTCAGGTGTCGGCCCGCACCAGCATCGCAACCATGCGCCGGGTCACCGGCGCCACGGCCAGAATGACAGGAAACGCCACCGCCCAGCTGAAACTCCAGGATCCCATCCAGGCCGCGACAAACCCCTCGCCCGCACCCAGCGCGCGCAGGGTGGCGATGCCCGAAACGATACAGGACATCAGGCCGGACAGGATGAAACCGAACAGGATCGGCGCGAAACGGGCGGGAATCATCGGCAGGTCTCCTTCAGCAAGCCGCATTCACATGCCATTTTCTGAATAAATAGTCCAGAGCCCCGCTCTGCGGTATCATGTCATCCATTTCAGACTGTCGGCGGTGCGCCCCGTCGATGGGGTGTATTCGCCACTGACCCAGCCGTCATAGTCGCTGGCGTCGATTTCGGCGAACAGGGCCGAAAAGTCGATCGCTCCGGGTTTCGGCTCGCTGCGGTCGGGCGGATTGCCGACCTGAACATGCACCGCACGGGCGCCATGATCGCGCCAGACCCGCGCGGCATCGCCGTGAATAAGATGGGCATGATAGCTGTCGAACTGCAGCCCGACATTCGCGCGCGCCACGGCGTCCAGAACCTCGGCAGCCAACCCGAAATCGTTCAGGAAATACCCCGGCTGGTCGCCTGGGTTGAGCGGTTCAATCGTAAAAAGCTGTTCCGGGGCCTGATCGGCCGCCCATTGCAGATTGCGCACAAAGGTTTCCTGCGCCCCGGCCGCCGCCGTGTGTCCCGCCATCACGTGGATCAGCCGGGGTTTCAGCTGCTCAGCGTAGCGCAGCACGCGGCGGATGTCGTGCTGGAACCGGCCCTCGCCGCCGGGAATGGCGGCATATCCGGGATCGCCGCCGGTATAATTCGGCGGCGGCGCGTTGATCAGCACCAGCGTCTGGCCGTTGCGCAGCAAGGCCCGCTGGGTTTCCTTGGCCGGGATGTCATAGGGAAACAGAATTTCGACCGCCTCAAACCCTGCGGCCGCAGCCGCGTCGAACCGGTCGAGATAGGGCAATTCGGCAAACATCAACGAGAGATTGGCGGCAAATCGGGGCATAGAGGACTCACTAAACAAATGCGCCGCCTCTTTAGCCTGCGCCGCCGCGGCCTGCCAAGAGAGCGAGGCCCGCAAATCGGCGGAATTTCGCGTCTCGGTTGAATTTTCATCGCCGATGCAACGCCATTCGAGCCCGCGGGATGACGCTGCTGGGCCGCAGCCTGCGGCACGTGGCAGACCGTGATCGCGGTTCAGATATTCGCCAGTTCCTGCGAGGGGATGATCGGAAAGAACTGGCCTTGCGACCACAGGCCGAACCAGTCGTCGTGATGCGCGCCCAGCTCGACCAGCCGGTAAAAGCTCTTGCGGTCGATCAGCGCCTCGAGGTCGGCGCGGATCAGAACATAGGGCGAAGGTTCGCCGGTGTCGGGGACGCGGCTGACGCGGATCGGATGTTCGGGACCGGCCGTGGCGGTGTCGCCGACATGGGTGGTGAACGTCAGCACCTGTTCGCGGCCCGCACCCTGACGCTCGAAATCCACGGCGACAAAGGGCGCGTCGTCCACGACGATCCCGACCTTTTCCACCGGCGTCACCAGAAAGTACTTGCCGTCCTCGCGTTTCAGGATCGAGGAAAACAGCCGAACCAGCTCGAAACGCCCGATCGGCGTGCCCAGATAAAACCAGGTGCCGTCGCGGGCGATGCGCATGTCCAGATCGCCGCAAAAGGGCGGATTCCACAGGTGGACCGGCGGCAGGCCCCGCCCCTTGGTCGCCCGAACCGACGCGGCGATGCCTTCGGCCGACGGGGTAACAGCTTTTTGTCCGTTCATTGTTTTTGTCATTTCCTCTGCGCAGAATACACTTACTGTCGAACTATAAGCCACCTGAAGGGAATGTCATGTCCGATCCTGCCGATCTGGTCGCCGAGATTGAAGCGCTGGAAGCCAAGCTGGCCGAAGCCAAGGGGTCGATCACCCGCCGGTTCATCGGTCAGGAGCGGGTCGTGGATCTGACCCTGACGGCATTGTTGTGCGGCGGCCACGGCCTGTTGATCGG
Source organism: Sedimentitalea sediminis (assembly GCF_042687825.1). NCBI lineage: Bacteria > Pseudomonadati > Pseudomonadota > Alphaproteobacteria > Rhodobacterales > Paracoccaceae > Sedimentitalea > Sedimentitalea sediminis. The sequence continues at coordinate 90,765 of NZ_JBHUQE010000006.1, read as the reverse complement.
CTTGCCGGGGCTGGGCAAGACCCGACTGATCGAAACCCTGTCCACGGTCATGGGTCTGCATGGCAACCGCATCCAGTTCACGCCCGACCTGATGCCGGCCGACATTCTGGGATCCGAGGTGCTGGACACGGCGGCGGATGGCACGCGGTCGTTCCGCTTTGTGCCGGGCCCGATCTTTTGCCAGTTGCTGATGGCGGACGAGATCAACCGCGCCAGCCCGCGCACCCAGTCCGCACTGCTGCAGGCGATGCAAGAGGGCACGGTAACGGTTGCCGGCGAAGACCGCCCGCTGGATCCGCCCTTTCACGTTCTCGCAACCCAGAACCCGATCGAGCAGGAAGGCACCTATCCCCTGCCCGAAGCCCAGTTGGACCGGTTTCTGGTGCAGATCGATGTGAACTACCCGAATCGCGACACCGAACGTGACATCCTGATTGCCACCACCGGAATCGAGGACGCGGTGGCCAGCCAGGTCTTTACCCGCGACGAATTGCTGGCCGCGCAATCCCTGCTGCGGCGCATGCCGGTGGGTGAATCCGTGGTCGAGATGATCCTCGATCTGGTACGCGCCTTTCGCCCGGACGAACCGGGCGTGTCCGACCGCGTGGCCGAGACCGTCGCCTGGGGGCCAGGGCCGCGAGCAGCGCAGGCGCTGATGCTGACGGTGCGGGCGCGGGCGCTGCTGCAGGGGCGTTTGGCGCCCAGTGCGGACGACGTGATCGACATGGCGCGCCCGGTGCTCAGCCATCGCATGGCGCTGAACTTTGCCGCCCGTGCGCGCGGCGACAGCCTGGCCGAGTTGATCGACACCACTGCCCAGGCGCTGACCCGTACCGAGGCCGCTGCGTGACACCCGCCGCCCTCACCTTGCGGGAACGTTCCGAGGCCGAAGCCAGCCGCCTGCCGCCGCTGCTGGCACGCGCCGAGCAACTGGCCGGCACGGTTCTGCTGGGCGAGCACGGGCGGCGGCGCGCAGGTCTGGGCGACGATTTCTGGCAATACCGCCCGGCACAGATGGGGGACAGCAAACGTTTGATTGATCACCGGCGGTCGGCCCGGGGTGATCAGCAATTCGTGCGCGAGCGGGAATGGCAGATCGCGCAATCGGTGATGCTGTGGGTCGATCAGGGCGCGTCGATGCGCTTTGCCTCGGGCGATCACCTGCCGCCCAAGATCGATCGCGCCCGATTGTTGGCGCTGGCCGTGGCGATCCTGTTGGCACGGGGCGGCGAACGGGTCGGACTATGCGGCACCGACCTGCCCCCAAGGCGCGGCAATGCCCAGATCCTGCGACTGGCCGCCGCCTTTGCCGAGGATGACGCCAGGGACTACGCGGCACCGGAACACCGGGCAATGATCCCGCATGCGCGGGCGCTGTTCCTCTCGGATTTTCTGGGCGATGTGGTCGAGGTGGAACAGGCCTTGACCAAGGCCGCCGATCGCGGCGTACGCGGGGTGCTGCTGCAGATTCTGGACCCCAGCGAAGAACTGTTTCCCTTTCGCGGCCGCACCATTTTCGACAGCGTCGGCGGCACGCTGACCCACGAGACGCTCAAGGCCGATGACCTGCGGGACCGTTACCTGCAGCGATTGGCAGATCGCAAGGCGCGGCTGGCGCATCTGTGCCGCCTGACCGGCTGGCAACTGGGCCTGCACCACACCGGCGACAGCGTGCAATCGGCATTGCTGTGGCTGTACCGGGCGCTGGATCGGAGCCAGCCATGACAGTTCTGGCCGGCATCGGCTTCACCTCGCCCTGGCTGCTGCTGGGGCTGCTGGCGCTGCCGGTCCTGTGGCTCCTGCTGCGGGCCGTTCCGCCCGCACCGGTCCGCCGGCGGTTCCCCGGCGTCGCCCTTCTGCTGGGGCTCAGCGACGACAAAAGCGTGTCGGACCGCACGCCCTGGTGGCTGTTGTTGCTTCGGATGCTGGCCGTGGCGGCGGTGATCGTCGGACTGGCAGGGCCGGTCCTGAACCCACAGGACGAGCACGGCGCGGACGGGCCGCTGCTGATCCTGCTGGACGCCGGATGGGCCGGCGCGACGCGCTGGCCCAACAGGATCGACCTGATCGACACGCACCTGTCCGAGGCCGGGCGTGCCGGGCGGCCGGTGTCGATCCTGCGTCTGAGCGAACCCGAACAGCCACTATTCCAGGCCGCCAATATCTGGCGCAGCCGTCTGGCGGGACTGGCGCCCGCCCCCTGGTCGCCGGGACCGACACAGGTCGCGGCAGCCCAAAAGGAACTGGACGCCGTCCGGCACGGGTTCGACACGATCTGGATCAGCGACGGGTTGGACCATGAGGGCCGTGCCGATCTGCTGGCGGCGCTCGAGAGCCGCGGATCCGTCCGCGTGTTTCAGACCGGCGCCGCGGTTCTGGGTCTGGCGCCGGCGTCATTTCAGGACGGCGCGGTGCAACTGACCGCGCACCGCTCGCGGGACAATGTGGCGCGCGAGATCACGATCCTGGCCCAGGGCAGCGACCCGGCCGGCACCACGCGGGTTCTGGCAGAGGTGCCGGCCCGGTTTGGCATCGGTGAAACCACCGCCTCGGCGGCCCTGTCGCTGCCGGCGGAACTGCGGGCCCGCATCACCCGCTTCGAGATTCGCGGCCAGCGGTCAGCAGGCGCGCTCAGCCTGACCGATGACGGGCTGCGCCGCCGCGAGGTTGCGCTGATCGCCGGGCGCGAGGATCGCGAGGGACTCGAGCTGCTGGCGCCGCTGCACTATCTGAAACAGGCGCTGGTGCCGACCGCCGATTTGCTGGACGGTGCGCTGCTGGACCTGCTGCCCGCCAATCCGGACGTGGTGGTGCTGGCGGATGTCGCCACCCTGTCCGCGGCCGAAGAATCGGCGCTGACCGCCTGGATCGAGACCGGCGGCATGTTGCTGCGATTTGCCGGGCCGCGACTGGCGGCCAGCGGCATCAGCCGCAGCGCAGAACATCCGCTGATGCCGGTCCGCCTGCGCGCCGGGGGCCGCAGCGTCGGCGGCGCGATGAGCTGGGGCGAGCCCAAGGCCCTGGCGCCGTTCGCCGAAGGCTCGCCCTTTTTCGGCCTGTCCGTGCCCGCCGACGTCACTGTCAGCGCGCAGGTGATGGCGCAGCCAGATCCGGTGCTGGCAGACCGGGTGATTGCCGCCCTGTCGGACGGCACGCCGCTGGTCACCCGCAAACCGCTGGGTCAGGGGCAGGTGGTGCTGTTTCATGTCACCGCCAATGCCGAATGGTCCAGCCTGCCGCTGTCCGGGCTGTTCGTCGAAATGCTGGAACGGCTGGCGGTATCCTCGTCGGCCAAGCGACCGCAAGCCGGCGACCTGCAGGGCACCACCTGGACGCCGCTCCAGGTGATGGACGGGTTCGGCGGCCTGTCCGATGCCGGCACACTGCCCGGGGTCGACGGCGCCGACCTGGTCAGCGCCCCGGCCGGGCCGTCACTGCGCCCGGGCCTGTACGCCAGCGATGACAGGCGGCTGGCACGAAACCTCCTGTCCGCGGACAGCCTATTGACGCCGGCAACATGGCCCGGCCGGATCCCGGTCGGGGGCCTGTCTGTCACCCGCGAGCGGCCCCTGGGCGGACTGCTGCTGAGCCTCGCGATCGGCCTGCTGGTGCTGGACGTGATCGCCTCGCTCGCCCTGTCCGGGCGTCTGGGGCCGGGCCGGGCCGTGGCGGCGCTGGCGCTGGCGGGGATCGCCGGATTGTCCCATCCCGCCCCACTGCGGGCGCAGCAATCCGGCGGTACGGGCGAAACGGTCGTTGCCGCCGCCAGCGAACTGGCGCTGGCGCATGTCCTGACTGGCAACGACCGGGTGGACCGGATTGCCTGGGCCGGGCTGCGCGGATTGTCCGATACACTGTATTTCCGCACCTCGATCGAACCTGCCGCCCCTGTGGGCATCGATCTGGAACGCAGTGAACTGGCGTTCTTTCCGTTGCTCTACTGGCCGATCACACCGGATCAGCCAACGCCGTCCGCCGAGGCCTATGCCCGCCTCAACGCCTATCTGCGCTCGGGCGGGCTGATCCTGTTCGACACCCGCGACGCGGACATCGCCCGATATGGCAACGCCAGCCCGAACGGCCGCAAGCTGCAGCAACTGGCGGCGCCGCTGGACATTCCGCCGCTGGATCCGCTGCCCGCCGATCACGTGCTGACCCGCTCGTTCTACCTGCTGCAGGATTTTCCCGGCCGCCATACCGGGCGCGAGATCTGGGTCGAAGCGGCGCCGCCGGATGCGGAACGCATAGAAGGCATGCCATTTCGCAACCTCAATGACGGCGTCACCCCGGTGGTGATCGGCGGCAATGACTGGGCCGCCGCCTGGGCGGTGGACGACAGCAGCCGACCGATGCTGCCCGTGGGACGCGGTTTTGCCGGCGAACGGCAACGGGAACTGGCCTTTCGCTTTGGCGTCAACCTGGTGATGCATGTGCTGACGGGAAACTACAAATCCGACCAGGTGCACGTGCCCGCCTTGCTGGACAGGCTGGGACAATGACCGGAACCGTCGTCTTTGACCCGCTGATCCCCTGGCCGATGATCTGGGCGCTGGCCGGGCTGGCCCTGGCGGGTGTGCTGCTGGCCCTGTGGCGCGGGCTGTCCGGCTGGGCACTGCGCACGCTGGCCGCCCTGGTCCTGCTGGGAGCGATCGCCGGACCGGTCTATCAGGTCGAGGATCGCACACCGCTGACCGACATCGTGGTGCTGATCGAGGATCAGAGCGCCAGCCAGGACCTGTCGGACCGACCCGACCAGATGGCGCGCGCCAGCGAAACCCTCATCGCCGAACTGGCGGCGCGCCCCAATACCGAGCTGCGCCAAGTCGCCGTGCCCGATGGCGCCGGCGATGCCGGGACCGAATTGCTGAGCGCCCTGGCCAACGTGCTGGCCGAGGAACCGCGCGCCCGGATTGCCGGGATCATCGCCCTCAGCGACGGCCGGGTACACGATATCGACCGCGCTCCCGTCCTGCCCGCTCCCCTGCATCTGCTGCTGACCGGTCGCGCCTCGGACTGGGACCGCCGCCTGATCGTGCGCAATGCCCCGGCCTTTGCGATCATCGGCGAATCCGTCACCCTGACCCTGCGCATCGAGGACAGCGGCGCGGCCCCGGACCCGGTTGCCATGGCGCCGCTGGACATTTCGATCGACGGGGCCGAGGCCCAGCGCTTTCAGGTGCCGATCGGTCGCGATATCGAATTGCCGGTGACCCTGCCCCATGGCGGGCGCAACGTCATCCGGTTCGCCGTGCCGATGGCGGCGGGCGAAATCACCGACCGCAACAACAGCGCGCTGATCCAGATGAACGGCGTGCGCGACCGGCTGCGGGTGCTTCTGGTTAGCGGCGAACCGCATGCCGGTGGCCGCACCTGGCGCAACCTGCTGAAATCGGACAGTTCCGTCGATCTGGTGCATTTCACCATCCTGCGCCCGCCGGAAAAGCAGGATGGCGTGCCGGTCGGGGAATTGTCGCTGATCGCCTTTCCCACGCGCGAACTGTTTCTGGAAAAGATCGAGGATTTCGATCTGATCATCTTTGACCGCTACAAGCGTCGCGGCATCCTGCCGGCGATCTATCTCGACAATGTCGCGAACTATGTTTCAAAGGGCGGCGCGGTGCTGGTGGCTGCGGGGCCGGATTTCGCTGGCGCCGACAGCATCTATCGATCGCCGCTGGCGCGGATTCTGCCCGCCCAGCCCACCGCCCGGGTGATCGAGGAGAAATACCGCCCAACCGTCACCGACCTGGGCGAGCGGCATCCGGTCACGGCCGATCTGCCCGAAGCCGAAAACTGGGGGGCCTGGCTGCGCCAGATCGATGTCGAACCGCAATCCGGGTCGGTGCTGATGTCCGGCATCCAAGACCGCCCTCTGCTGGTCCTGGACCGGGTCGACGAGGGTCGCGTAGCGCTGCTGGCCTCGGATCATGCCTGGTTGTGGAGCCGGGGATACGAGGGCGGCGGGCCGCAACTGGAATTGCTGCGCCGCCTGGCGCATTGGATGATGAAGGAACCGGAACTGGAAGAGGACGCGCTGTGGGCCGAAGCGACCGGCCAGAGCATGCGCATCATCCGCCGGACGCTGGACGAAACGGTCGGCCCTGTGACCGTCACGCGCCCGGACGGCGGCACGGTCGGGATCGAGTTGACCGAGGTCTCGCCGGGCCGGTTCGAAGCCACCTATGACGGCCCCGAGATCGGCCTTTATCGTTTGGCCGAGGGCGAAATGCAGGCGGTGATCGGGCTGGGTCCGGCAGCGCCGCGCGAATTCGAGGAAACCATCGCCACGGCCAGCTTGCTGGAGCCGCTGATAGCGCCTTTGCGCGGCGGCGTGTTTCGGCTGGAGGACGGGATGCCCGACATCCGCGACGTGCGCCCCGGCCGGCCCGCCGCCGGGCGCGGCTGGATCGGGCTGACACCGCGCGATGCCTATGAAACCCGGGATGTCACCCAATCGCCGCTGCTGCCCGCCTGGCTGGTGCTGATCCTGGCCTCGGCGCTGATCGTGGGCGGCTGGCTGCGCGAGGGCCGTCGCTGAACCGCCCATTTGGTCGTGTTCACCCTGAGTGCTTGAGCAGTTCCCCCGGTTCAGTTGCGCAAGGCCGCAAGCCCCGGCGCCGGCGATTGGAGCGCAAGCACCACCCGTTGATCGCGGTTGACCTGACCTGGCGTTCCCGCCGGACACGGGCGGCGACGTCATCGGCGGTCGCTGGGTCCGGTTCGGCACGATTCATCTTTGCGCAGCCTCCGGCATCCGGCAGGTTCAGGCCCCACAATCAGAACCAGACGGTCGCGGCCAGGCAGACCGGAGCGCGGAACGGGGCGCCGCATCAGTTGTCGGGAGCGGCGTTAAGGCGCCAGTCTCAGGAGCAGGTGAAGAGGGTCTCGATGCCGTGTCTTTGTCGGTTGAAAGCGTGGTCGTGTTTTGGCGGGCCTGTCCTGGTGCCGGGCAATGCCGGGATTCGGGAGGCAATCGTTCTGTCCTCAGGGGTTTCGCGCACCCGGCCTGCATCATGACCCCTGGCTGCCCGCGGCAACAGGCGGGCCACGGCGCTGTCCGGTTTGGTTGCGCGCCCTGTTGCGGGACTTGCCGCTGCGCGCAGCACTCGGATGTGAAAGACCGAATTTGATGCTCTCGCCATCCAGCCCGGGCTGTACCAATTCGGCGAATATCCGGGCACATACCCCTTGCACGACCACCGCGCGAGCCGTTTTGGGACCTGCTCCCGCCTGATCGCGCAGATCATCAGGTGTCTTCCTGCGGATCGCCCAGCATGGCCGCGTCAGGGTCGCTGGCGGTGGTTTCATCGGCGACGCTTACCGGCCGTTTCCGAGTATCGTGCAGGATCACGCATGGCGCTCCGCGCTGTGCCTGCGGGGGCCGGCAGCATGCATTTTCGGCGCGCCCGCCAGTTGACTCATCCGCCCTTGCGGCCTAAATACCGGCGCAATCCGGAAGTCCGTCATGTCTTCCGGTCCCGTGGCCTGCCCCGGGATCGCCCTCCGTCAGCGCGTCGCGCCCACGGGGGCAAAACTGTTTGTTTTGCCCCCGTTTGTTTTGCCCCGGTCCGGGGCCGCGACGATTGATCCGGGGCGTTGGCAATTCTGGCGGGTCCTGCCTATGTGGGGTTCAGAGCGCAACGGGTTGAAGGAGCCTCGGCATGTTTGAAAACCTATCCGAACGCCTGTCCGGCGTCTTTGACCGGCTGACCAAGCAGGGCGCGCTGTCCGAAGAGGACGTCAAGACCGCCCTGCGCGAGGTGCGCGTTGCGCTGCTGGAGGCCGACGTGTCGCTGCCGGTGGCGCGCGACTTTATCAAGAAGGTGCAGGAACAGGCCACCGGCCAGGCGGTGACCAAATCGGTGACACCGGGCCAGCAGGTGGTCAAGATCGTGCATGATGCGCTGATTGACGTGCTGACTGGCGAGGGGGATCCCGGCAAGCTGAAAATCGACAACCCGCCGGCGCCGATCCTGATGGTCGGCCTGCAGGGGTCGGGCAAGACCACCACCACCGCCAAGCTGGCCAAGCGGATGAAGGAACGCGACGGCAAGCGTGTGCTGATGGCGTCCTTGGACACCAACCGCCCGGCGGCGATGGAACAGCTGGCGATTCTGGGCACCCAGATCGGTGTCGATACCCTGCCCATCGTCAAGGGCGAGACCCCGGTACAGATCGCCAAACGCGCCAAGACCCAGGCCGGCCTGGGCGGCTATGACGTCTATATGCTGGACACTGCCGGGCGCCTGCATATCGATGCCGAACTGATCCAGCAGGCCGCCGATGTGCGCGATATCGCGCAACCGCGCGAAACCCTGTTGGTGGTCGATGGCCTGACCGGACAGGATGCGGTCAATGTCGCCACAGAATTTGACGACAAGATCGGCGTCACCGGTGTGGTGCTGACGCGGATGGATGGCGACGGGCGCGGCGGTGCGGCGCTGTCGATGCGCGCGGTCACCGGCAAGCCGATCCGCTTTGTCGGTCTGGGCGAAAAGATGGACGCCATCGAGACCTTTGAACCGGACCGGGTGGCCGGGCGCATCCTGGGCATGGGCGACATCGTCAGCCTGGTGGAAAAGGCGCAGGAAACCATCGAGGCCGAACAGGCCGAAAAGATGATGAAGCGCATGATGAAGGGTCAGTTCAACATGAACGACCTGAAAATGCAGCTGGAACAGATGATCCAGATGGGCGGCATGCAGGGCATGATGGGCATGATGCCCGGCATGAAAAAGATGGCCAAACAGGTCGAGGATGCCGGGCTCGACGACAAGATCCTGCGCCAGCAGATCGCCATGATCCAGTCGATGACAAAGAAAGAGCGCGCCAACCCGCAGATTCTGCAGGCCAGCCGCAAGAAGCGGATCGCTCGCGGCGCCGGCATGGAGGTCAGCGACCTGAACAAGCTGCTCAAGATGCATCGCCAGATGGGCGACATGATGAAGAAGATGGGCAAGATGGGCAAAGGCAAGATGCTGAAACAGGCCATGCAGGGCATGTTCGGCAAGGGCGGCATGCCCGATCCGTCGACCATGGACCCCAAAGCGCTGGAGGCGGCGGCCAAACAGATGGGCGGCGGCAAGCTGCCCGGCGGGCTGCCCGGTCTGGGCGGTGGCATGGGCCTGCCCCCCGGCCTGTCCGGTTTCGGAAAGAAGAAATAGCGTGACCCCGCGTCTGGCCGATACCCCGGTTCTGGAAACCGACCGTCTGATCCTGCGCGCCCCCGGCCCGCAGGACTGGCCGGCCTGGCGCGCGATGATGGCGTCGGAAAGGTCGCGGTTCATTCGGCCTCACGCGGTGGACGACAGCCTCGCCTGGCGTGCCTTTGGCCATGTCATCGGTCATTGGGCGCTGCGCGGCTACGGCAATTTCGTCTTTACCCGGAAGAGCGACGATACCGCTTTGGGCATGGCCGGCCCGTGGTTTCCCGAGGGCTGGCCCGAACGGGAAATCGGCTGGTCGGTCTGGTCCGCCGAGGCCGAGGGCCGGGGCTATGCGTTCGAGGCCGTGCAATCGGCCCGCGCCCATGCCTATGACATTCTGGGCTGGGACACCGCCGTCAGCTATGTCGCGCCGGAGAACAGCCGCTCGATCGCCCTGGCCGAACGTCTGGGCGCCCGCCGCGACGACCGCGCCAGCGGACCCGGCAATACCCCTTGTCTGGTCTATCGTCACCCGTCACCGGACCGTCTGGTCGATGGCAGCATCGAGGCCTATGCCTGATGCCGCGCCCGTTTTCCCTCATGGCAGCCAACCGGCGCGCCGCCGCGCCGCCCGCCGCCGTTTTCGCCCATCGGAGACCCGCATGACCGATCCCGTAGCCCGCGCCGCGCTGCTGCTGAAAGAGCATCGCCAAAGCATCGACCGGCTCGATGCGATCCTCGTCTATACCTTGGGCGAGCGGTTCAAGCACACCCAGGCGGTGGGCAAGCTGAAAGCCGAACACGACCTTCCCCCGTCCGATCCGACCCGCGAAGCGGCACAGATCGCACGTCTCGAAGACCTGGCGAACCAGGCCGATCTGGACCCGGAATTCGCCAAGGCTTTCCTGAATTTCATCATTCAGGAAGTCATCCACCACCACGAGAAACAGCAACAATAACCCCGATACTGGATGCCAAATGCGCATCCCCCACGCCATTCAAAGGAGACACACCCAATGGCCATGAAAATCCGTCTTGCCCGTGGCGGCAGCAAGAAACGCCCCTTCTATCGCATCGTTGCAGCTGACAGCCGCATGCCGCGCGATGGCCGCTTTATCGAAAAGCTGGGCACCTACAACCCGCTCCTGCCCAAGGACAGCGAAGACCGCGTCAAGATGGACCTCGAGCGCGTGCAGTACTGGCTGGGCCAGGGCGCCCAGCCCACCGACCGCATCGCCCGCATGCTGGAAGCCGCCGGCGTCCGGGAAAAGACCGAACGCAACAACCCGAAAAAGGGCACACCCGGTGAAAAGGCCAAGGCCCGCGCCGAAGAAAAGGCCGAAAAGGCCGCAGCTGTCGCCGAAGACTGAGCCGGTGACCGTGCCGGGCACCGAGTTCGACGGTGATTTCCGCACGCAGCTGAATCGGTTGATGCAGCTCCGGCGCGACGTGCGCCGGTTCCGCAGCGACCCTGTGGACGAGGCGGCGCTGGCGCGCGGCCTCGACGCGTTCGCGCTTGCGCCCTCTGTCGGACTCAGCGAACCTTGGCGTCTGGTCAGGGTCGACGACCCGGCCCGACGCGCTGCCGTACAGGACAATTTCAGCGCCGCCAACGCCGACGCGCTGGCGGGGTATGACGGTGAAAAGGCCGCCGCTTATGGCCGGCTGAAACTGTCCGGGATGGATCAGGCGCCGGTGCACCTGGCCGTCTTTTGCGACGACGGCACCGAAAAAGGCAGCGGTCTGGGGGCCGCGACCATGCCCGAGATGCGGCGGTATTCCGTGGTCTGCGGCATCACCCTGATGTGGCTGGCGCTGCGGGCCCAGGGGCTGGGACTGGGCTGGGTGTCGATTCTCGACCCGGACCGGCTGGCGCGCGATCTGCAGGTGCCGGACAGCTGGCGCCTGATCGGCTATTTCTGCATCGGCTGGCCGGAAGCCGTTTCGGACACGCCGGAACTGGAACGTCAGGGCTGGGAACAGCGCCATGCCACCCTGCCCCTGGAGGTGCGCTGAAAGCGATGTTCGGATTGATCAGACTGGCCATCTTTGTGCTGCTCGCCTTTGTCACCGGCGTGTTCTACGAGCGCAGCGCTCATACCGACCGGTGCCTGGATGCCGGCGGGCGGGTGACTGGCGGGCTTTGCGAAGGAGGACAACGATGAGTGATCTGGTTTGCGTCGGCGCCCTGGCCGGAGCCTTTGGGGTGCGCGGCGAGGTGCGCCTGAAAAGCTATTGCGCCGTGCCCGAGGATATCGAGACCTATTCGCCGCTGTGTACAGAGGACGGCCAGCATAGCTATTCGGTGGCGCTGATTGGCACCATCCAGAACGGGTTCACCGCGCGTCTGGGCGGCATCGAAACCAAGGAACAGGCCGACGCGCTGCGTGGGCTGCGCCTGTTTGCCCGCCGCGATCAGTTGCCGTCGCTGCCGGACGACGAATTCTATCACGCCGACCTGATCGGGCTGACGGTGCTGGATTCCGGCGGCACCCGGCTGGGTCAGGTGAAATCGGTGCTGAACCATGGGGCCGGCGATCTGCTGGAAATCCATGGGCCGGGTCTGAGGGACAGCGTCCTGCTGCCGTTTACCCGCGACAACGTGCCAACCGTCGATCTGACCCAGGGCCGGATCATCGCCGATCCGCCACAGGGCCTGTTCTGAAATCTGTCGCTCTGGCCGGGCCCGGCACCCGGCAGGCAACGTCTGGGGAATCGCCATGACCGACCGTCCCGCCAAATCCGCGTCCGATGATCCGACCCCCGGCAGATCGCTGGGCCGCAAAACCATCCGTGCCACGATGCAGCCACGCGAATTGATGTCCCCGGTGCCCGATCTGAAAGGCGTGTGGAAGGCCAAGGTGATCACCCTGTTTCCGACCGCCTTTCCCGGCGTTCTGGGCGAAAGCCTGACCGGCAAGGCGCTGCAAGAGGGGCTGTGGCAGCTGGAAACCATCGATCTGCGCGGCTTTGGCATTGGCAAGCACCGCAATGTCGATGACACGCCGGCCGGCGGCGGTGCCGGGATGGTGCTGCGGGCCGACGTGGTCGGGCCGGCCATCGAAACGGCGCAGGCCGACACGCCCGAGAACTGGCCGCTGATCTACCTGTCGCCGCGCGGCCGCCCGATGACCCAGAACCTGATGCGCGGGTTGGCCCAGTCTGCCGGCGTCACCCTGATATGCGGGCGCTTCGAGGGCATCGACGAGCGGGTGCTGGAGCATTACGGCGTGCAAGAGGTCAGCCTGGGCGATTTCGTCCTGACCGGCGGCGAGATCGCGGCCCAGGCGCTGATCGACGCCACCGTGCGCCTGATCCCGGACGTGCTGGGCAACCGGGAGTCAACGGTCGAGGAAAGCTTCTCCGCCGGCCTGCTGGAACACCCGCAATATACCCGCCCGGCCTCGTGGAAGGGGCGTGACATCCCAGACGTGCTGATGTCGGGCCACCACGCCCGGATCGCCCAGTGGCGCCAGGCCCAGTCCGAACGCCTGACCCGCGAGCGCCGCCCGGATCTGTGGCGACGGCTGGGCGACCGCGACCCTGCCGATCGGGCTTGATCCGCATCCGGGTTTCGCCTAAACCGACAGAGGCCCGGAATCGCCTTGGCGGCTCCGGGCCTGTGGTCTTTGCTGGCATTCGAGAGCCGCGCCTTCTTCGGCCTTCTCTCTCGGCGCGCCGGACCACGCAGCAAGGAACAGACGACCTGACCTCTGGCGGGCGCGGCATGCGGACCCGGTGAAGACCAAGAGCTCTGAGGCCGCGCAAATCTTCGTGGAGCAACCACGAGCATTTAGGAGTAGATGCGATGGACCTGATCGCACAATTGGAGGCGGAACAGATCGCCGCCCTGGGGAAAGACATCCCCGATTTCAAAGCCGGTGACACCGTGCGTGTCGGTTACAAGGTGACCGAAGGCTCGCGCACCCGCGTACAGAACTACGAAGGCGTCTGCATCGCCCGCAAGGGCGGTAACGGCATTGCCGGTGCGTTTACCGTGCGCAAGATTTCCTTTGGCGAAGGCGTCGAGCGGGTGTTCCCGCTGCATTCGACCAATATCGAAAGCATCACCGTTGTCCGTCGCGGCCGTGTCCGCCGGGCCAAGCTGTATTACCTGCGCTCGCGTCGCGGCAAGTCCGCCCGGATCGCAGAGGATTCCCACTACAAGCCGCTTTCGGGCGCACAGGCGTAAGGTACGGACAGATGAAAAAAGACATCCATCCCGACTATCACCTCATCGACGTCAAGATGACCGACGGCACCGTCGTTCAGATGAAATCGACCTGGGGCAAAGAGGGCGACACCCTGGCGCTGGACATCGACCCCAGCGCCCACCCGGCCTGGACCGGCGGCGGCACCCGCCTGCTGGACACCGGCGGCCGCGTGTCCAAGTTCAAGAAAAAATACGAGGGCCTCGGTTTCTGAAACCGACCACGCATTGCGCAGATATCGACGCCGCCCCGCAAAGGGCGGCGTTTTGCGTTCCCGGACCGGCCCCGGGCCGTGCCGGGCCATGGTGACGAATTGGAAAGGTTTTGCGGCAAGACTGTCGGCGCGAGCGACCGCGCACAGCGAGGCGATACCCCAGATGACCTTTCTTCCCCCCGATCCGATCAAACAACCTGCTACCCAGACCGGCCAGAAGGACCCGGTTCAGGCAGAGCGCTTTCCAACTGGCGAACCGCATCCTATAGATGCGGAAACACCAGACCGCGCGGGCACCGCGGCAAAGGATACGGGCATGGCGCACATCATCGTCGTTGGAAACGAAAAAGGCGGGGCGGGGAAATCCACCGTCTCGATGCATCTGGCCACGGCGCTGGTGCGCATGGGGCACAAGGTCAGCGCGCTGGACCTGGATCTGCGGCAACGCACCATGGGCCGTTATGCCGAGAACCGCCGCGACTTTATCCGCAAATCCGGTCTGAACCTGCCGGAACCGGATTTCCGCGAATTGCCCGAGATCGACCCGGCCACCGTACCGCCGGGCGAGAACATCTTTGACCTGCGATTGGCCGCTGCGGTGGCGTCGCTGGAACCGGATTGCGATTTCATTCTGATCGACTGCCCGGGGTCGCACACCCGCCTCAGTCAGGTGGCGCATTCCCTGGCGGACACGCTGATTACGCCGCTGAACGACAGCTTTGTCGATTTCGATCTGCTGGCACGCATCGACAACCAGTGCGAGAAAATCCAGGGGCCGTCGGTCTATTCCGAAATGGTCTGGAGCGCCCGGCAATTGCGTGCTCAGGCCGGGTTGAAACCGATTGACTGGGTGGTTCTGCGCAACCGGGTCGGTTCACAGCACATGATGAACAAGGCAAAGATGGAGCGCGCGGTGCGCCTGCTGTCCGAGCGTATCGGGTTCCGCGTCGCACCCGGATTCAGCGAAAGGGTGATCTTTCGCGAATTGTTCCCGCGCGGCCTGACCCTGCTGGATCTCAAAGATATCGGCGTCAAGAAGCTGAACATGTCCAACATCGCCGCGCGGCAGGAATTGCGTGAAATGCTGAAAGCCCTCAACCTGCGGGGCGTTCAAGTCGATATCTGATCTGCGGCTCGGCAACCGGACCTCTGCTCAGACCTGCCCGGGATCATGCAGCGTGAACAGCGGCTGCGGCGCGGCCACTCCGCGCAGCATGACACGCCCCAAGGGCACCAGATCGTGGCCGGTTTCCCCCGCGTACCGGACTATGGCTTCGGACAGGATCACGCTTTGTCCAAGGGCCGCGTGCATGTCGGACAACCGTGCCGCCAGATTGACGGTTGGACCGATCACCGTGAAATCCAGCCGGTCCTTGCCACCGATATTACCATAGAAGATCTCGCCCGCATGCAACGCCAGGGTTACATCTGCCGTCGGCTGCCCCTCGCCGGCCCGTTCCAGGTTGCGTGCGGCGATCCGGCGGCGCAGCGCGGCCGCCATGTCCAGCGCCGCAACAGAGGCGGCCTGCTTGTCGGGGCCATCGAACATTGCCAGCAAGCCATCGCCGATGAATTTCAGGACCGTGCCGCCACGCGACTGGACATGATCGACCGCCAGTCCGAAATAGTCGTTCAGCATCCCGATCAGCAATTCGACCTCGGTCCGTTCGGCCAGACGGGTAAAGCCGCTCAGGTCGAAATAGCAGATCGCCGCGTCGATCCGCTGCAGCGACCCGCGTCGGATTTCGCCCGACAGAACACGGGCGCCGGCATCCGCCCCCAGGTAAACGGCCAGAAGTTCCCGCGCCATGCGCCGGTTCGACGCCGATTTCAGCGCCAGCCCCAAGGCCGGCATGACGTCCCGAATCAACCGGATATGCGCCGCCGAAAACCCGTCGCCATGGTCGCTCGTCCACGAGATGACGATGCCCTCGGGCGTGTTCTGCGGGTCGATCGGCCGCCCCGGCGGCAGTTTTTCGAACGCCATCGCCATCGCGAAATAGTCCGTCGCCCCCTTTTCCCGCAATTCCTGCAGGATCGGGAAACGCCCGTTTGCATCCATGTGCGCCAAGGTCTCGCGCATTTCGGTCTGCCCGCTGATCAAGAGGTGGTACAATGGGCTGTTGCGCCAGGAATCCGCGACCGAGTTTTCATGCGCATAACGCTCGCGCGACAATCCGGTATCGCGCCACCAGTCAAACCCCATCCCGCCGAATTCCGGGTGAAAGGCCCGCTGCGCTACATGCAGGCGAAACAACGGCACGCCCCTGGCGATCAACTGCTGGCAGTATCCCTGCAACAAGGCCTCGTGCCCGGTTCCCTCGAGCCCCTGCCGGATCAGCCAGGCCGTCAGTTCCGCATTGTCCGCCGTGGGCGGATGCGTCGGGTGTGCCGCCCCAGTCATCGGTACGATCCCCGGAGTTCTGCGGCCTGCCCCCTCACGCGCGACCGGTCCGAGGCAATGATCCGCAGTCCTTGCCGTTCTTGCCGGCAAGCTGCCGCAACATCCGGCGCAGCAGGGCGACCTCGTCGGCGGTGAACCCGTCGGCCAGAGTCGCGTCATAGCGCATCGCGACGATCCGCAATTCGTGATAGGCGGCCCGTCCCGCCGCGGTCAGGTCCAGCTTTTCCGAACGGCGGTCGCGCTCGTCGCGCGTGCGGGTGAGAAACCGGCGCTGCACCAGTTTATGGACGGCGCGGCTGACCTTGGTCTTGTGAATCCGCGCCTCGGCGCCGATGTCCCGGGCCGTCATCTGCCCGTACATGCCCAGGTGGAACAGCACCCGCCACTCGGTGCGCAACATGCCGTATCGCCCCTTGTAGACACGCTGAAATGCCAGCGAACTTTCCTCGGCCGCCTGATTCAACAGGTAGGGCAGAAAATTCTGCAGATCGAAATCATCTTTTTCCTTCATGTCCTCCTTTTTGCCGTTGTTAGTTACAAAATCAACTATTACCCAACAGCCAGCCATTTCGAGGAGACCGCGATGAATTGTCCGACCGACGCGAAAGAGATGATCCAAGCCGACAGCCCCACCGGCACGACGCCGGGTTACATGCCAGGATTTGGCAATGATTTCGAAACCGAGGCCTTGCCCGGAGCGTTGCCGCAAGGCATGAACAGCCCGCAGAAATGCAATTATGGCCTGTATGGCGAGCAGCTGACCGGCACCGCCTTTACCGCGCCCAGCCACCAGAACGAGCGCACCTGGTGCTATCGCATCCGCCCCTCGGTCAAGCATTCGGCCCGCTATCACAAGATCGACCTGCCCTATTGGAAATCGGCACCCAACGTGGACCCGGACGTGATCAGCCTTGGCCAGTACCGCTGGGACCCGGTGCCGCATTCGGACGCGGAGCTGACCTGGCTGACCGGCATGCGCACGATGACCACCGCCGGGGATGTCAACACCCAGGTCGGCATGGCGACGCATATCTATCTGGTCACCGCTTCGATGCGGGACGCCTATTTTTATTCCGCCGACAGCGAATTACTGGTCGTGCCCCAGGAGGGCCGGCTGCGCTTCTGCACCGAACTGGGCATCATCGACCTGGAACCAAAGGAAATCGCCATCCTGCCGCGCGGTCTGGTCTATCGCGTCGAGGTGCTGGAGGGGCCGGCGCGGGGTTTCGTGTGCGAGAATTACGGCCAGAAGTTCGAACTGCCCGGGCGCGGTCCGATCGGCGCGAACTGTATGGCCAACCGGCGCGACTTCAAGACCCCGGTCGCAGCCTACGAAGACCGCGACGCCGACAGCACCGTGACGATCAAATGGTGCGGTCAGTTCCATGAAACCCATATCGGCCACAGCCCGCTGGATGTGGTCGCCTGGCACGGCAATTATGCGCCGGTGAAATACGATCTGCGCACCTATTGCCCGGTCGGCGCGATCCTGTTCGATCACCCCGACCCGTCGATCTTTACCGTGCTGACCGCGCCCAGTGGCGTGCCCGGCACCGCGAATATCGATTTCGTGCTGTTCCGCGAGCGCTGGATGGTGATGGAAGACACGTTCCGCCCGCCCTGGTATCACAAGAACATCATGTCCGAACTGATGGGCAACATCTATGGTCAATATGACGCCAAACCGCAGGGTTTCGTGCCAGGCGGGATGAGCCTGCACAACATGATGTTGCCGCACGGGCCGGACAAGAACGCTTTTGAGGGTGCCAGCAATTCCGATCTGAAACCTGAAAAGCTGGACAACACCATGTCCTTCATGTTCGAGACGCGGTTTCCGCAGCATCTGACCGCCTTTGCCGCCAACGAAGCGCCGCTGCAGGACGACTATATTGACTGCTGGGATGACATCGAAAAGAAATTCGATGGTACGCCCGGACGAAAGTGACCGGCGCCGGCGACCGCGGCGGTCCGCGCCACAAAAGGATAACTGAATGCCCCTGAAAACCAGTTGGGTGACGTCGGCAAATGCAGCCGACCACCCCTTTCCCCTGAACAACCTGCCTTACGGCGTGTTCTCGACCGAAGGCACCGAGCCGCGCTGTGGCGTCGCCATCGGCGACATGATCCTGGACATGCAGGCCGCCGAGGCCGATGGGTTGATCGATCTGACCGAGGTCGCCCTGTTCGAGCTGCCGTTCTGGAACGATCTGATGGAGGAAGGTCCGGCGGTCTGGGCGGCGCTGCGGGCGCGGCTGACGGCGCTGCTGGCCGAGGGATCGGCCGAACGGGACAGGATGGAACCGCTGCTGGTCCCGATGGAGCAGGCGCAGTTGCACCTGCCCCTTATGGTCAGCGAATACACCGATTTCTATGCCGGCCGGCACCACGCCACCAATGTCGGCACGATGTTTCGCGGCGCCGAAAACGCCCTGCCGCCGAACTGGCTGCATATCCCGATCGGATATAACGGGCGGGCCTCTTCGGTCGTGGTCTCGGGCACAGACGTTCGCCGGCCCTGGGGCCAGCTGAAATCGCCGGATCAGGACAAGCCCGCTTTTCTGCCCTGCCGCCGGTTCGATCTGGAGCTGGAAATCGGCGCCATCGTCGGGGTCGCCAGCGACGGGCCGATCACGGTGCAGGAGGCGGATGCCAATATCTTTGGCTACGTATTGCTGAACGACTGGTCCGCCCGCGACATTCAGGCCTGGGAATATCAGCCGCTGGGTCCGTTTCAGGCCAAGGCGACCGCCACCAGCATCAGCCCCTGGATCGTGACCCGCGCAGCCCTGGAACCGTTCCGCGCCGACACCCCCGCGCGCGAGGTCGAATTGCTGGACCACCTCAAGGATTGCGGCCCGATGCTGTATGACGTCGATCTGGCGGTGACGCTGGCCCCGGCCGGCAAGGAGGCCAGCACCATCGCGCGAACCAACTACAAGGAGATGTATTACTCCTCGGCGCAGCAGCTGGCGCATCACACCACCTCGGGCTGCCCGATGAATGTCGGCGATCTGTTGGGGTCGGGCACCATCTCGGGTCCGGAGAAATCGCAGCGCGGCAGCCTGTTGGAGCTTAGTTGGGGCGGAAAGGAGCCGGTGACGCTGGACAGCGGCGAAACGCGCGCGTTTCTAGAAGATGGCGACACGCTGACCCTGCACGGGCATGCGCAGGGCGACGGGTACAGGATCGGATTCGGAACCTGCAGCGGCACTGTCCTGCCGGCCGTCGAAAACCCCTATCAGCGATAATCCAACGCGCCCCGGGCCTGACCCGGGGCCTTTTGACCGAAAAACCATGAGGCCCCGGGTCAAGCCCGGGGCGAGGAAGGACAAGATGGCCAAAGCATTCGCATCCCAAGGCGACCTGAGCGAAAAGAACATCTCGTTTACCGAAGTCGGCGCGGGTCTTTACGCCTTCACCGCCGAGGGCGACCCCAACTCGGGCGTGATCATCGGCGATGACAGCGTGATGATCGTCGAGGCCCAGGCCACGCCGCGTCTGGCAAACAAGGTGATCGAAAAGGTGCGCGAGGTCACCGACAAGCCGATCAGCCATGTGGTGCTGACCCATTACCACGCGGTGCGGGTGCTGGGGGCCTCGGCTTTCGGGGCCGATCAAGTGGTGATGTCGGACATGGCCCGCGCCATGGTGGTTGAGCGCGGGCAAGAGGACTGGGACAGCGAGTTTCAGCGTTTTCCGCGGCTGTTTCAGGGCCATGAGAGTATCCCCGGCCTGACCTGGCCGACCACCACTTTCAACGACAGCATGACCATCTATCTCGGCAACCGCCGTATCGACCTGATGCATCTGGGCCGGGCCCATACCGCCGGGGATATCGTTATCCATGTACCGGATCAGAATGTCATGTTCACCGGCGACATCGTCGAATATCACAGCGCCTGCTATTGCGGCGACGGTCATTTCGCCGATTGGGGCGACACGCTGGATGCGATCAAATGGTTCGAAGTCGATGCCATTGCGCCGGGGCGCGGCGATGCGTTGGTGGGCCGCGACATGGTGGATGCGGCGATCGAGAATACCCGCGATTTCGTGACCAGCACCTTTCGTCCTGCCGCCAAGGTTGCCGCCAGGGGTGGCAGCCTGAAAGATGCCTGGGACGCGGTGCGCGCCGAATGCGACCCGAAATTCGCCGATTATGCCATTTATGAGCATTGTCTGCCCTTCAACGTCGCCCGTGCCTATGACGAAGCCCGCGGTATCGACACGCCGCGCATCTGGACCGCGCAGCGCGATCTTCAGATGTGGCAAGACTTGCAAGGTTGATCTGCGGCCCATGATTTCGATCATGGACGCCTGCCCCTGCCAGCGGCAGGCTGCCAAAGACCGCAACAGAACTGAGGGAGAACGCCCAATGGCCTATGACTACACCCCCTTCCCCTATGTCGCGCCGCCCGGTCTGACCGAATCCGAGCCGCGTCACGCGGTGGCGATCATCGGTGCCGGTCCGGTCGGCCTGGCGATGGCCATCGACCTGGCCCAGCGCGGGGTGAAATCGGTGGTGCTGGACGACAATGACGTAGTTTCGGTGGGTAGCCGCGCAATCTGCTGGTCAAAGCGCACGCTAGAAATCTTTGACCGGCTGGGGGTCGGCGAGCGCATGTTGGCCAAGGGGGTCACGTGGAAGATCGGGCGGAATTTTCACGGTGCCGAGGAGGTCTACAGTTTTGATCTTCTGCCGGAGCAGGGGCACAAATATCCGGCCTTCATCAACCTGCAGCAATACTATGTCGAAGAATATCTGGTGCAGCGCGCCCAGGAGTTTTCCGACCTGATCGACCTGCGGTTCAAGAACAACGTGGTCGATCACAAAGAGATCGAGGATTGCGTAGAGCTGCAGATCGAAACCCCGGACGGCCCTTACAAGCTGCAGGCCGATTATCTGATTGCCTGCGACGGCGCCGGGTCGCCGACGCGCAATCGGATGGGATTGAGCTTTGAAGGTCAGACCTTTGAGGAGCAGTTTCTGATCGCCGATATCGAGATGGAACAGAGCCCGTTCGGCGACAAGGATGTGCCCGAGCGCTGGTTCTGGTTCGATCCGCCGTTTCACCCGGGCAAATCGGCGCTGCTGCACATGCAGCCCGACAACATCTATCGCATCGATCTGCAACTGGACGTGGATGCCGACGGGGCCGCCGAATCCGCCGAGGACAAGGTGGTCCCCCGGATCAAGGCGATCGTCGGAGACAAACCGTTTTCACTGGACTGGGTCAGCGTCTACAAGTTCCGCTGCATCAAGCTGGACCGTTTCGTGCATGGCCGGGTGATCTTTGCCGGCGACAGCGCCCATGTGGTCAGCCCCTTTGGCGCCCGCGGCGGGAATGGCGGCATCCAGGACATCGACAATCTGGGCTGGAAACTCGAAGCGGTTCTGTCCGGCACGGCCGATGTCCGGCTGCTGGACACCTATGACGAGGAACGTCGCCACGGCGCCGCCGAGAACATTCTGAACTCCGCGCGGTCCACCAATTTCATGACCCCCAAGACCCCGATCGAGGCCCTGTTCCGCGCCGAAACCCTGCGGTTGGCGCATGATCAGCCCTTTGCGCAGAAACTGCTGAATTCCGGCCGGCTGTCCCTGCCCTGCTCGCTGGAGGGGATGGCGCTGCAGACGCCGGGATCGGCACAGGTCGCACCCGGCCGGGCGCTGATCGACGCGCCCCTGACCAGCGCTACCGGCGACAGCTGGCTTCTGAGCGAGGTCCAGGGCGATTTCACCCTGGTTGCCTTTGGCGACGTGACCCTGCCCGATATCGACCTGGTGCGCCGCATCGGAGTGAACCAGCGGGCAGACTACCCCTGTTTCATGGCCAATGGCGGTTATGCCACCCGGCGGTACGGCTCGGGCAAGGCCTATCTTTTCCGACCCGACGGCCATGTCTGCGCGGTGTTCGATCACCCTACGACCCAGGCGGTCCTGACCGCCAAGGCCCGCGCCCTGGGCGCAGAACTGGAGGACGCGACATGAACGCCACACCCGACCGGCTGAGCCCGGAACAGGACGAATTCTATAATGCGTTGATGGACGCCCATGCCGGGCTTGCCGACAGCGAAAGTCACGCCCTGAACGCGCGGCTGGTGCTGCTGATGGCAAACCGGATCGGCGATGTCGGCGTGCTCAGGGAAATCATGGCCGTCGCCCGCGCCTATTCGGATGGCTGACGCGGTTCTGTTCGACTATTGGCGCTCGTCGGCCAGCTACCGCGTGCGGATCGCTCTGAATCTGGCCGGCATCGCCTATCGGGCGGTGTCGGTCGATCTGGCGGCCGGTGAAAACCGATTGCCCACACATCTGGCGCGCAATCCGCAGGGCTTTGTTCCGGTGCTGGAAATCGACGGGCTGCGCCTGACGCAATCACTGGCGATCCTCGACTATCTGGACCAGACCCGAAAGCTGGGCCTGCTGCCCCGCGATCCAGCGAAACGGGTGCAGCAACTGGCTCTGGCCCAGTCGGTTGCCGTGGATATCCACCCGGTCTGCAACCTGGCGGTCGCGGCCTACGCCGAACAGCTGACCGGAGGCCGCGACGGCACACGCGAGGCCTGGATGCAGCGGTTTATCCGCCCCGGTCTGGCCGCCTTTGAAACCCTGCTGGACGAGTTCGATCAGACGCCGTTCTGCTGTGGCGACAGACCGGGTCTGGCCGATCTCTGCCTGGTGCCGCAGGTCTATAATGCCCGGCGCTGGGACGTGGACATCGCAGACATGCCGCGCCTGCTGGCGGTCGATGCTGCCTGTGCGCAGCACCCGGCCTTTGCCGCCGCGCACCCGGATGCCTGCAAACCCGACTGACAGCGGGGCGGCGGCGCAGCCGGGGCCGTTCTTGCCTCAGCGCAGACCGTCCTCGCCGACGACCTCTTCGGCTGCCAGCCCGCCCATGCGGTTGTGAATGCGCGGCCCCCGGCTCATCGCCAGGGCGAACAGCAACTCGTTGGCGCGCGGCCCGTCCGGCACGCCGACCTCGATCCCGTCGAAATGGCTGCGCACATAGGCCGCGTTGATATGGCCCAGCGGAATGTCGATGCGGGTGCCGACCCCGCCCATCTTCATGCAGGACGGCACGATGGCCTTGGCCGCGCCCAGGCGTTCGCGCATGGCATAGCCGCCGGGCACGTGCCACAGCGCGGTATGCTCCAGTTCGCCGCCCTCGCCGACCAGACCGGCCTTGCCATAACCGTCGATCCCGGAGATCCCGCCCATCGCCTCGATCAACCGGTCGGTCATCATCAGGCCCAGAGGTTTCAGGTCTTCCATCGCCGTCATCAGATGTTCGGTATGGCCGCCGGCAAACGGGTTGCGCACCAGCGCCACGATGGCGGCGCGGCGGCGCGGCTCGCGGGCGATGGCGCCGCCGTCGTGATGAATGTCCTCGATAAAGATCATGGTCTTGCGCAGGGTGAAATCAGGCATGAATCCGGTCCTTTTCAAAAGCGGTCAACAGGTCAGGCGCGGCCACGACCCGGCAGGCTGGGCCAAGTGTCAGAACCGCGCCGGTGATCAGGTCGCGCGCCAGACAGCTTTCGGCCAGACGCTGGCCGCGCCCCAGCGCGCGCGCCACCTCATCCGGGCCCAGCGCCGCGACGTCCACGGTCACCGGCCGGTCACCCAGATCGCTGTCGGCAAATAGCTGGTTTGCGGGTGCCCGGCGGACCGCCGCATGGCCGGGCAGGTCCACGGCATTGGCAATCAGGGTCGCGGCGACATCCGCCCGGGCAGCGGTGCGGGCCAGAACGGTCACGCTGTCGGCAATGCCCAGCGACAGGCTGCGCCCGCGCCAGCCCGAGGTTGCCATGCCGCGGGTGCACCCGGCGGCGTGCAGCGTGATCCGCGGCAGGTTCGGCGCGGCGATGGCGGCGGTCAGTTCCGCGCCCGGCACCAGGTGAAAGGCGACATCCCCGCCGTTGTTCACATGCACCCGACGCAGCCCGTCGTCGGCACAGATCGCGGCCAGGATCTCGTCGGCGACGGCCCCGGCCACGGCCGCCATCGGGGTCACGAACACATGCGCATGGGCCAGCGCCGCACGCTGCATCGCGCGCGCGACGCGCCCCTGCAAAATGCACCGATCGGTGACCGGGCGACGCAGTTGCGGCAATTCGGCGGCCAGCTCTGCCAGAAGGGTGTCAAAGCGTCTGGCCGCGCGGGCCAGTCCCGCCGCGCGACCGGGCCCGTCGGCGGCGATGATCAGATCGATCGGCCCGTGATGCAGGTGCAGCCGCCGTCCATCCGGCAGAAACGAGATTTGCGGCCCCGGCATTCTACTTCCTTTCCGGCGGAACCGCGCGCAGGTCGGCACCGTATTCGCCGCCATGTTCCAGCACATCCGCAACCGACCGCACCGCATGGTCATGCCCGCCCAGCGCGTTGTAATCCGCCCGGCTGAGAGTGAATTCCAGCGGCGCGACCAGCGCCGGCGTCGGCACATGGCCAAAGGCGTTGTCCGGCATCCGCGTGACATCGGCCATCAGGGTAATGCCGCCGCCCGGCCAGACATAGGCCGGCGCGCCGCCCACGGTGACCCGGGTATGGGCCTCTTGCACCGACCGCGTCAGCTTGACCGGGTTGCGGGTCACGCCCGAGCGCAACGAGCCGCCCGCGCCGCCCATGAACAGCACCGTACACAGCGCCGGTTCGCAATTCTCGGCAATCAGATCGACGGTCGGGCGCAGGCGGTCGGGCAAGGCGGCGGGCCGCGGCACCAGATCGGCATCCAGCACGAAATAGCCCCATTGCTCGCCGGTGGTCGACACCATCAACAAGGTCAGCCCGGGCCGAGCGCCCTTTTTCGGGTTCCAGTCGCCCAGGATCGTCAGCGGGTCGGAAATGTCGGTACCGCCCCAGCCCAGCCCCGGCTGCGCCACCTGGAAATACCGCCCCGGGGTCGAGCGCCGGCCCTTGATGCGGATGCCGGTATCCGGCCAGCCCAGCACCTTGCCGGCCTGATGCTCGCTGACCACGCCGGTAATGTGGTCATCGACCACCACCACCTCGTCCACCAGCCCCTGCCACTGGCTGGCGAACATGCCAATGGTGGCCGAGCCGCAGCCGACGCGCATGCGCTCCTCGACTTGACCGTCGACAATGGGCGGCTGCCCGGCCTGCACCGTCACCGACGCGCCACCATCGACATCGAGGTCGACCGCCTGGCGGTTGCACAGGCGCAGCAGCGTGTCGCAGGTGACTCGGCCCTCGGGTTTCGAACCGCCCGTCAAATGCTCGACCCCGCCCAGCGACAGCATCTGGCTGCCATATTCGCTGGTGGTGACATGACCCACATGTTCGCCCTGCGCCCGCACCGGCGCGGCCTCGGGGCCGAGATGCCGGTCGGTGTCGATCTTTACCTTGACACCGCAATAGGAAAAGATCGCCTCGGTCACCACGGTGACGAAATCGACGCCGTCGATGTCGCGGCTGACGATGAATGGCGCGGGCTTGTAATCGGGGTAGGTGGTGCCGGACCCGACGGCGGTGATGAACAGATCGTCGCCGGCGATCACCTGCCCGTCCCATTCCGAGGTCAGGAAGGGCCGGATTTCGCCGCCCGCCTCGATACGCCTGTCCAGCACCGTTAGCGGGTCGCAGCGGATGATCCGCCCGCCCCGGTTGGCATAGCGGTCGCAGGCGCCGATCTGACCCTCGGCGATATAGCACATCACCGGGCAGGCGTCGCAGCGTATCTTTTCCGGCCTCGTTCTGCGTTTCTCAGTCATGCCGGGCCTCGCTGGCGGCGCGGATCGCCGCCCGCACCCGATGCGGCAGGGCCGGCAGGCGGGTGATGCGCGCGCCGCTGGCATCGCGGATGGCGTTCAGGATCGCCGGCGCGGTGGGGATCAGCACATGCTCGCCCAGCCCCTTGGCGCCCATCGGCCCCTCGGGATCCGGTTTCTCGATCAGGATCGAGCGGATCTCGGGCATGTCGCCGATGGTCGGAATCAAATAATCATGCAGGTTCTCGGTGCGTCCGGGCAGATATTCCTCCATCAGCGCCATGCCCAACCCCTGCGCGATGCCGCCCTCGATCTGGCCCTCGGCCAGCAGCGGATTGATGACCCGCCCCAGATCATGCGCCGCGGTGATGCGCTGTACCCGCACGGTGCCCAGCGTCATGTCGACATCCAGTTCGACCAGCTGCGCGCCATAGCCATAGACCGCATAGGGCACGCCCTGCCCGTTCTCGTCCAGCGGCCGGGTCGGCGGGTCATAGCGCTCTTCGGCCGCCAGCACATAGCCATGCCCGTCAACCGGCAGTTCCCCCAGGGCGATCCGGCGCTGCGCCTGCCCGTCGCTGACCTGCAGGGTGGCGCCCGCCAGGCGGATCCGCGCATCGTCCCCCATGTTGCTCAGCGCCAGAATCCGCGCCCGCAGCGCCGCCCCGGCCAACAGCGCCGCCTTGCCGGTGATCACCGTCTGGCGCGAGGCCGAGGTCTTGCCGCAATCGGGCGTGCGCGCGGTGTCGGGACCGATCAGCCGGACCTGATCCAGCGGTAGACCCAGCGCATCGGCGCAAATCTGCGCGATCACCGTGTTTGCGCCCTGACCGATATCGGTGGCGCCCTGATGCAGGCACAGCCGGCCATCCGGTGTCAGGCCCAGCCGGATCGTCGACGGGTTGGGCAGGGCGGTGTTGCCGCAGCCATACCAGCACGACGCCACCCCGACGCCACGTCGGATGTCGCCTGCGCCGACATTGAGCTGGCTTGCGCGCTGCAGCGCCCGCGCCCAGGGATCGCGCAGCGCATCCAGACAGGCGCGGATGCCGACACCGTACAATTGCTGCCCGCAGACCGAGCGGTCACCGTCGCGCAGCGCGTTCTGCCGGCGGAATTGCAGCCGGTCGATCCCCGCTTTTTCGGCAAGATCGTCAAACAACGCCTCTTGCAGGATCGCCGCCTGCGGCACGCCGAACCCGCGAAAAGCGCCGGCAACCGGGTTGTGGGTATGCACCGCGCGGGCCCGGGCATGGTAATGCGGCACGCGATAGGGCCCCGAGGCATGCACCGGCACCCGCACCGCCACGGTCGGCCCCCAGCTGGCATAGGCGCCGGTGTCGAAATCGCCGTCAAACTCCATGCCCGTGATCCGGCCCCGCGCGTCGATCCCGGCCCGCGCGGTCATCCGCGCCGGGTGCCGTTTGGTGGTGCTGACCATGCTTTCGCGGCGGCCATAGACCATGCGCGCAGCCCGCCCGGTCCTGAGCGCGACCAGCCCGATCAGGGGTTGTACGGACAGGTCCAGCTTGGACCCGAAACCGCCACCCGCCGCCGCCGGCAGGATGCGCACGCGTTCGGCCGGCAGCCCCAGCACCCGGGCCGTGTCGTCGCGGTCCAGCATCGGCGCCTGGGTACAGGCGCGGATGACCAGCGTCTCGCCCTCGATCCAGGCGGCCCCGGCCTCGGGTTCGATATAGGCATGTTCCACATGGCCGGTTTCGATCTTGGCCTCGGCCACCACCGCTGCGTCCCGCAGAGCGGTCGTGGGCGTGCCGCGCCGGACCTTGCCCTGGATCAGGATGTTGTCCGCGCGCGCGGGATGCAGACGCGCCGCCCCGGGCGCACGCGCAGCGGCGGGACCGGTCAGCGCCGGTTCCGCCTGCCAGGTCACCGGAAACCCCGCCAGATCAAGCCGTGCGATATCGTTCTGCGCCGCCGCCACCAGCGCCACCGCCTCGCCACGCATACGCACATGGGTCTCGGCCAGAGCCGGCTGATCGGCACAGTCCGGGATGACCCCGAACCGGTTGATACCGGGTATGTCGGCGGCGGTGAACACCAGCGCCTCGACCGATTGCGCCGCGATCCAGCCCGCCACATCGCCCAGTTGAAAGCGGGCCGCCGCGTGCGGCGAACGGATGGCCTGTACCATCAGCGCGCCGGACGGGCTGACATCGGCGCCAAAGCGTTCGGTTCCGTCCACCTTGGCCGGACCGTCCAAGCGCGGCACGCGGGCGCCGACCGCCTGCCCCGCCCCGGGCGCGATGCCGCTGCCGGGGGCGGCGGCGGCATCCAGGACCGCGGCGACAATCTTGGCATACCCGGTGCAGCGGCACAGCACGCCGCTCAGCGCGGTTTCGATTGCGTCCCGGTCCGGGGACGGGTCGCGCATCAAGAGCGCCTGCGCCGCCATCAGCATACCGGGGGTGCAGATACCGCATTGGGCCGCGCCATGGCGCAGAAAGGCCGCCTGCAACCGCGAGGAGGTGTTTTCGGCGGCCAGCCCCTCGACCGTCCGGATATCGGCCCCGGCCGCCTGCGCCAAGGGGGTCAGGCAGGCGCAGACCGGCCGGCCATCCAGCAGAACCGTGCAGGCGCCGCAATCGCCGGCATCGCAGCCGACCTTGGTGCCGGTCAGCCCCAACTCGTTGCGCAGCACGTCGGACAAGCGCCGCCCGGGCGGCGCGGTCACGCTGAACAAACGGCCATTGACCGATAATTGCCGTTCCGCAGCGTCCTTCATGACACCATGTCCGGCGCGCCCGGTTGCAGCCCCGCGAGCGCCCGCCGCAACAGGGCGACCGCGGCCTCGGTACGATAGGCGGCATCGGCCCGGAAATCGGAAATCGGCGCCAGATCGGCGGCCACGGCCGCCGGGTCCAGCCGCGCCGCCAGATCGGGCAAGGGTTGACCGACCAACACCTGTTCCTGCGCGTGCAGCCGCACCGCTACCGGCGAACAAGCCCCGACCGCCAGCGCCAGATCCACGACCCGGCCCTGCGCCGCCACGAGGCGCACCGCGACCATGGCAATCGAGATCACCAGGTGTTTGCGCGCCCCGAGTTTCAGAAAGACGCTGCGCCCGGCACCGGCCGCGCAGGGAATGTGGATCGCCGTCAGCAATTCGTCATCCCGCCGCCGGGTCTGCCGCACACCGCACAGGAAATCGGCCAGGTTCAGACGGCGCGGCCCCTGAGGGCCGGTCAGTTCGACCTGCGCCTGCAGCGCCAAAAGCGGTGGCACCCCATCCGCGGCGGGCGAGGCGTTGCACAGGTTTCCGGCCACGGTGCCGGCGTTCTGGATCTGGGGTGACCCGATCTGGCGCGCGGCCTGTTTCAGCATGTCGAAACCCGGCGGCAGCGGGGCGTCCAGAACATCGCGCCAGGTGGTCGTGGCGCCGATGCGCCAGCCCTGGGTGGTTTCCCGCATACCGCGCAACCCGGCAATGGCGGTGATATCCAGCACCGGCCCGGCCAATGTCTGACGCTCGGTTGCCGGAAACAGATCGGTGCACCCCGCCGCCACCACTGCCGGTGACCGGGCAAGTATCGCCAGGGCGTCCTTCAGGGTTTCGGGCCGGTGATATGCAGACACGTGCGATTTGCCTCGCGCGGTTGGGGGGCGGTCTATCTCGGCGACCAGCCGGATTTTGCGGTCCCTGCGGCAACCTGTCAACAGACAAGCCCGCCCCCGGCTATACGCCCAGATGCCGCTGCAGGAGGGCAGGATCGGCGCGCAAGGCCTCGGCCGTCAGGGTTTCCTGATTGCGGCCGTTGTCGATGAACGCCACCCGGTCGGCGACGGACAGCACCGCGTCGATGCGCTGTTCGACCAGCAGGATCGCGACTCCCCGGTCGCGCATCACCACGATGACCCGGCGGATCAGGTCGATCATCGAGGGTTGCAACCCCTCGGTCGGTTCGTCCAGCAGCAGGACCCGGGGCTGCAGGCACAGGGCGCGGGCAGTGGCCAGCATCTGCTGTTCCCCGCCCGACAGGGTCTCGGCACGCTGGCGGAACCGTTCGCGCAAACGCGGGAACAGGTCCAGCACATCGTCCAGAACCTGCGGACCGGATTTCCCCGCCATCAGGCCGATCTCGAGATTCTGCGCCACCGTCAATTCGCCGAACAGGCGGCGGCCCTGGGGAATATAGCCGATGCCGGTGCCAGCCACCCGATGCGCGGGCAGGTCGCTGATCACTTGCCCGCCCAGCCTGACCTGCCCGGACATCAGCGGCAGCAGCCCCATGATCGCCTTCATCGTCGTGCTCTTGCCCGCACCGTTGCGCCCCAGCAAGCACAGGATTTCCCCGGCCTGCACCTGCAGGGACAGGTTGCGCAGGATCTGGGCATGACCATAGGCGACATTCAGGTCGCGCAGCTCCAGCATCAGCCGGTCCCCAGATAGGCGGCCTGCACCGCCCGGTCGGCCCGAATATCACCCGGTTTGCCCTCGGCCAGAACGCGGCCGGAATTCAGCACCGTGATCACGTCGGCGGTCTCCATCACCACCGACATGTTGTGTTCGATCAGCAGGATCGTGGCGCGTGTCGCGAGATCGCGAATCAGACGCTTGAAGGCGGCAATCTCGCTATCCGCCAAGCCCTGCGTGGGTTCGTCCAGGATCAGCAGGCGCGGCTTTTGCACCAGCCCCATGGCGATCTCCAACAGGCGCTGGTGGCCATAGCTGAGATCACCGGCATTGCGCTCGGGCGGCTCGGTCAAACCGACCTGCGCCAGCGCTGCCTGCACCGCCGACGGCACGGCGGCACCGCGCAGACGCCGACGCGCCGCCAGCGCGACGTTTTCGGCCAGGCTGAGATTGGCAAAGACCGAGGTGATCTGGAACGTATAGGCCATGCCCAGATTGATGCGTCGATGCGCCGGCAGGGCGGAAATGTCCTGCCCGTCAAAGATCACCTGCCCGGCGCTGGGCGGGATGCGGCCGCACAGCATGCCGACAAAGGTGGTCTTGCCCGCCCCGTTCGGCCCGATCAGCGCCCGCACCTGGCCCCGGGGCAGATCGAAATCGACATCCTCGACCGCGTGCAGCCCGGCAAACCGCTTGCTCAGCCCGCGCGTGGACAGCAGGGTCATGGCAGCCCCCGCCAGATGCGCCGGCGCAATTCGCCCACCAGACCCAGCGGCGCGAACAGGGTCAGCAGCACCAGAACGATGCCGGCAACCAGCATGTAGGCAGTGGTCAGCCCGCTGGACAGGTCGATCAGATAGAACATGAACAGCGTGCCGATGAACGGACCCAATGTGGTGCCGGCACCGCCCAGCAGCACCCACAAAAGCGGAAAGATCGAATATTGCACCGCCGCAAAACTGGCACCGACATAGCCGAACAGCAGCCCATAGACCGCCCCCGCCGCCGCCGAGATCGTCCCCGAGATCACAACTGCCACCAGCTTGTGCCGGCCAATGTCATAGCCCAGCATCTGGGCGCGGTCCTCGTTCTCGCGGATGGCGATCAGAACCCTGCCAAAGGGCGCGCGCACCAGCCACAGCGTCGCCATCAGGCTGGTTGCGAACAGGGTCAGGGCGGCGAAATAGCGATTGGCAGGATCCGACAGGTCGATGCCCGCCTTTACGCGCTGAGCCTGCTGGATCACGAACCCTTCGTCCCCGCGCGTAAAGGCGCCGAAATACAGCACCGTCAGATACCCCGCCTGTGCGAACATCAGCGTCACGATCATGAACGCCACCCCGGTGGTGCGCAGCGCCAGCGCACCGACGACCAGCGACACCAGCAAACCGGCGGCCAGCCCGGCGGCCAGCGCCGGGACAGGCGAAAACCCCAGATGCCGCACCGCCAGCCCCATGCCGTACATGCCGGCGGCAAAGAACAGCGCATGGCCCAGGCTGAGCAGCCCGGTATAGCCAAACAGCACGTTGAACCCGATCGCATAAGTGGCCAGCACCAGGATGCGCGCCATGTTGCCGTGGTGATAGGCCGGCAGCAGGAAGTGCAGCGCCAGCAGCAGCGCCAGCAGCGCGGCGTGCAACAGCAGGTCGCGGCGGGCGCCGGCGCTCATGCGCGACGCACCCCGAACAGGCCCTGCGGGCGGAACACCAGCACCAGCGCCACCAGCAGCGTGGCCAGAATCTTGGCCAGCGTCGGCGAGAAGAACACCGAGATGATGCCGTCCGACAACCCGATCAGCACCGCCGCCACCACCGTGCCCGGCAGGCTGCCCAGCCCGCCGATGATCACCACGATAAAGGCCAGCAACAAGGGATCGCCGCCCATCAGGTAATGCGCCTGCTGGATCGGCACGATCAGCACCGCCGCCAGCGCCGCCAGCCCGGCGCCAAGGCCAAAGACCAGCGCATAGACCCGCTCGACCGGGATGCCAAAGGCCAGCGCCATGTCGCGGTCCATCTGCGTCGCCCGCATCACGAGGCCGATGCGGCTGCGCGCCATCAGTCCCCAGACCCCCACCAGCACCAGCACCGCCGCCGCGATCACCGCCAGCTTGTAGCTGGTGGTGCCCAGCCCCCAGGGCCAGTAGAGTTGCAACCGGCCATCGGCAAATTCGATCCAGGGAATGGCCAGCCGGGTGTTGAACGGTGGCGCCACCGGACGCGCGTCGGGTCCATAGCTCATCAGCGTGACCTGCTGGATGATGTAGAGCAGGCCGATGGTGGCGACGATGGTACGCTCGGGATCATAGGCCAGACGTTTCAGCACCGTCATGTCCGCCACAGCGGCCAGCAGCCCGACCAGAATCGGCACCACCAGCAGCGCCAGGCCAAATCCCAGCGCCGGATGGCCGCCGACCTGACCTGTCACCCACCAGGCCAGAACCGCGCCCAGCATGAAAAACTCGCCATGCGCCACATTGACCACGCGCATCACGCCAAAGACCAGCGACAGCCCGACCGCCGTCAGCGCCAGCACCGCCGCAGTGACCGCGCCCTCGAGGGTCGCTAGGATCAGATAGGGTCCGAATTCCATCCGTGATCCGTCCGCCCCGCCTCAGCCGGACCCGGCGCAGAGCGACCGGCCGGCCGGACATATGCGCCCCGCGTTCACAGGCTCTGGGTGGTATAGTCCACCTCGTCGGGATAGAGCGTATCCTCGATTGAGGTCGTGTGCACCACGATCAGCCTGCCATCGGTCACCTTGCTGATATACTGGTGGCCAAAGACCTGGTGGGTCTTGCCGTTGAACCGTTTGGCCCCCTGCGGGTGTTCGTTGGAATGGGGCATGTCGGTCATGGCCTCGACCGCCTCGATCAGAGCGGCCCGGTCGCCCGGCCCCTGATAGCCGGCGGCCTCCATTCCGGCCTTGATCGTATAGAGGGTTTCCCAGCAGCCGAACATGTGGGCATAGGTCGAGACATCCCTTGGATCGCTGATCGACGCACCATTCTCGTCGACCCCGACGGCGGCGCGGTAATGCTTGTCATAGTCGCTCTGGTCGGGTTGCGCATAGCGCGGATTACCTTCCCAGAAATAGGTGCCTTCGAGAAATTCCAACCCCGAGCTGGCCAGATCCACCGCCTCGAGACTGTCGATAAAGCCGAAGATCTCGGGCCGGCTGGGACCAAAGAACTCGCCCAGCTCCTTGACGAATGTCAGCACGGCGGGGCCGACCATGACATGATAGATCACCTCGGTGTCGCGCGGAATCTTGGGGAAATACTTGGTAAAACTGGTTTCCGTTGGCGGGATCGCGATCTTGGCGACCACCTCGCCGCCCTGCTCGGCCAGCGCGGCGCTGAAATAGTCGCGGTGATCGTGACCAAAGGCGAAATCCGGATAGATCATCGTGACCTTCTTGCCCAGGTTTTGGCTGACAAAGGGCGCCATCGCCTGCACCTGGCTTTTGACATCGGTGATACCGGGTTGCAGCGTGTACCGGTTCAGCATGCCGCTGGCGACATGGTGGCCCTCGGACACCACGAAATAGGGCAGTTTCAGTTCGCCCGCGCGCGGCGCAGAGCCGATGACCACGTGCGAGAACAGGGTGCCATAACCGACATCGCAATTGTGCTGGGTGGCGAATTTCTCGACCACTTCTGCACCGCGCTTGGGGTCGGTGCCGTCATCCTCGGCGACGATCTCGACCAAGCGGCCATTGATGCCGCCGGCGTCGTTGATCAGCGCGACCGCGGCGTTGGTCGTGCGGTCGTACCAGCGGCCATAGGCGGCGCCGATACCGGTGCGATGCACCTGAAAACCGATGCGGATCGGCTCTGAGGTCTGCGCCTGGGCATAGCGTGCCCACAATGGCAACACAGCCCCCCCGGCTCCTGCGGCCAGGGTTTTCAATGCATTTCGACGGGTGTGTCCAACAGGTTTTTTCCGGTCATCGGTCATGAAATCTGTTCCTTTTGGCAGACGAATGCGCTTTTTTTGCCGATCGAGGTCGCGCCAAGTTTCGAAATGATCCGGATTTTCCCGACGTTTGGCAACCTTTCATTGCTCCTACAGACCGCGCGGAGACGCCAGCAGCCACAGCCCGAACAGGGTGTACAGAACCATGAACACCGCCAGCGGCGTCTGGCTGAGCGTGGCAAGGCGCCGGGTCCCGAACTGGCGCAGGGCGAGCACATGCGCCATCGCAACCGCCAGAACATGGCCGATCACCACCGCCGCTGCCTGTGTCAGCCAGATCAGGCGTACGCTGTCCGGCGTGTTGAAGAACCCTGTGGTGACATAGGACGCGCCGCGCCCCAACAGGTCATCGCCCCGCGCCAGCGGATCGTTCAGCGCCGCCAGAACATACTGACCGTCGACCAGAAAACTGGTCAGGTAATGGGCGATGTGATAGCCCAGCGCGATCGGCAGGATCGACGGCGCAAACAGGCAAAAGGCCCGGTCCAGTGCCAGATCGCAACCGGTCAGCCGCACCCCCAGCCAGAGCGACAGCGCATAGATCAGGATCAACCCGGCATTGGCCACGACCAGACCCGCCAGCGTCTGCCAGATGATCGCAGAGCGCCCGGGAAACTCGAGCGGGTTCAGGCCCAGGATGTCGAGCCACCAGAATGTCTCGTTCAGCCCGTCGAAACTGCCGCTGCCCAGCATCGTCAGCATGAACACGGCGACCCCGACCGGCGGGACCCGGTGCCGCAGCGCCTGCCAGCCCACGGGCCCGATGGCACGCCGCCCGCGGCGGCGCCCGAACAGGCTCAGCAAGGCATAGTTGCGCATCAGCATGGTGAACCCCTCGCCGCGCCAGGCCCAGCGCGGCCCGAACGCCAGCAGCGCAAGATAGGTGAACAGCCAGTAGCCCAGGCAATAGGCCGCCAGACGCGCCGGATCCGACGGCGCCGGATCGGCCAGCAGCAGGCCGGCAAACCCCAGAAAGGTCAGCAAGGCGGCACCATGGCCCAGCCGCGCGGGCAGAGGCAGGAATGGGCGCAGGCGCAACATCCGGCGCGTCAATGCCACCGGCCCGGTCCACGGGTTGATCCAGCGCCAGAGATCGCCCAGCAGGCCCTGTACCGAAACGCAGGCGACCCAGAACACGGTCCAGATCGTCAGGGGCAACGGATTGGTCAACGGGTCGCGCGACCCGGTCAGTCCGGCCCAGACCAACAGCATCAGACCCAGCGCCGACAGGCCGCTGGTGACCAGCGCCCACCGGGACCGCCGACGCGGCACCGGCCACAGCAGCCACGGGCGAAAAACCCGCTCCAGCACGGTCTGCGGCAGCCGCATCATCAGCAGCACCGTCAGCACGACACAGGCGACACCGGCGGTGGCATAGATGCCGGTGGGCAGCAGCAGAACCAGCCCCTGCTCGGACGCATGGGCCGATGCGCTGCCCGCAACGATCGTGCCCGCGATGACGCCCGCGGTCCTCGAAATTGTCTGGCCCTTGATCCTGCGCCGATACTGCATGATGCTCATGACACGCGATGTTACCGGGAGGAACCGCGGATGAAAGCCGTAAAACCGACCGCAGCCCTCGGCATTCTGGTGTTGATCGCTGTTGCGATTTTCCTGCTGGTGTTGCGCACGCAACAGGGCGACGTTCGGGTCAGCAAAATCAACGCCGCCCCCCTGCGCGACGCAAAGGGCAGCGTCGGTGTGTTCCTGACGCTGCACAACAGCGGCGATGCCGACCGGCTGGTGGCGGTCCGCTCGATCGTCGCCCGGCGGGCACGGTTGGACGGATCGGTGGCGGATGCCGGTCTGGCAATGCCCGGTCCCAGCCGGACGGAACTGGCCCCGGACGGTGCGCATATCGTGCTCGAGGGGGTCGGCGGCGCGCTGGTTCCGGGGCGGATGATTCCGATCACCCTGCGGTTCCAGCACGCGGACGAGCTGCGCATCCAGGCCCCATTGGGCGAGCCAATTTCGCGGGCGGCTGCCGGTCAGGCCGGGCTTGGCGCCCCCCTTGCACAAACTGAAGGCCCGCCCACGCCCGACATCACCTTGCAGGTTCAGCCCGATGGCGTCGGCTGGATCGTCCAGGTCACGACGGCGGGGTTCACCTTTTCCGAAGAAGACGAGATGACCGAACATGTGCCCGGCACCGGATATGGCATTCTCTATCTCGGCGGGCTCAGGCTGCAGCGCCTGCACCAACCCGGTGCCCGCATCGGCGCCCTACCGCCGGGTCGGCACGAAATCCGCGTGACGCTGCACACCAACGACCACCGTGTCTATCTGGTCGACGGCCAGCCGGTCACGGCCACCGCGGAAATCATCGTGCACTGAGGCAACGCCGGTCGCAGCGGCGCCGTCACGCGCGCGGTCTTGCAGCGACCGGATCAAGAGGGGCAAACAGGGGGCGAAGACACGATGGCAGCAAACTCCCACGGAGCGGTTGTGGGCGTCGATGTCGGCGGAACCTTTACCGATCTGGTCGAACTGGATCAGGCGACCGGTCGGGTGCGGCTGTCCAAGGTGCCCAGCACGCCGGACAACCAGGCCTTTGGCGTGCTGGATGCGCTGGATCAGGCCGGGTGCGACCTGGCGGCGCTGGACCTGATCGTGCACGGCACCACGACCACCACCAATGCGGTGCTGGAACGCAAGCTGGCGCGCACCGGGCTGATCACCACCCAGGGCTTTCGCGACGTGCTGGAACTGGGCCGCCGCACCCGCCCGCAACCCTATGGCATGACCGGTGAATTCACTCCGCTGATCCCGCGTGACCTGCGGCTGGAGGTGCCCGAACGCATGGACGCCACCGGCCAGGTCCTGCGGGTTCTGGACGACGCGGCGGTCGCGATCGCCGGGCAGACTCTGCTGGCGGCGGGATGCGAGTCGGTGGTGGTGCATTTCCTGCACGCTTATGCCAATCCGACTCACGAATTGCGCGCCGCCCGGATCCTGTCAGAGCTCTGGCCCAATAATCACATCACCATGGGCCATGCGTTGCTGTCGGAAAGCCGCGAGTTTGAACGCGGGGTGACGGCGGCGGCCAATGCCGCGGTGCAGCCGCTGCTTGACCGGTATCTGCGGCGCCTGGTGGCCGAACTCGACAAGGGCGGCTATCGCGGCCAGGTGCTGGTGATGAACGGCAATGGCGGCATGGTCGGCTCGGAGCGCGTGGCAAACGAAGCCGCCAAGACGGTGATGTCGGGTCCGGCCTCGGGCGTGATGGCCGCCGCCTATACAGGGCGCAAGGCGGGCATCGAGAACCTGATAACCTATGACATGGGCGGCACCTCGACCGATGTCGCGCTGGTCCGCGATGCCGAACCCTCGGTCAGCAACGAGATCGAGATCGAATACGCGATGCCGATACATGTGCCGATGGTCGATGTGCGCACCGTCGGCGCCGGTGGCGGCTCGATCGCGCGGGTCAACCCGGCCGGGCTGCTGGAAATCGGCCCGGACAGCGCCGGCGCCGATCCGGGGCCGATCTGCTATGGCCGGGGCGGCAGCGAACCGACGATTTCGGACGCCAATCTGATTCTGGGCCGGCTGGATCCGGCCGGGCTGAACGCGGTCAGGGGCGGCGTGTCGCCGGATCACCTGCACCGCGTCTTTGCCGAAAAACTGGGCGTGCCGCTGGGGCTGGACGCGGTGCAGGCCGCCGCTGCGGTGATCGAGATCGCCAACATGAAGATGGCCGGCGCGATCCGCATGGTGTCGATCTCGCTGGGGGCCGATCCGCGCGATTTTGCCCTGTTTTCCTTTGGCGGCGCCGGCCCCCTGCATGCCACGGCGCTGGCCCGCGAATTGTCGATCCCGCGGGTGATCGTGCCCAGTCGTCCGGGCATCACCAATGCCATCGGATGCGTCGTCGCCGATCTGCGCCACGATTTCGTCAACACGATCAACACGCCGCTGGACCGGCTGGAACCAGGCCGTCTGGCACAGATTTTCGCCGCCCAGACCGCCGAGGGCACGGCCCTGATCACCGCGGAAAATATCGAGATTCGCGGTATTCGTCCCCAGTACAGCGTCGACATGCAGTTCATCGGCCAGACCCATCTGCTGCGCGTGCCCCTGCCCGCACCCGACCTGTCGATGGACGCTCTGCAGGCGCTGTTCGAGGCCGCCTATTTCCGACGCTTCCGGGTCCAGTTGGACGATATCCGCGCCAGCCTGGTCAATGCCAATTGCTCGGTGATCGGCGCCCGGGCCGAACTGGACCTGAGCGCGCTGATCGACCCCGCCGGGCGCAAGGCGGATCTGCAGGCGGCAAGGACCGGCGAGCGTCCGGTGTATGTGCAGGGCGCCTGGCAGGTCACGCCGGTCTATTGGCGCGACCACCTGCCCGCAGATTTCACCCTGCCCGGCCCGGCCATCGTGCAGCAGATGGACACGACGCTGCTGATCGAACCGGACGACACGGCGACAGGGGATGCGGATGGCAACATCCTCATCGCGATCGGGGGCACCACATGAGCCTCGATCCGATCACCCTGTCGGTCATCCAGGCCGGGCTGCAGCAGGTTTGCGAC
Source organism: Sedimentitalea sediminis (assembly GCF_042687825.1). Taxonomy (NCBI): domain Bacteria; kingdom Pseudomonadati; phylum Pseudomonadota; class Alphaproteobacteria; order Rhodobacterales; family Paracoccaceae; genus Sedimentitalea; species Sedimentitalea sediminis. The sequence goes on along the minus strand of NZ_JBHUQE010000006.1, from coordinate 52,174 downwards.
GAAATGGACCTGTCGTTTTCGCGCGCCGCCTTTTCGCCGGTGATCGCCGAGGCCAACGACCGCAGCGACGGCATTTATGACGCCGTGGACGGCGCCCTGATCGCGCAGGGCGCGGGGGGGCTGCCGGTTTTTGTCGGCACCATGCAATATTCCACCCGCACGCTGATCGCGATGATCGCGTCCGGCAAGGCGGCAACGCCGCAGCCGGACGATATCTATATCGTCAACGATCCCTATCTGGGCGGCACCCACCTGATGGATGTGCGCTTTGCCCGGCCGTTTTATCGCAATGGCGAAATCTATTGCTGGCTGTCCAATACCGGACACTGGCCCGATACCGGCGGGGTGGTGCCCGGCGGATTCTCGGCCAGCGCCACGGCGGTCGAACAGGAGGGGCTGCGCCTGCCGCCGGTACGGCTGTTCAAACAGGGCGTGCTGGATCCCGAGATCATGGCGATCATTTCCTCCAACATCCGCGTTGCCGACCAGCGCATCGGCGATGTCAAGGCGCAGGCCGCCGCGCTGCTGGTGGGCGAGGACCGGCTGAACGCGCTGCTGGACCGCTATGGCAATGCGACCGTGACCGAGGCGATTGCCGAACTGCGCCGGCGGGCGGCGATACAGATGCGCGCCTTTATTGCCGAAATCCCGCCCGGCACCTATCGCGCCAGCGCCTGGATCGACAGTGACGGGGTGGTCAACGAACCGCTGGAAATCCGGCTGGCAGTGTCCCGGCGAGGCGATGACCTGAGCTTTGATTTCACGGGGTCCAGCCCGCCCTGCAAGGGGCCGATGAACTCGGTGCTGGCGACGACGCTCAGCTCGGTCTATCTGGCGATGCGCCACGTCTTTCCCGAGGTGCCGATGAGCGCCGGCGCCTTTGAGCCGCTGCGGGTCAGCGGGGTGGCGGGCACGTTCCTGGATGCCCGCTATCCGCGCCCGGTCTCGGGCTGCGCCGCCGAAGTCAGCCAGCGCATCGCCGAGGCGGTGTTCGCCGCACTGGTCCAGGTCCTGCCCGACCGGGTCACCGCCGCCCCCGCCGGTACCAGCGGCAATTTCGCCCTGGGCGGCCATGATCCGGCGCGCGGGCGCGACTATGTGATGTACCAGATTTCCGGCGGCGGCTATGGCGGCAATGCCGATCATGACGGGCTGTCCAACGGCTGTTCCACCATCGGTATTTCCAAGGCGCCGCCGGTCGAGATCATGGAGCAGGCCTTTCCGGTGCTCTATCACCATTACCGGCTGCACGAGGGGTCGGGCGGCGCCGGCACCCATCGCGGCGGGTTCGGGCTGGATTACATGGTCGAACTGCGCCGCGGCACCGCCACTGCCAGTTTCGTCATGGATCATGGTCGGTTCGGCCCGCAGGGCGTGCGCGGCGGCGGCGATGGCGGCGTCAATCGGGTGACCGTCTGGCGCGACGGACAGGCACATACGCCCGATCACCTGTCCAAGGAGCAGGACATTCCGCTGGCCCCCGGCGACCGTGTGCATGTCCGCACCCCCGGCGGCGGCGGCTATGGCGACCCGTTCGCGCGGCCACCCGAGGCGGTGCTGCAGGACGTGCGGCTGGGCCGTTACAGCGCGGCCCAGGCCCGCGACTTGTTTGGCGTGGTACTGTGTGGCGCGCCGCTGAGCGTGGACACGGCCGCCACCGCGGTCCTGCGCGCCGCGCGCTGACGCACCTCGACCGGCATCAGACCGCCCCGAGCGACGGGTCCGCCATCAGCGCCCGAACCTCGGCCCCGGTCGGCATCGAGGCGGCGGTTCCGGGCCGCGTCACCGCCAGCCCGGCCGTGGCACAACCGACCCGGACCGCCTGTTCGGGGTCCAAGCCCTGCGACAGCGCCGCCGCAAAGCCGCCGTTGAACGCGTCGCCCGCGCCGGTGGTGTCCACCACCGCGCCGGCTGTGATGGCGGGCACCAGGCCGTGACCGTGCATCCAGACGCCGCGCGCGCCCAGGGTAATGATCGGGCAGCCGACTCCCATCTCGCGCAGCCGTTCGGCAGCGCGACCGGCCGTCGCATCGCTGTCGACCGCCATGCCGGTCAGCGCCTCGGCCTCGGTTTCGTTCGGCGTGGCGTAGTCGCACAGCGCCAGCATTCCGGGGGGCAGAGCCGCCGCCGGGGCCGGGTTCAGAATGGTGGTTACTCCGGCCTGCCGCGCGATCTCCAGCCCGCGCGCCGCCGCCTCGACCGGCTGTTCCAGCTGGGTCACGAATACATCCGCCGTGCCGATCAGCCCGGCCTGCGCCTGGACATCGGCAGGGCCGATACCGGCCGCCGCACCGGGCGCGATGATGATCGCGTTGTCCCCGGTGGCGTCGTCGACAAAGATAAAGGCAGCCCCGGTATGGCTGTCCGCCACCTGCCGGACATGGCCGGTCACGCCCGCCGCCGCCCAGGTCGCCTGGGCCATGCCCGCGAAATCGTCCTGGCCCAGCCGGGTGACGATATGTGTCTCGGCACCAATTCGGGCACAGGCCACCGCCTGGTTCGACCCCTTGCCCCCCGGCCCCAGCATGAATCCGCGCCCCGGCAGGGTCTCGCCGATGCGCGGCAGCCGGTCCGCCCGATAGGCGGTATCGGCCATGAAAATCCCCAGAATGACCACCTTGCCCATGCCCTGCGCCCCGCTGTCCCGACCCGTTGCAGTTGGTCGCGCCGATCCACGCCTGTCAAGCCGGCGCAATAGCGGTTGACTCTGCCCCACCCGGCCCTGTAAGCGCGGCATCGTTGGTGTTGGTGGCCCCCGCAAGGGAATGCCTGTCAGGAGCAATCCAGAGGACAACGCCCTTCATAGCGGCCCGCGGGCCGCGCCTGCAGAAGGAGATCAGCCGTGACCAAACGCACGTCTGCCAAGTACAAACTCGACCGCCGCATGGGCGAAAACATCTGGGGCCGCCCGAAATCCCCGGTCAACCGCCGCGAATACGGCCCCGGCCAGCACGGCCAGCGCCGCAAGGGCAAGATCAGCGATTTCGGCATCCAGCTGCGCGCCAAGCAAAAGCTCAAGGGCTATTACGGCGATCTGACCGAGAAACAGTTCCGCCGCATCTATGCCGAGGCCGAGCGGGTCAAGGGCGACACCGGTGAAAACCTGATCGGCCTGCTGGAGCGTCGCCTGGACGCCGTCGTTTACCGCGCAAAGTTCGTGGCGACGGTCTTTGCCGCCCGCCAGTTCGTGAACCACGGCCATGTCAAGGTGAACGGTAAACGCGTGAACATCCCGTCGTACCGCGTCAAGGAAGGCGACGTGATCGAAGTGCGCGACAAGTCCAAGCAACTGACGGTGCTGCTGGAAGCCACCCAGTTGTCCGAGCGCGATGTGCCGGATTACATCGACGCCGACCATTCCAAGATGACCGCGACCTTCGTGCGCACCCCGGGTCTGGGCGACGTACCCTATCCGGTGATGATGGAACCGAACCTGGTCGTCGAATTCTACGCCAAGAACTAGAACCCGCTGGGGTTTGACCGGTCCGGGGCCGCGCCAACTGGCGCGGCCTCTTGCGTTTTGCCACTGCGCCGTCCGACCCGGTGAGTTTCCATTTTGATTTTTCGGCGGGTTCCTCTAATCAGGCGCTCAACGGCCCGGCCACGGCCCCGCCCGCAATACAGATCAGGAGCGCCCCATGCCCAAATCCCACCCCGAATACGGACGCATAGATGGCCCCATCGTCATCATCGGCTTTGGCTCTATCGGCAAGGGCACGCTGCCGCTGATCCAGCGCCATTTCGACTATGACGCGGACAAGCTGGTGGTGATCGACCCCAATCCGGATACCCATCTGTTCCTGTCCCAGCACGGCATCCGGCACGAACAGGTGGCCATCACGCCCGACAATTACCGCCAGGTGCTGGGCGAGCTGTTTGCCGAGGGCAAGGGGTTCTGCGTCAATCTCAGCGTCGACACCTCGTCGCTGGACCTGATGAAATTCTGCCGCGAGATCGGCGTGCTGTATATAGACACCGTGGTCGAGCCCTGGGCGGGCTACTATTTCGACACCGAGGACAATGCAGAGCGCACCAATTACGCCTTGCGCCAAAAGGTACGCGACGAAAAGGCCGCCAATCCGGGCGGCACCACGGCGGTCAGCTGCTGCGGCGCCAATCCCGGCATGGTCAGCTGGTTCGTGAAAGAGGCGCTGCTGACGCTGGCGCGCGACACCGGTCGCGAGGTCGAAGCCCCGGACAATCGCGCCGGCTGGGCCGCACTGATGCAGTCGCTGGGTGTCAAGGGCGTGCATATCGCCGAGCGCGACACCCAGGCCCGCCGCCAGCCGCGCCCGCGCAACGTCTTTGTCAACACCTGGTCGGTCGAGGGTTTCATCGCCGAGGGGTTCCAGCCCGCCGAACTGGGCTGGGGCACGCACGAGACGTGGTTTCCGGAAAACGGCCATCGTCCGGACACGGGCTGCATGGCGGGCATCTGGCTGGATCGGCCCGGTGCGATCACCCGGGTGCATACCTGGTGCCCGACCCCGGGGCCGCAATTCGGCTTTCTGGTGACCCATAACGAGGCGATCTCGATCGCCGATTACTATACCGTGGGCGACGCCGCCGCGCCGGATTTCCGCCCGACCTGCCACTATGCCTATCACCCCTGCGACGACGCGGTGCTGTCGCTGCACGAGATGTTCGGCTCGGGCCGGCAGCAGACCGAGCATCAAATTCTGGATGTGGACGAGATTGTCGAGGGGATCGACGAACTGGGCGTGCTGCTCTATGGCCACGAAAAGAACGCGCTGTGGTTCGGCTCGCGCCTGTCGAATGCCGAAACCCGCGCGCTGGCGCCCTTTCAGAACGCCACCGGCCTGCAGGTCACCAGCGCGGTGCTGGCCGGCATGGTCTGGGCATTGCGGAACCCCGAGGCGGGCATCGTCGAGACCGACGAGATGGACCACGATCTGTGCCTTGAGGTCCAGCGCCCCTATCTGGGCCCGGTCGAGGCGCATTACACCGACTGGACGCCACTGCAGGACCGCTGGGAACATTTCCCCGAGGATATCGACGAAAGCGACCCCTGGCAGTTCCGCAACGTGCTGGCGACCTGAGGCGAATATCAGGCGGTCGCGTTCCATGGCCCTGCCGTCCGACCGGGCGCAGGGCGATGACCGCGCCGCGTTCTACAGTGGCAGCGGGCGGCCCTCGGCAATCGCCTCCATGGCGAAATACGAGGTGACACTGTCCAGTTCGACCTTTTCGATCAGGCGCTGATAGACTTGGTCAAAACTGGCCATGTCCTGAGTCACCACCTTGAGTTGATAGTCGTAATCGCCGCCGATCCGGTGGAAATCGACCACTTCGGGAATGGTCAGCACATGGCGGCGAAAACCGCGCAGCCATTCGGTCGAATGGTGCCGGGTGCGCAGCATCACAAAGACCACCAGATCCAGCCCCAGCTTGCGCCGGTCGATGCGCGCGGTCGATCCGTTGAGAATGCCCGCATCGGTCAGCGCCCGCAAACGCCGCCAACAGGCGTTCTGCGAGAGGCCGATCCGGTCCGCCAGATCGCGTTGCGAAAGGCCGGCATCCAATTGCAGCGCGCGCAACAATCGCAGGTCTATCTGATCGAGTTTTTTAGCCACAGCCTATCATATGACCCGATTTATCGGATTTTTCCACAAAAATAAGCAGGGTTTTATCGCGGATCGGCCATCATATTGCTCAGGCAACATGGAGCCTGGCAGATGACCCTGACCCTTTTTCGCGAAACGCTGACCGCCGCCATACAGGAAAACACCCTTGGCGCGGGAGTGATCGGCGATGGCATGCTGATCCCGGGCCTGAACGGCGCGGTGCCGCTGGTCTATGCGGATTATGTCGCCTCGGGTCGGGCCCTGCGGCAGGTCGAGGATTTTGTCACCGCCCATGTCCTGCCGTTTTACGCCAACAGCCATACCGAGGCCTCCTATTGCGGGACGTACATGACCAATCTGCGGCGTCAGGCCCGGGCCGAAATCGCCCGTCAGGTCGGCGCCGGGTCCGACGACGCGGTGATCTTTGCCGGTGCCGGGGCCACCGCCGGTCTGAACCGGCTGGTCAACCTGTTGGGGGTCAACCGGGCGCAGAACCCGGTGGTGTTCATCGGCCCCTACGAGCATCACTCAAACATTCTGCCCTGGCGCGAAAGCCGGGCCCGGATCGTCGAAATCCCCGAGGCGCGCGACGGCGGCCCGGACCTGGACGCGCTGGCCCGGGCCCTGCAAGCGCATGCCGACAGCGACCTTCTGGTCGGCAGCTTTTCGGCGGCTTCGAACGTCACCGGCGTGATCACCGAGACCGGTCCGGTGACCCGGTTGCTCAAGGCGCATGGCGCGCTGGCGATCTGGGATTATGCCGGAGCCGGCCCCTATCTGCCCATCGACATGGCCGACGGGCCAGAGGCGCGCAAGGATGCCGTCGTGATCTCGCCGCACAAGTTTCCCGGCGGCCCCGGGGCCTCGGGCGTGCTGGTTCTGAACCAGACCGCCGTGCGCAGCGCAGCACCCAGTTGGCCCGGCGGCGGCACGGTCAGCTTTGTGTCGCCCTGGCGGCACGACTATTCCGGCGATCTGGCCGCGCGCGAAGAAGCCGGCACGCCGAACGTGATCGGCGACATTCGCGCGGCGCTGGCCTTCATGGTCAAGGATGCCGTGGGCACCGAGGTCGTTGCCGAGCGCGAGGCGCGCTATAACCGCATGGCGCTGCAGGGCTGGCGGGACAACCCGCACCTGACTTTGCTGGGGATCGACCGGCCGCACCGGTTGCCGATCTTTTCCTTTCTGGTGCGCGATGGGGACGGCACGCCAGTGCATCAGCAGCTGTTCACCCGGATGCTCAGCGATATCTATGGCATTCAGGCCCGTGGCGGCTGTGCCTGCGCCGGTCCCTATGCGCATCGGCTGCTGGGCATCGACCGCGCCGCCTCTGAGGCGCTGCATGCCGATATCCTGGCCGGCAAGGAATTGCGCAAACCCGGTTGGGTCCGGCTGAATTTCAGCTATTTGATGACCGAGGACACGGTGCGCTATATCATCGACAGCGTCAACGACCTGAGCCGCACCACCGCCCGGCACGCGCCGCGTTATCGCGTCGATCCGGCCACGGCGCGGTACAAGGCGGGCGCCCGGGCCGCCTGAGGTTTGCGGCTTTTCACCGCCCCGGCGGGACGTTATGAGAGGGCACATTCGAGGAGCCCCGACATGAGCCTGATCACGCCGCAGCCCGGTATCATGGACATCGCCCTGTATCAGGGCGGGGCCGCGCATGTCGCCGGCATGACCGATGTCATCAAGCTGTCCAGCAACGAAAATCCGCTGGGCCCCAGCCCCGCGGCGATGCAGGCGGTCCGCGACAGCGCCGCGACGCTGCACCGCTATCCGTCGACCGATCACGCCGCGCTGCGCGCGGCGATTGGCGCGGTGCACGGGCTGGACCCCGACCGGATCATCTGCGGCGTCGGGTCGGACGAAGTGCTGCAATTCGTGGTGCATGCCTATGCCGGGCCGGGCGACGAGGTCATCTATACCGAGCACGGCTTTGCCATGTACCCGATCCTGGCGCGCATGGTGGGGGCAACCCCGGTTCAGGTGGCCGAGACCGAACGCCGGGTCGATGTGGACACGATCCTGGCGGCCTGCAATGACCGGACCCGGGTGGTGTTCATCGCCAATCCCGGCAATCCCACATCGACCATGCTGCCGGATGACGAAGTGGCACGGCTGGCCGACGGGTTGCCGGCGGGGGCGCTGCTGGTGCTGGACGGGGCCTATGCCGAATTCGTCGACGGTTTTGACGGCGGCGCCGGTCTGGTCGCGGCGCGCGGCAACGTCATCATGACCCGGACCTTTTCCAAGATCTACGGGCTGGGCGGGTTGCGGGTCGGCTGGGGCTATGCCCCGCGCGACATCATCGACGTGCTGAACCGCATCAGGCAACCGTTCAACCTGTCGGCAACCGCGCTGGCGGCGGCCGAGGCGGCGGTGCGTGATCAGGGTTTCGTCGCCCATTGCCGCCGCGAAAACGCACACTGGCGGGCCTGGCTGTCGGCGGAACTGGCCGCAGCCGGCGTGCCCTCGGATGCGTCGTGCAGCAATTTCATCCTGGCCCGCTTTGCCAGCCCCGACGAGGCCACGGCCTGCGACGCCTATTTGCAGAGCCGCGGATTGATCGTGCGCCGGGTCGCCGGCTATAACCTGCCCGCCGCGTTGCGCATCACCGTCGGCGACGAGACCGGTTGCCGCCGGGTCGCCGCCGCCGTGGCCGCGTTCAAGGGCGGTGCAGCATGAGCGGCCCGGTCTATGACCGCGTGGCCCTGATCGGCCTGGGTCTGATCGCCTCGTCGATGTTCTGGGGAATCCGCCGCGGCGGGCTGGCGCGCGAGGTCACCGGCTATGCCCGCAGCCAGGCCACCCGCGACACCGCGCGGCGCATCGGGCTGTGCGACCGGGTCTGCGACAGTGCGGCCGAGGCGGTCGAGGACGCCGACCTGGTGGTGCTCTGCGTGCCGGTCGGCGCGATGGAGCAGGTGGCGCGCGACATCGCCCCGCGGCTGAAGCCCGGCGCCACGGTCAGCGATGTGGGTTCGGTCAAACGCGCCGTGATCCAGGCGGTCGGCCCGCATCTGCCCGACAACGTGCATTTTGTTCCCGCCCACCCGCTGGCCGGAACCGAGCATTCCGGCCCGGAAAGCGGCTTTGCCGAGCTGTTTGACGACCGCTGGTGCCTGCTGGTGCCGGTCGCGGGCACGTCCGAGGCACCGATTGCGCGCCTGCGGGCACTGTGGAACGGACTGGGGTCGCATGTCGACGTGATGGATGCCGACCATCACGACCTGGTGCTGGCCGTCACCAGCCACGCACCGCACCTGATCGCCTATACGATGGTTGGCGTGGCCGACGATCTGCGCCGGGTCACCGACAGCGAAGTCATCAAGTATTCCGCCGCAGGCTTTCGCGATTTCACCCGCATCGCCGCCAGCGACCCGACCATGTGGCGCGACGTGTTCCTGAACAACAAGGACGCGACGCTGGAGATTCTCGGCCGGTTCACCGAAGAGCTTTTTGCCCTGCAGCGCGCCATCCGCACTGGGGATGGCGATCACCTTCACGCCTATTTCACCCGCACCCGGGCGATCCGGCGCGGTATCATCGAGGCGGGACAGGACACCGACGCTCCGGATTTCGGCCGCAAGAAGACGTCGCCGTGAACCGGGCGCCGGTGGTCCTTGCCGTGCTGCTGTCCCTTTGGGCCCTGCCTGGCCTTGCCCACGCCCCGGCGACCTCGTTGCACCCGCAGGCCCGCCCCCAAGCCGCGCCCCCGGCGGACCTGATCGTTAGGCAGACCGGCCAGGTGCGGCCGCAGATGCGCCCCGTTTCGGAACAGGTTTTGGCGGCCGCCGCCCGCCCGGGGCGTCTGGCCTTTCTGTCGCCGGACCTGTCCGCCCGGCCCTGGTTGCGGCCCGACGATATCGTACAGCAGGCCATGGCCAAGCGCCGCCTGCGCCGCAAGGGCGCGGTCTGTGGCGACATCGACATTCAGGGCGAAAATGTCGGGCATGTCCCGGGGCGGCTCAAGGTCTGCGGCATTCAGGACGCGGTGCGCGTCACCGCCGTGTCGGGCGTGCGGCTGAACCCGCCGGCCCTGATGAACTGCAAGACCGCAATCGCCCTGCGCAGTTGGACCGACAAGGGGTTGAAACCGGCCTTTCGCCAACGCGGCCCGGTGGTCGAGATGAAGGTCGCCGCCCATTACGCCTGTCGCACCCGCAACAACCGCAAGGGCGCGCGGATTTCCGAACACGGCAAGGGCAATGCCATCGACCTGTCGGCGTTTACCATGATGGACGGCGAGGTCATCACGGTCCTGCGGGGCTGGGGCCAGGGCACGACGCTGCGTCCGCTGCGCAAGGCCTATCGCCGCGCCTGCGGACCCTTCGGCACCACGCTGGGGCCGGATTCGGACCGCTATCACCGAGATCACTTTCATTTCGACACGGCCAGCTATCGCAGCGGCCCGTACTGCCGCTAACGCAGAAACAGACGCGGCGCCGGACCCAGCGGGAACGGACCCAGCGTGATCAGCCCGCCCTGCAAGGTCAGATCAACGTCCAGCGCGTCGGGGTTGCCGCTAATGCCGGACAGCATGTTCAACAGCCTGGCGGTCGCTTCCAGAGCGATTTCGGGCAACGCCCCCGACCGTTGCAGAAGCAGCAGCATATCGCGCCAGTTCTCAGCCTTGAGCGCCAGATTGCCGGTGGGCACCCCGTCGCCGTCCACCGTCACCTGCCCGGCCGCATAGACCGACAACGCCCCCCATTTGGCGCTGGCCAGCCTGAGGTCGATCGCCACCGGCTGCGGCCGCCGGTCTTCCAATGCCCGGCGGTCCCAGGGCCGATCGAACTGCACCTGCATGTCCAGTTCCAGCGTTTCGAAACTGGCCGGCAGGGCCAAATCCGCGCCGGCGGCGCGGCGCACGAAATCGCCCGGCGTAAACCCGGGTGCGGCGACATCGAACTGATAGGTCTCGGGGTTCCCGGTCTGCACCATAGCCACGGTCGCGCCCTGCGCACCGGCCACGGGGCCTCGGCGCCCGCTGATCTGCCACGACCCCGACGTCAGCGCCATGCGCTGCAGGGCAAGATCGGTCCCGGGCGCCAGATGCAGATCGGCGACCATGCCGTCGGCCGACAACACGACCGTCTGATCGAAATACGACAGGCGCTGCGGGCCGGCCGGAAAGATCAGGCTTTGCCGGCCGGGCCAGATCGCCGGGTTGTCCAGATGCAACCAGTCGGCCTGCCAGGCAGTGCCAGTGACCGGATCGGCCAGCGCCGGGCTGGTCAGGGTGGTGATATGGCGCAAGGGGTATCCAGAGGTCGAAATGTCGGCGAAATCCGCCTGCCAGCCGCGCGCCGCCTGGGCCGCAAACCAGCCGGAAATACCCTGCCGCAGACTATAGGCCGCACCATACCAGTACAGCGACCAGAGCAGGCCCACCACAACGCCCAGTTTCAGCAGACGGATCATCAATTGGCCTCTTTTCCAGCACAATGCTTTGCTGTTTATAGGGCGCAATCAACAAGGACCAGCAAGATGACAATGTGGGTGTTCGGATACGGCTCGTTGCTGTGGAATCCCGGTTTCGAGGTCGCGCAGCGCTCGGTGGCGACCCTGGCGGGCTACTCCCGCTCGTTCTGCATGCGTTCGATCCATCACCGCGGCACCGAGGCCGAACCCGGTCTGGTGCTGGCCCTGGACGAATTGCCCGGCGCCGTCTGCGAAGGCATGGCCCTGGCGGTGGCCGCGGGGCGCGAGGCGCCAACCCTGGACTATCTGCGGGAACGCGAACTGATCTCGTCGGCCTATCTGGAAAAGACCCTGCCGGTGACCCTGCAGAACGGCGAGACCGTGACCGCCATCACCTATGTGATCGACCCGGACCACGTGCAGTATTGCGGCGGTCTGGAACTAGAGGAACAGGCCCGGATCATCGCCCGCGCGATCGGCGGGCGCGGCCCGAACACCGAATATCTGTTCAACACCACCGATCATCTGTTCGAAATCGGCCTGCATGACCCCGACCTCGACTGGCTGGCCAACCGCGTCCGGGCGCTGACCGGATAAACCCTTGGCACGGCGCAGAATAAATCTGTAGGCTTGGCGCAGAGCAGACACGTGTCAGGAAAAGGGCGCATGGCGCAGCCAGATCGCGAACCCAGACCGCAGTTCAGTCAACCGGTGCGTCAGATCCTCATGATGCTGACGGCGCTCGGCCTGTCCGGGTTCGGCATATTCGTCGCTCTGCCCCGGGTGTTGCCGGTGTTCGAAGCCAACCCCTATCTCAACGGGTTCATCCTGTTCGTCTTTGTCATCGGTGTGCTGGCCACGTTTTACCAGGTCACGCAACTGATCGGCTCGGTGCGCTGGATCGAACGCTTTGCCAGCGGCGAGGCCGACAGCGCCGCCCGGCCGCCGCAATTGTTGGCGCCGCTGGCGTCGCTGCTGCGGTCGCGCGGGGCGCGCATGCAACTTAGCGCATCCTCGACCCGGTCGATCCTGGATTCGGTTGCCACCCGCATCGACGAAGAACGCGACATCACGCGCTATATCGTCAACCTGCTGATCTTTCTCGGGCTGCTGGGTACGTTTTACGGGCTGGCCACGACCGTGCCTGCCGTGGTCGACACCATCCGCAGCCTGGCGCCGCAAGAAGGCGAAGAGGGGCTGGCGGTGTTCAACCGCCTGATGAGCGGGCTGGAAAAACAGTTGGGCGGCATGGGCGTGGCCTTTGCCAGTTCGCTGCTGGGACTGGCCGGATCGCTGATCGTCGGCCTGCTGGAATTGTTCGCCGGGCATGGTCAAAACCGGTTTTATCGCGAACTCGAGGAATGGCTGTCCTCGATCACTCGCGTCGGTTTTTCCTCTGGCGAGGACGGCGCGGCCGAGACCGGCGGTGCTGCGGGGATGGTCGATCACCTGGCCGAACAGGTGGACGCCCTGCAGCGGCTGTTCGCCCGCGCCGAGGCCGCTCGCGCCGTGACGGATGCCCGTTTGGGCGATCTGGTCGCCGTATTGACCGAACGCAACGACCGCGATGCCTCGTCAGACGAGGTCGCCGCGTCGCTGGACCGTTTTGCCCACAACCAGAACGACCTGGTCGACACGTTGCGTGCCCAGGCTGCGGCCGAAGGAATGGATGCCGAAAGCCGGATGCGGTTGCGCTCGATCGACGTGCAGCTGCTGCGCATCCTCGAAGAGATCTCGGCCGGTCGCCAGGAAAGCCTGGCCGAGTTCCGCAAGACGGTCGAGCTGTTGGTCACGTCGCTGACCCGCCCGCGCGACCCCAGCCAAGTGGCCTCCGCCCCGTCCCGGGCAGGCACCGGCGGGACGGATATCGGCGGGACGGACTGAGCCATGGCCCTGACTCGGCGCAGCGGAACCCGGTTTCAGGCCTCGATCTGGCCCGGTTTCGTCGATGCGATGACCGGGCTGTTGCTGGTTCTGATGTTCCTGCTGACGATATTCATGGTGGTGCAGTTCGTGCTGCGTGAAACCATCTCGGGACAGGAAAGCGAACTGGACACCCTGTCCGCCGAGGTCGATGCGCTGGCCCGGGCGCTGGGGCTGGAAGAACGCCAGCGCCGGCAGTTGGAAACCCGCATGGGCGAGTTGAACAGCACCCTGAACCAGGCTCGGGACGATCTGGCCGAGCAGACCACGGCGATCAACACCCTGACCGCCCAGCGGGATCGCCAGGCGCAGGCGCTGCAGGCCGCGCAGACCCAGATCACCGCGTTCGAAGCGCAGGTGGCCGGCCTGTTGGCCGAGCGCGATCAAGCGCTGCGCGAGCTGGCAGCCTCGGGCACCGAGCGCGAGGCACTGCAGACCTTGCTGGCCGAATTGCGACAGCGGGACAAGGACAATACCGCCCGTTTGAACCAGGCTCAACAGGCCCTGAACGACCGGGAGGCCGCCCGCCTGACCGAAGCCGCGGCAGCCGAAGCCTTGCGCGCGCGGCTGCGCGACGCAGATGCGGAACTGACCGCGATGACCCTGGCGCTGGAGGCCCAGCGCAAGGCCGCCGAAGACACCCTGACCCTGCTGGCCGCCGCCGAAGTCGCGCGCGACCGGCTGGATGATGAACTTGCCGATGCGCTGACCCGGCTCGACGCTGCGCAGGCCGAAACCGGTACCCGCGATGCGCTGGTGGATCAGTTGACGCGCACGCTGGATCAAATGCGGCGCGATCAAACCGATCTGGACCGCGCGCTGCAAGAGGCCCGCGCGAACAGCGCCGCCACGGAAACCGAATTGCGCGCCGAACTTGCCCAAGCCCGGTCGGATCGCACCAATCTGCAGGCCCAACTGGAGTCGGCGCGCGCCGACCTGAAGACCCTGCAGCAGAACGCCCGGGTTTCGTCGGATGAACGCGCCACCGCCGAAGACCGGTTGCTGCAAGCTCTCGAGGCGCTGGAACGGGCACAGGTGGCTGCCAGCGACCGCGATCTTCTGCAGGCCCGGCTGACGGCAGCACTGACCGCCCGGCAACAGGCAGAATCCGCGGCCAGCCAGCGCCTGACACTGGCCGAGCAACGCGCCGCCTTGCTGGCCCAGGCCAAGGCTGCGCTGGCCGAGGAAAAGGAGATCTCCACCGAAACCCGACGCCAGACGGCTCTGCTGAACCAACAGATTGCCGCGCTGCGCGCACAGTTGGGTGGCCTGCAGGCGCTGCTGGATGACTACAAACAGCGCGACGCAGCCGCCCAGGTTCAGCTGGAGGCGCTGGGTGCCGATCTGAACGCCGCGCTGGCCCGGGCCGCCTCGGAAGAGCGCAAGCGTCGGCTGCTTGAAGAAACCGAACGCAAGCGCCTGGCCGAGGAAGCCCGCAAACTGGCGGCCACGGCGCGCGAATTGCAGGCCCAGGCCCAGGATCTGCAACGGTATCGGTCAGAGTTTTTTGGCAGGCTGCGCGCGGTGCTGGGCAACCGCGAGGGCGTGCGGATCGAGGGCGACAGGTTCGTTTTTTCCTCGGAAGTGCTGTTTCCCCCGGGCCGGGCCGAACTGTCCGCAGCGGGTCGGGCCGAGATTGCCAAGGTCGCTGCCATCCTGCGCGATGTCGCGGCCGACATTCCGCCTGAACTGGATTGGGTCATCCGCGTCGACGGACATACCGACGACACGCCGATGATCGGCTCGCGCCGCTATCGCGACAATTGGGAACTCAGTCAGGGCCGGGCGCTGTCGGTGGTCCGCTATATGGTCGAGGCGCTGGACATCCCGCCGCAGCGTCTGGCGGCGAACGGCTTTGGCCAGTATCAGCCGGTCAACCCGGCCAACACCCCCCAGGCACGCGCCCAGAATCGCCGGATCGAACTGAAACTGACGGAAAAATAGCGCCTGCTATTCCAACGTGACCTGGACCATCCTGCGGCTCAGTTCCTGACCATCGCGCAGGATCCGGACGGTGCCGTGATAGGCGCCGCTGGCCCAGCGTCCGGACCGAAGACGTTTACCGGCGGCGCGAAAGAACTGGCCCTGGTTCCGGTTCAGTTCGACCCGCTGGGTCAGAACAGGCCCGTCCGGACCGGTGATCTGCAGATCGATCTCGTCGCCCGTCCGACCGCCATAGGCAAAGCCGAAAAGCACCAGCGCCGGCGCCGTTCGCGGCAGCCGGTCGCGCGCTGCGGTTCCGGCCTTAATGGCATCATAGCCGGGCATATCCTGAGCGAAACCCGCCGAGATCAGCCCGCCGGGCACATAGTCCGGCGCTTCGCGCCACAAGGTCCGCTCCGGCGGGGTACAGGTGGCAAGATCGGCGTCGCCGTCGGGATCAAAGGGATCGACCCGCCGCCCATCGCGGCGCACCGAAAGATGTACATGCGGAAACGTGGTCTTGCCACTGAGGCCGACCTGCCCCAAGACCGTTCCCGCCTCGACCTGGTCGCCGGAACGGACCCGAACCGAGCCCGACTTCATGTGACAATACTGGGTTTCCCAGCCGTCCGGATGGCGCAGCAAAACGCCGTTGCCGCATTCCTTTCCGCGTATGCCTTCGGCACTTGCCGGATCAAACAGGATATCCGGCATGCCGTCCCGTACGGCGGTAACCGTACCGGGGGCGGAGGCCAGAACGTTTACGCCCCGTTGCATGTCGCTCAGCGCCGGCAACGCAAAATCGGTGCCCTTGTGGCCGTCATAGCTCAGGCTTCCACACTGGAAATCCCGGACCTGCTCGGTCGGGTCCCGATCCACGAAATTCTGGATGTAACAGGTTTCTCCCGGGATACAGTCGATCGGAATCGTCAGCGTCAACTCGCCCGCCGCAATCGGAGCGGCGAGCGAAAGCGCAGAGGCCACCAGGGCCGCGCGCATCAGTCGGCGGTCAGCAGCGGCGGCTTGTTTCCCGACAGGCGTGGCTTGTCCGGCCCCTCGATCCGCAAGTCCAGCTTGCCTTCCTTCAGGCCGACCTTGACCACGCCGCCCTTGGCGAGTTTGCCGAACAGCAATTCCTCTGCCAGCGGTTTCTTGATGTGCTCCTGGATGATGCGACCCAGGGGGCGCGCGCCCATCTTGTCGTCATAGCCCTTGTCGGCCAGCCATTCCGCCGCCGGTCGGGTCAGTTCGATCGTGACATTACGGTCCATCAACTGCGCCTCGAGCTGCAGCACGAATTTCTCGACAACCTGCAGGATCACCGACTTGGGCAGCGGAGCAAAGGAGATTACCGCGTCCAGGCGGTTGCGGAATTCCGGCGTGAAGGTGCGTTCGATCGCTGCCGTATCCTCGCCCTCGCGCCGGTCCCGGCCAAATCCGATAGCGGATTGCGCCTGTTCGGCGGCACCGGCATTGCTGGTCATGATCAGAACCACGTTGCGGAAGCTGACGGTGCGGCCGTTATGGTCGGTCAGTTCGCCATGGTCCATGACCTGCAAGAGGATGTTGTAGACATCCGGATGCGCCTTTTCGATCTCGTCCAGCAGCAACACGCAGTGCGGATGCTGATCGACACCATCGGTCAGCATGCCGCCCTGATCGAAACCGACATATCCCGGCGGTGCACCGATCAGGCGGCTGACGGCATGTTTCTCCATGTATTCGGACATATCGAACCGCAGCAGTTCGACTCCCAGCGTATCAGCCAGCTGCTTGGCCACCTCGGTCTTGCCGACGCCGGTCGGCCCGGCGAAAAGATAATTGCCGATGGGTTTTTCTGGCTCGCGCAGGCCGGCACGCGACAGTTTGATGGCGCTGGCCAGCGCCGTGATGGCCGGGTCCTGGCCGAACACCACACGTTTCAGCGCACTTTCCAGATCCTTCAGGACCTCGGCGTCGTCCTTGCTGACATTCTTGGGCGGGATCCGGGCAATCTTGGCCACGACAGCCTCGACCTCTTTCGTACCGATGGTCTTGCGCCGCTTGGCCGCGATTACCAGATGCTGCGCCGCGCCGGCCTCGTCGATCACGTCGATGGCGCTGTCCGGCAGTTTGCGGTCGTTGATATAGCGCGCCGCCAGTTCCACCGAGGTCTTGATCGCATCGGCTGTGTACTTGACGCTGTGATGCTCCTCGAAATACGGCTTCAGCCCTTTCAGGATCTTGACGGTGTCTTCGACCGATGGTTCGTTGACGTCGATCTTTTGGAACCGCCGTGACAGCGCCCGATCCTTCTCGAAATGCTGGCGGAATTCCTTGTAGGTGGTCGACCCCATGGTGCGCAGCTTGCCGCCCTGCAGGGCGGGTTTCAGCAGGTTGCTGGCATCCATCGCGCCGCCGGACGTGGCGCCGGCCCCGATCACGGTATGAATCTCGTCGATGAACAGCACGGCATCCGGATGATCCTCGAGTTCGGCGACCACGGCCTTGAGCCGCTCTTCGAAATCGCCGCGATAGCGGGTGCCGGCCAGCAGCGCCCCCATATCCAGCGAATAAATCGTGGTCTTGGAGAGGATCTCGGGGGTTTCGCCGGCCACGATCTGACGGGCCAGCCCTTCGGCGATGGCGGTCTTGCCGACGCCCGGATCTCCAACCAGCAGCGGATTGTTCTTGCGCCGGCGGCACAGCACCTGGATGCAGCGCTCGACCTCTTCGTTGCGCCCGATCAAGGGATCGATATCGCCCTCCCGCGACTTGGCATTCAGGTCGACGCAGTATTTCGCCAGCGCGCTCTCTTTCTTTTCGCCCTCGGTAACGTTCTGGGGCTCTTCTTCCTGTTCCGGGGCACCGGACACCGGACGAGACTCGCCAAAGGCCGGGTCCTTGGCGACACCATGGGCGATGAAGTTCACCGCATCATAGCGGGTCATCTCCTGCTCCTGCAGGAAATAGGCGGCGTTGCTTTCACGCTCGGCAAAGATCGCCACCAGCACGTTGGCGCCCGTAACCTCGGTGCGGCCCGAGGATTGCACGTGGATCGCGGCGCGCTGGATCACCCGCTGGAACGCGGCGGTCGGCACCGCCTCGGAACCGTCGATATCGGTGACCAGGTTGGACAGGTCTTCGTCGATGAATTCCACCAGGGTGCTGCGCAATTCGTTCAGATCGACGCTGCATGCTTTCATCACCCGGGTTGCGTCCGGTTCGTCCAGCAGCGCCAGCAACAGGTGTTCCAGCGTTGCGAATTCGTGTCGCCGCTCATTCGCCAGCGCAAGCGCGGCGTGAATGGCCTGTTCCAATGTGCTCGAGAATGAAGGCACCGGCGTGCTCCTCTTGTCTGGGTCGGGCGGGATGCATTATCTGCTGCGCCCCTATTCCAACCATGTCCCCATATTATTAGAGTTTGGTTGATCATACCCGGGCTTCAAGGCTTTTCTTTCATTTTTCGGTCACAAAAGCCGTGAGCCGGGGCTTGACGCCGCCAAAGCCGGCATCAAAAGCGGTCCTTTCTGGCGCGAATCTCGGCAAAGACATCCGCCGGATTCGCCCCGCTCATGCCGATCTGGGCCTGAACACCGGGATCGGCCGCGCGCAGAAACGGGTTGGTGGCCAGTTCCAGCGCCAGCTGCGACGGCACCGTCGGCTGCCCTGCCGCGCGCCGGGCAGCGATGTCGCGCACCCGGCCAGCCAGGTCCGGATTGTCCGGCTCGATGGTCAGGGCAAAGGCTCCGTTGGCCTGCGTGTATTCATGCCCTGAACAGACGGTGGTATCGGCCGGAAGGGCAGCCAGTTTCGACAACGAGGCCCACATCTGTGGCGCCGTGCCCTCGAATAGGCGCCCGCAGCCCAGCGCCATCAGGCTGTCCGCGGTGAACACCACGCGGCTGTCCGGAAAATGCAGCGCCAGATGACCGAGCGTGTGCCCCGACACGTCGATCACCCGGCCGGTTTCGGCACCGACCGACACCGTGTCGCCCTCGGCCACGGCGACGTCCAGGGACGGCAGGCGATGGGCGTCCGCCGCCGCTCCGATCACCCGGGCGTCATGCTGTTGCAGCACCGCGGCCAGACCCTGAACGTGATCCGCATGATGATGCGTCAGAAACACCTGGGTCAGCCGCCAGTCGCGCTCCCGCAGTGCCGCCAGGATCGGCGCCGCGTCGGGCACGTCCACCAGCAGGGTCTCGCCACTGGCCGGATCATGGGCAAGAAAGGCATAATTGTCGGCGAGACAGGGAATGGTGACGATTTCAAGAGGCATGGCCTTTCACCCTTTCGTTGTTGTACTAAATATAGCTTGTCTGAACATACGGGCACCCGCAATGCATCTTGACGTGCAGGACCTACGCAATTTCTATTATCGCAGCACGCTGGGGCGTGCGGCGCAGACCTCGGTACGCAAGCGGATGCTGCAGATGTGGCCCGAGGCCAAGGGCCAGACCGTGGCCGGGTTTGGCTTTGCGGTGCCGCTGCTGCGCCCGTATCTGGAAGACGCGCGCCGGATCATCGCCCTGATGCCGGCGCCGCAGGGGGTGATGCCCTGGCCTGCCGGCCAGCCGAATGTGTCCGTCCTGTCCGAGGAAACTCTGTGGCCGATCGAAACCGGCCATGTCGACCGCCTGGTGGTCATGCACGGGCTCGAGGCGTCCGAACGCCCGTCGCGCCTGCTCGAGGAATGCTGGCGGGTGCTGGGTCCGGGCGGCAAGGCGCTGTTCATCGTGCCCAACAGGGCCGGATTGTGGTCGCGCAACGACCGCACGCCGTTCGGCTTTGGCAGGCCCTATTCGCTGGGCCAGCTCGAAGCGCAGCTGAAACAGCAGCTTTTCCTGCCGGAACGCCACGCCGCAGCCCTGTACCTGCCACCATCTACGCGGCATTTCTGGCTGAAATCTGGCCCCTTGATCGAAAAGTTTGGCAATCGGCTGCCGCGTATCCTGCCCGGCGGCGTCGTCATGGTCGAGGCCAGCAAACGGGTGCAGCCGCCCGCCGGCACCATCGTCAAGGAGATCGCGAAACGCCCAATCAAGGCGCTGAAGGGGCTGGCCGAACCGGTGGGCGCCCCGGTGCGATCTGACCCGCGCCCCTAGACGCTGCACGGGGACGGCGTTTTTTGTCGCAATTCCCGCCCCGGGGGCCGCAGGAATCGGACAAACACGCAAAATCTGTGCATTTTTGCCCGATCGGCAGACGCGCAAAGGGTCGCACTTTTACCAAGCCTTTGAATTACATCGCAAAAACCAAAGGTCCGTTTGCGCTATAGTATGTTGCGGGCGAAGGTGGGCTCTGCTAGATCCACGCTGATTTTGACGCCTTGTGCCAACGCAGGGCTAACTCACGCCTCCGGAGACCGCGCTGAATGCGGCAAACCGGGGCCAAATATCGGAAGGGTGGACGTGTCCGAACCAGCTTCGATTTCCGCGGGCATAGCTGCGCGCTATGCCAAGGCGATTTTTGAGATCGCGCAAGAGAACAAGAACCTCGACGGCCTGGAAACCAGTATCAACGATCTGGCAACCGCGCTGGCCGACAGCGAAGATCTGCGCAGTCTGATACATTCACCGGTAATTTCCCGCAGCGCGCAGGAAAAGGCGATTTCGGCCGTAGCCAAAAAGATGGACCTGGCCCCGGTGCTGACCCAGTCGCTGGGACTGATGGCGCAAAAGCGCCGTCTGTTCGTCTTGCCGCAGTTGATAAGCGCCCTGCGCACGCAGCTGGCCGAGCAGCGCGGCGAAGTGACCGCCGACGTGATCAGTGCCAAGGCGCTGACCAAGGCGCAGTCCGAGAAACTGGCCAGCACGCTAAAGGCGCGCGTGGGCAAGACCGTCACCATAAATGCGACCGTCGATGAAAGCCTCATCGGCGGTCTTGTCGTCAAAGTGGGTTCGAAGATGATCGATACGTCGATCCGCTCGCGGCTCAACTCCCTCCAGAATGCAATGAAAGAGGTCGGATAAATGGGAATCCAAGCTGCAGAGATTTCTGCGATCCTGAAGGACCAGATCAAGAACTTTGGTCAGGAAGCCGAAGTGGCCGAAGTTGGCCGCGTCCTGAGCGTCGGCGACGGTATCGCCAGGGTTTACGGCCTTGACAACGTTCAGGCCGGCGAAATGGTTGAATTCCCCGGTGGCATTCAGGGCATGGCGCTGAACCTGGAATCCGACAATGTCGGCGTCGTGATCTTCGGCAGCGACCGGGACATCAAGGAAGGCGACACCGTCAAGCGCACCAACTCGATCGTGGACGTGCCGATTGGCGACGAACTGTTGGGGCGCGTTGTCGACGGTCTGGGCAACCCGCTGGACGGCAAGGGTCCGATCAAGGCCGCCAAGCGCGGCGTGGCCGACGTCAAGGCACCGGGCATCATTCCGCGTAAGTCGGTGCACGAGCCGATGGCAACCGGTCTGAAATCCGTCGACGCCATGATCCCGATCGGCCGCGGCCAGCGGGAACTGATCATCGGTGACCGTCAGACCGGCAAGACAGCCGTGGCGCTGGACACCATCCTGAACCAGAAATCCTATAACGACGCCGCCCCGGACGAGTCCAAAAAGCTGTACTGTGTCTATGTCGCCGTTGGCCAAAAGCGTTCGACCGTTGCCCAGCTGGTGAAAAAGCTGGAAGAGAACGGCGCGCTGGACTATTCGATCGTCGTGGCCGCAACCGCGTCCGACCCGGCCCCGCTGCAGTTCCTGGCGCCCTATGCCGCAACCGCGATGGCCGAGCATTTCCGCGACAATGGCCGCCACGCACTGATCATCTATGATGACCTCTCCAAACAGGCCGTCGCCTATCGCCAGATGTCGCTGCTGCTGCGTCGTCCGCCGGGACGTGAAGCCTATCCGGGTGACGTTTTCTATCTGCACTCGCGCCTGCTGGAACGTTCGGCCAAGCTGAACGAGGACAACGGTGCCGGATCGCTGACCGCGCTGCCGATCATCGAAACCCAGGGCGGCGACGTGTCGGCGTTTATTCCGACCAACGTGATCTCGATCACCGACGGCCAGATCTTCCTGGAAACCGAACTGTTCTTCCAGGGCATCCGCCCGGCCGTGAACACCGGTCTGTCGGTGTCTCGCGTGGGCTCTTCGGCCCAGACCAACGCGATGAAGTCGGTCGCCGGCCCGGTCAAGCTGGAACTGGCGCAGTATCGTGAGATGGCCGCCTTTGCCCAGTTCGGTTCCGATCTGGACGCCGCCACCCAGCAGCTGCTGAACCGGGGTGCCCGTCTGACCGAGCTGATGAAACAGGCGCAGTATTCGCCCCTGACCAACGCTGAAATCGTCTGCGTGATCTATGCCGGCACCAAGGGCTATCTGGACAAGCTGCCGGTTGGTGACGTCGGTCGTTTCGAGGCCGGTCTGCTGGCGCATCTGCGCAGCAAACATGCCGATCTGCTCAAGTTCATCACCGACGAAGATCCCAAGATCAAGGGTGAGGCCGAGGACAAAATCAAAGCAGCTCTCGACGAATACGCCGCTGATTTCGCGTAAGGGGCCTGACACATGCCAAGCCTCAAGGACCTGAAAAACAGGATCGAGAGTGTCAAGAACACTCGTAAGATCACCAAAGCCATGCAAATGGTTGCCGCGGCGAAACTTCGCCGCGCGCAGGAAAGTGCCGAACAGTCGCGCCCTTATACAGAACGGTTCAACGCCGTTCTGGGGCAGATCGCGGCCTCGGTCGAAGGCTCTGATTCCGCGCCCAAACTGCTCAGCGGTACGGGCAGCGATCAGGTGCATCTGCTGATCGTCATGACCGCCGAACGCGGTCTGTGCGGCGGTTTCAACACCAATATCGCCAAGCTGGCCCGTATCCGGGCCGAAACGCTGGTGCGCGCCGGCAAGACGGTCAAGATACTGACGGTCGGCAAAAAAGGGCGGGATCAGCTCAAGCGGGATTTCGCGGACAACTTTGTCGGCCACGTGGACCTGACCGAGATCAAGCGCGTGTCTTATGCCGACGCCCAGGGTGTTGCCAAGGACGTTCTGTCGCGCTTTGATGCCGGCGAGTTCGACGTTGCCACGATCTTTTACTCCAAGTTCGTCAACGTGGTCACCCAGGAACCCACCGAGCAAAAAATCATTCCGGCGGCTTTCGAGGCGCCCGAGAATGCCGGTGCCAGCACGGTTTACGACTATGAACCGGACGAGAACGCCATTCTGGCCGACCTGTTGCCGCGGGGGGTCACAACGCAGATCTTTGCCGCGCTTCTGGAAAACGGCGCCAGCGAACAGGGCGCGCGCATGTCCGCGATGGACAACGCGACGCGCAATGCCGGCGAGATGATCGACAAGCTGACCATCGAGTTCAACCGCTCGCGTCAGGCCGTGATCACCAACGAGCTTATCGAAATTATTTCGGGCGCTGAAGCGCTCTAAAGAACCGGAGACAAATATATGGCAAACGCAAAAGGCAAAGTGACCCAGGTCATCGGCGCTGTTGTCGACGTGCAGTTCGACGACCA
This sequence comes from Sedimentitalea sediminis, assembly GCF_042687825.1. Lineage (NCBI taxonomy): Bacteria > Pseudomonadati > Pseudomonadota > Alphaproteobacteria > Rhodobacterales > Paracoccaceae > Sedimentitalea > Sedimentitalea sediminis. The sequence goes on along the minus strand of NZ_JBHUQE010000006.1, from coordinate 28,849 downwards.
TCTGCCCGAAATTCTGAACGCATTGAACACCGAGAACAACGGCAAGAACCTGGTTCTGGAAGTATCCCAGCACCTGGGCGAGAACTCGGTACGCTGCATCGCGATGGACGCCACCGAAGGTCTGGTGCGCGGCGCCGAAGTGACCGATACCGGCGGCCCGATCATGGTTCCGGTGGGCAACGCCACCCTGGGCCGCATCCTGAACGTCGTCGGCGAGCCCGTGGACGAAGGCGGCCCGGTCAACGCGACCGATACACGTGCCATCCACCAGGATGCACCGGCGTTTTCGGAACAGTCCACCGAATCCGAGATTCTGGTCACCGGCATCAAGGTGGTCGACCTGCTGGCCCCCTATTCCAAGGGTGGTAAAATCGGCCTGTTTGGTGGTGCCGGCGTGGGCAAGACGGTTCTGATCATGGAACTGATCAACAACATCGCCAAAGTGCACTCGGGCTTTTCGGTCTTTGCAGGCGTCGGGGAACGGACCCGCGAGGGCAACGACCTCTACCACGAGATGATCGAATCCAACGTCATCAAGCCGGACAACCTGGAAGAATCCCAGGTGGCCCTGGTCTACGGTCAGATGAACGAGCCTCCGGGAGCCCGTGCCCGCGTCGCCCTGACCGGCCTGACCCTGGCCGAGCAGTTCCGCGACCAGTCCGGGACCGACGTTCTGTTCTTTGTCGATAACATCTTCCGCTTTACCCAGGCCGGTTCCGAAGTGTCCGCCCTGCTGGGCCGTATCCCCTCGGCTGTGGGCTATCAGCCGACCCTGGCCACCGACATGGGCGCCCTGCAGGAACGCATCACCTCGACCAAGGCCGGGTCGATCACCTCGGTGCAGGCCATCTACGTGCCTGCGGACGACCTGACCGACCCCGCGCCGGCAACCTCGTTTGCACACCTGGACGCCACGACCGTTCTGTCGCGGGCGATTTCGGAACTGGGCATCTATCCGGCGGTGGACCCGCTGGACTCGACCTCGCGTCTGATGGACCCGGCGGTTGTGGGCGAAGAGCACTACAAGGTCGCCAGCGACGTTCAGCAGATCCTTCAGCGCTACAAGTCGCTGCAGGACATCATTGCCATTCTCGGCATGGACGAACTGAGCGAAGAGGACAAGCTGACCGTGGCCCGCGCCCGGAAAATCCAGCGTTTCCTGTCCCAGCCGTTTGACGTGGCTCAGGTGTTCACCGGTTCGCCCGGTGTGCAGGTGCCGCTGGAAGACACAATCGCCTCTTTCAAGGCCGTTGTCGCCGGCGAATACGATCACCTGCCCGAGGGCGCCTTCTACATGGTTGGCGGCATCGACGAAGTGATCGCCAAAGCCGAGAAAATGGCCGCCGACGCAGCCTGAGGAGCAGCCTGATGGCAGATACAATGCAATTCGACCTAGTCAGCCCAGAGCGAAGCCTGGCTTCGCTGCAGGTCAGCGCGGTCCAGATCCCCGGTGCGGATGGCGACATGACGGCAATGCCCGACCATGCCCCCATCATCACCACGCTGCGCCCCGGTGTGCTGCGGGTGGAAAGCCCCAACAGCACGGCAGAATACGTCGTGTCCGGTGGCTTTGCCGAGATCAATGCCACCAGCCTGTCGGTTCTGGCCGAGAAAGCGATTCCGCTGAACGATGTGACGCGGGCGCATATCGACGAGTTGATCGAGGATGCCCAGGCCGCGCACGAGGCGGCCAAGGAACAGTTCAAGAATGAGCCGGGCATGGTCGACGATGCCGCCAAACTGCTGGCGGACATGGTTGCCCTGGGCGATCACATCAAAGTCTGATCGCGCCACATCAGCAAGAATTCAGGCCCCGGTTTCCGGGGCCTTTTTTTGTGCGCATAACCCAGATGGGTCATGCCCCGCCGTGCCTCATTTTTTACAATCGGATCAATGGGATGAAACCAGAGGAGCCATGGGGGGGCCGCCGCTCACAGGAGAATTTAGTATGCGCAAACTATTAATTTTTTTGACGTCTTTGTTTATTGCAACCGGTTCCGCCGGCGCGGTGACCTTCCTGCCCGGTAATGTCTACGAAGGCACCTATTCGTTTTCGACGGCCGGCCCGTCCAGTTCCAACCACCTTCCGATCCTGTCCATCGACAGCCCGTTTTACATGCAACAATATTATGGTTTCTTTGGCACCAGCGGGCAGGGTCCAGGCACAACGCTGCACACAACGCTGTTGGAAGACGCAATCGCGGGTCCGCCCGGGCCCGAAATGGCATCCGATGTCGTCAACAACAGCCTTTCCTCAAAATACGGGAACATCGGTTTCGGCCCATCCTATGCGGGGGTTGTGACCAGCGGCCGGGTCCAGGTCACGGTAACAGGCGGGCCTATCGAATTGGACTGGCTGCAAGTTGCAGGCAGCGCTGACGTCACCGTTGAACTTAATTCCGGCGCCCCATTGGCAACTGGTTTATTGTTTGTTGCGGATGTCGAGAACTGGCAACTGGTGCCGCCCGACCCGCAACCCACTCCTGTTCCCTTGCCGGCCACGGCGGTGCTGCTGGGCGGCGCGCTTGTGGCCTTGCTGGGTTTGCGCCGCCGCAAGTTCGAAATTTCATGACCAGTAAATTTGGTTTAGGTCGGCCCGGTCATTCGCAGGAGTGGCCGGGTCAATTTTGCAACTTTGACGCAAGTGGCTAAAGTAGCGATCACATAGAGAGACTGCCGGAGGAGGCAGACGAGAAATTGACCATGCACGGTCTAACGTTGGAAACATCCGGCCACCTGGTCGGTTTGGCCTACCAGGCGGGTCATGACCCCGCGCGTTGGCCCGAATTTCTGGCGGCGCTGGATGCCCATGTCGATGGCGCGTATCTGAGTATCTACGGCTACGACACACAGGCCAAACTGTCTCTGGGCGAAATAACCACGCGATACCCAGACGATCTGATGGTCGGATACGCCAACTATTTCGCGGCCGTGAACCCCTATCCCGCCCTTCTTCTCAACACGCCCGTGATGGGTATTCACAATTCTCAATACTGGATACGTCGCAACGAGTTTCTGTCCTGCGAGTTTTACAACGACTTTCTTTCGCGGCCGGAACCCATCGGCAGTGGCGGCGGCGGTGTACTGTTCAACGATGACGGCAGGATACTTGTCATCAGCGGCCCCGTGCGACTTAAGGGCGAAGACAAAACGACACCTCGTCTGATCGGAACCTTGCGATTGCTGGCGCCGCATATCCGGCGCGCATTCGAAGTGCAGCGGTCGCTGCTGGGGCAGGCCTTCGAGAACGTGTCATATGCCGAGGCATTGAACCGAATGCGCAACTCGATCTTCCTGCTGGATCCGCGCGGTCGCGAGACCTTTTGCAATACCGCGGGCGCATCGGCGCTCAAGCGGCACGCCGGGCTGTGGCAGGACCGCTGTGGCGCGCTGGAATTCAGTTGATGCCAATGCGCGGAAAAACCTGCAGGCCGGCATGGTCGGCATCAATCGTCTGACCCATGATCCTGGCAATACCGGTTTTGTCGTCCTCGCCGGTGTCGACCAGCCTGTAGCGGCAACGCAATACCCGTTATTCACGACCCGGACTTGCCCCCCGTGGCCGCCATGATGCCGCCACCGGGGGCCCCGGTTGCGATGCTTGTCCTGATGGATACGGATCTCGACCGTCAATCGGTGTGCAGACATCTGCGGAATTTGCACGGCCTGACCGACGCGGAACAGGCGATTGCGATTGCCGATGGTCAAACCGTTTCAGAGATTGCCGAATCCTCCGGTGTCAGCCGGCACACCCTGCGCAATCAACTAAAGTCGGTCTACGCAAACACCGGATTGAACGGCCAGGCGCAACTTGCAGCGCTGGTAAACCGACTGGCATTCTGATCCGCGGCGTTTCGGCCTATAAGATTTTGGACGCCTGTACAGCGATAGGAATCTTTCGGACTTCTCCGAGGACGTGAGCCCATACATGAAACGCATCGAGACACACCTGATCGGTATCGAACAGGGCGAGGTCGCCCTGTTTTCCGAGTTTCAGGACGGGGGGGCCATGTGGACCGGCGAGGGCCGGCGCGAGCGCAGCCAGACGGTGCGGTTCAGCGAGGCCTTTCTCGCTGCTCCTGCGGTGCAACTGGCGGTCTCGCTGTGGGACGTAGACACATCGGCCCCCATTCGGGCCGAACTGGCGGCGCAGAACGTGACACCCGAGGGGGTCGAGATTGTGTTCCGCACCTGATCAGACACCCGCGTGGCCCGTATCCGGGTGGCATGGACGGCGATGGGCGCGCTGGCCCACAAGGATGACTGGCAATTGTGATTATGGCGACACGAGAGATCTGATCAGGCCGCCGTGTAAAGCGACTCGTAAATCGGCGTCAGCGTCGCATCGTCAAACAGCGACGAGACCGAGGTGCCGTTCCAGATGTTCAGGATCGCCTGGGCGAAGACCGGCGCAGTCGGCACGATGCGGATATTGGCCGCACCCTGCACCGCCGCCGTCGGCTGGATCGTATCGGTGATGACCAGGGATTTCATCACCGAGCCGGTCACGCGCTCGACCGCCGGGCCGCTCATCACGCCGTGGGTGATATAGGAATGCACCTCGCGCGCGCCCTGCTCCAGCAGCACCTCGGCGGCCTTGCACAGGGTTCCGGCGGTATCGCACATGTCATCCACGATCAGGCAGATCTTGTCCTGTACATCACCGATCACCGTCATCTCGGCCACTTCGCCCGCCTTTTCGCGGCGCTTGTCGACGATGGCCAGAGGCGAATTGATGCGCTTGGCCAGTTCGCGCGCCCGGGCGACGCCGCCGACATCGGGCGAGACCACCATCAGGTCGTCCATCTGCCCCTTGAAATGGGTCTTGATGTCCAGCGCAAAGACCGGGCTGGCGTAGAGGTTGTCGACCGGAATGTCGAAAAAACCCTGAATCTGCGCCGCGTGCAGATCCATCGTCAGAACCCGTTCGATCCCGGTGCCGACCAGCATGTTGGCCACCAGCTTGGCGGAAATCGGTGTGCGCGCTTTGGTGCGGCGGTCCTGACGGGCATAGCCGAAATAGGGCAGAACGGCGGTGACCCGCGCCGCCGAGGACCGGCGCAGCGCGTCGGCCATGATCAGCAGTTCCATCAGATTGTCATTGGCCGGGTTCGAAGTCGGCTGGATGATGAACATGTCCTCGCCGCGGACATTCTCGAACACTTCGACAAAGATTTCGCCATCATTGAACCGCTCGACCCGGGCATCCACCAGACCGGTATGCACGCCGCGATGCATAGTCATGCGCTTGGCAATCCCTTTGGCCAGAGGCAGGTTGGCGTTCCCGGCGATCAGCTTGGGTTCGGTCAGTGTCGGCATGGCGAGGGTTCCGGGTCAGCTAGGGATTTTGACAGATTCGAGATGTTGACACCGCTTAGCATGCCCTTACCGTCACGCAAAGAAATTGGCGGGGGATTTCGGCAAATGGCGGACATCGACTACTTTTTTGCGACTCTGTCACCCTATGCCTATCTGGCGGGCGACCGGCTGGAACGGATCGCCGCCAAACATGGCGCGACCATTGCCTACAAGCCGCTGGATCTGCTGGCGCTGTTTTCCCGCACCGGCGGGATTGCCCTGCCCGACCGGCACCCGTCACGTCTGGAATATCGCGCCATCGAACTGAAACGGCAGGCCAAGAAGCTGAACATGCCGTTCAACCTGAAGCCGGCGCATTGGCCGACCAACATGGCGCCATCCGCCTATGCGGTGATTGCCGCCCAATCCGCTGGCGGCGGCGATCTGGGCGGCTTGGTCCAGTCCTTTCTGCGCGGCTGCTGGGCCGAAGAAAAAGACATCGCCGATGACGCGGTGATCCGCGACTGCCTGCAGGCCGCCGGGTTCGATCCCGCCCTGGCCGACAGCGGCCTGCTGCAAGGGGCCGAGACCTATGCAAGAAACCTCGACGAGGCCGTCGAACGCGGAGTATTTGGCGTGCCGTTCTATCTGACATCGGATGGCCACCGGTTCTGGGGACAGGACCGGCTTGCGGACCTGGACCTGCATCTGAGCGAAGCCGGGGCCTGAGCCGGATGGATGCGCCGCCCCAGTCGCTGTTTTCGCGCCGTTTCGGATCGGGTCCCCGGCAGATCCTGGGCCTGCACTGTACCATCGCCCATTCCGGCGCCTGGCGCGGCCTGGCCGGGTTGATGCAGGACCAGACGACCCTTGTGACGCCGGACATGCTGAGCCACGGGCGCAGCCCGGACTGGGATGGACAGGGGGACTTTCTGGACCGGATGGTGCAGGCGGTCGCGCCCCTGTTGACGCAACCGATGGACCTGGTCGGCCATTCCTTTGGGGCCGTCGTCGCATTGCGGCTGGCCGCAGAGATGCCGGATCGCGTACGCAGCCTTACAATGATCGAGCCGGTGTTCTTTGCCGTCGCCGCCCGGGACGATCCCACGGCGATGGCGCGGCACACCCGCACCATGGCGCCCGTGACAGCCGCCTTTGAAACCGGCGATGACGCCTTGGCCGCGCGCCTGTTCAACCGGAGGTGGGGCGGCGGCGCGCCGCGTTGGCCCGACCTGTCCGAGCCGGCACGGGCCGCAATGATCCGGGGCATCCACGTGGTGCCATCCAGCAATGCGGCCCTTTTAGGCGACCATTCCGGTTTGCTGCGGCCCGGCGCACTGGACCGCGTGCGGATGCCGGTGCTGCTGCTGCGCGGCAGCGAAAGCGATCCGATCGTCAAGGTGATCCATGATGGTCTGGCGCATCGCCTGCCACAGGCCCAATGCCGCGTTGTTCCCGGCGCCGGGCACATGCTGCCGATCACCCATCCAGACGCAGCCGCAGACCATCTGCGGGCGTTCTTTACCGCTGCCGCAGCTTAGACCTCATTGCGGGAACAGCGACAGGAACCGGTCGATCTGGTCGGCACCGGTCGACCAGTCACAGACCAGCCGCGCGGTCAACGGTTCTTGTGGATCATCCCCCTGCAGCGTGCCATCCCACAGGTGATAGACAGCGCCGGCGTCGTGCAGGCGCTGATGCACGACGCGGGGAAAGGCGGCAAAAATCATGTTGGCATCCGGCGGGTGCACGAACCGCGCCCCGGCCGCGCGCAACCCGGCTGCCAGACGGTCGCAATTGGCGTTCGCCGCGCGCGCCATGTCCAGCCAAAGATCGTCGCGCAGATAGGCCGCCATCTGTGCCGACAGATACCGATGCTTTGAGAACAGGTGACCACCGCGCTTGCGGCGCAGCTCGAACTCCCAGGCCAGCGCGGGATCAAAGATCACCACCGCCTCGGCGCCCATCAGCCCGTTCTTTGTGCCGCCGAAACAGACCGCATCCACACCGGCACGCCAGGTCATATCGGCGACCGAACAATCCAGCCGCGCCAGCGCGTTCGCCATGCGGGCGCCGTCCATGTGCACCGGCAGCTCATGCGCCCGGGCGATGGCGGTCAGAGCCCGCAATTCGGCCAATCCGTAAACCGAGCCGCGTTCGGTGGCCTGGGTGATCGACACCGGCCCCCGTTGGGGACCATGCACGCCGCGGGTGTTCTCGCGGGCGATGGTGTCGGCCAGGCACTGCGGTGTCATCTTGTCGCCGCCGGGCACCAACGTCAGCTTGGCGCCGCCGCAGAAGAATTCCGGCGCGTTGCACTCATCCTCGTGGATATGGGCGACCGGGCTGCAGAACACGGTCTGCCAGGGCCGGGTGAGGGTCGCCAGCGCCAGCGCGTTGGCGGCGGTGCCGGTGGCCACCAGATAGACCGCCGCATCTGGTGCCTGAAAAAGGGCGCGGATACCCCGGCGCACCTCGTCCATCAGCGCATCCGCACCATAGGCCATGGCATGCCCGTCATTGGCTGCCGACAGCGCCTGCATCACCTGCGGATGCACTGGGCCGGAATTGTCCGAGGCGAAATGCATCAGATCGGTTCCTCTATGATGTGATCTTCCCATTCTTCTTCCGGGGTTTCGAACTCCGGCACAGTCCAGCCCTGCACGGACACGCCGGCGCGATGCACCGAATGTGGCGTTCCGGAAATCAACGGATGCCAGTCAAAAAGCGGCCGGCCCTCCCACAACAGGCGATAGGCGCAGGTTGCGGGCATCCAATAGGCGTGCTGATCCAGATTGTCTGGGCGCAAAACGATGCACTCGGGAACGAATTGATGGCGGATATCGTATTGCGCACAACGGCAGGTCGTGTCGTCCAGCAGCCGGCAGGCAACGCGGGTCAACGCCACCTCGCCGCTGTCCTCATCCTCGAGCTTGTTCAGGCAGCATTTTCCGCAACCGTCGCACAGTGCCTCCCATTCCTGCTGGGTCAGTCGGTTCAGGGATTTGCGTTCCCAGTACCGGTGGGCCAGTCCCTGGCGGTCGATCGGATCGGCCATCACAAAGCGTCCAGAATTGTCCGGGCCTTGGCACAGTCATCCGTCATCTGCGCCACCAGGGCCGGCAGGTCACCAAAGGTCTGCTCTGGGCGCAGATGTTCTATCAGGGCCACCGACAGGGTGGCGCCATAAAGATCACCGACAAAATCGAACAGATAGGTTTCCAGATTTGGCCGGTTCTCGCCGAACATCGGCCGCACCCCCAGCGAGGCGGCACCCTGATAGCTGCCGGCATGCGGGCCGTCCAGAACGTCGACCAGCACCGCATAGACGCCAAAGGCGGGCGGATGCAGCCCCTCGATCGACATGTTGGCCGTGGGAAAGCCCAGATCGCGGCCCCGTTGTTCGCCGCTGATCACCTGGCCTTCGATCCGGTGCCAGTGCCCCAGCATCTCGGCGGCTTTTCTCGGCTGCCCATCGCTGAGCGCCCGGCGAATGGCGGTCGAAGATACGGTGTTGTCCCGGCTTTCCAGCAGCGGTGCGATGGTGACGCCAAATCCCATTTCCGCGCCGAACCGTACCAGGTCCTCGGCATTGCCGGCGCGACCCTTGCCAAAGCAGAAATCGCCGCCCACGACTACGTGTGCCAGACCGAGGCCGTCGGTGATCACGTTCTGCGCAAAGGCGCGCGGACTGAGTCCGGCCAGCCCGGCGTTAAAGGCCAGTTCATAGAGCCGCTGAACCCCCAGCTTTTCCAGACGGTGGGTGCGGGCCTCGCGCCCCATCAGGCGAAAGGGCGGAGCGTTGGGGGCGAAGAATTCGCGCGGGTGCGGCTCGAAGGTCAGCACCCCCAGCGGTGCGTCCGGGGCCGCCCGCCGCGCCAGCTCGATCACCGATTGATGTCCCAGATGAACACCGTCGAAATTGCCGATCGCGACGCTGGCGCCGCGATCCTGAGCTTCGACAAACTGATAGTCCCGCACGATCCGCATGTCGGTTGCGTAGCTTTGTCCGTGGCTGCGCGCAAGGGCGGGATTATCTGGTCCTGCCAACCGTACCGCCAGCAGGCGCATCGGCACATGGGTTCTCCCGTCAGGGGCGATTGCGCCGCCGGATCAGTCGAATTTGCGGCTGGGAGCCAGCACCACGGCCTCGCCCATCAGAACCTTCTTGCCATCCACCGAACAGATGCAGTCCAGCTTGACCCGCCGCTTGGACATGTCGATATCGATCACCGTGACTTCGGCATAGACCGTATCGCCGGGACGCACGGGGGCCAGGAATTTCAGCGACTGGCCCATATAGACGGTGCCATGCCCGGGCAGCTGCTCGCCGATCACGGCCGAGATCAGCCCGGCAGTCAACATGCCATGGGCAATGCGGCCCTGAAAGATCGTGTCCCGCGCATAGTCATCGTCCAGATGCACCGGGTTCCGGTCGGTCGAGACCGCGGCGAACATCTCGATATCCTCGTCGGTCACGGTTTTGCGCAGATGGCGCGACATGCCCATCTCGATGTCTTCGATGCAGATGGTTCCGCGGGGCAGGTTGTCCAACATGATGTCCTCTTTCGTCATCGGCACGGTAATATTAGTTTGTATTTTCGCCAAGCTTGGCAACTTTATTACTTTGCACGCGCAGAAAATCAAGCTTTATTTTTGTCACCGCAACTTACCTATCGCATAGCGCGGATTGGTTTTTTCCTTGTCCAGATAGGCGGATAGCGCATCCGGATCAGGCTGTTGCGACGTTTTGGTTTCCAAGGCCGCCAGTCCGCCGGTGATGAATAGAGAATCGATATCCTCGCCCATCGCGCCCTGAATATCGGTATGAATGCCATCGCCGATGGCCAGAATCGCCGAATCCGGCACCATCCGCTCCAGCGCCGCCAGGCGGCGGCGGGCCAGATCATAGATCGGCGGATGCGGTTTTCCGAAATACAGGCTTTCTCCGCCCATCTCGGTATAGAGCCGCGCCAGGGCCCCGGCGCACCATTCCCGGGTTTCGCCGCGGTCCACCACGATGTCCGGATTGGCGCAGAGCAGCTTCAGCCCTTTTTGTTTCGCATACAGGAATTGCGGCCGGTTCACCGCCGGATCGGCCTGCGGATCGAACGGGCCGCAACAGACGATGCCCTCTGCCTGTTCCAGCGGCACGCGGGTGATGGTGACCGGGTCCTCGACCACAGCCAGGGGTTCGAAAAACGCCGCGTCGCGCGCCTCTTCTCCCATGAACCAGACCTTTTCTCCGACCGCGCCGAGAAACATTGCAGAGCGCGCGCTGTCACCGGAGGTGGCAATTGTGTCCCAGCAATCCTCGGGCACACCCAGCAGCTTGAGTTGCTCGCGCACCCCGGCGCGGGGTTTCGGCGAGTTGGTCAACAGCACCACGGTGCCGCCGGTCTGACGAAACCCCTGCAGCGCGGCCACCGCCTCGGGGAACGCCTGCACGCCGTCATGCACACACCCCCACAGGTCGACGAACAGAGCCTGATAGCGGTCGGAAACCTCGGTGAGCGCGGAAATGATCTGGGTCATGATGTCCTCGTATTGTCACCCGCACCGTGGGCGCAGCGTGCGCAGATCGCAAGCCCCTACCCGGGAAACGCGACAACCCGCGCCGCTATCCCGCCTGCCGCTGAGCGACACGCTGCCCCTCGGCGATGCTGGCCGAGGGAAACAAAATCACCATGTCGCCCGGTTGCAAACCATCCAGGACCTGGGCGTCGATACCGTTATTCTGTCCGATCCGAACCGAACGCAGGCGGGCGCGCCCGTCCTCGACCCGGAACACCGCCCAGTCACCGCCCTGCCGGAACAGTGCGCTGGACGGCACGATCTGCACCGCGTCACCCTGCCAAACCACGATGCGCACTTCGACGCGGTATCCGTGGCCCAACCCTGCAGGCTTGTCGCCCTCAAACGAGATCGTGGTCTCGACCCGCTGTTCCTCGACGCCCAGCGCGGAGAACTTGGTATAGCCATAGGGGTCTATGCGGCGGACCGCCCCGACCAGATCGCCGACCCCGCCCCAGTTGGTGATGATCACGCGGTTGCCAACCTCCACCTGCACCGCATCCGAAGACAGCAATTCGGCCGTCACCTCGAGATCGCCCTCGATATCGCCGATCTCAAGGATCGGTTCGCCGGCGGGCAGCGTGGTTTCGCTTTTGTGCAGGACCTTGAGGATGGTGCCGTCGATCGGGGCGCGCAGCGGAATGCTGGGCGACAGATGGTTGCCCTGAGATATCGCGGCCGCCAGGCCCTGATCCTCGAACCCGATCAGATACGCGCGGGCATTGGTCAGTTCGGCCTCGCGCATGGCAATGGCGGCGTGCATCGTGTCGACATTGGCATCCGCCACCCGCGCTGCCTGCCGGGCGCGTTCCAGCGACACCTTGCTGACGATCTCGCGGCTCACCAACTGGCGGATCCGCTCCAGTTCGCCCTGGGCGAACTCGTGAGTGGCCTTTGCCGCCTCGAGATCTGCCTGGGCCACGCGCAGGCCGGCCTCGGCGGCGCTGACGGCGGCATGTGCCTGTTCGCGGGTGCGCACGTCCAGCGCCGAAGGGTTGGCTGGGCGCATCCGGGCCACGATGGTCTCGTTGCGCACCACCTTTTCCCCCGGCAGGACCGACACGCGCTGCAATTCGCCGGCCACCGGGCTGGACACGACATAGGGTTCGCGCACCTGGGTGCGGCCCTCTTCGTTGATCGTGACGGTCATTGCGCCGATCCGCACCGGCGCCATGTCAACCAGCATCGCACGCGGCCAGAACGCCACCGCAAGCCCGGCCGCCAGCATCAGCGACGCCGCCAGCGTCATCGCCTGGCGCGACCATCTGCGTTTCTTCGCCATGCGTTTACTCCCTCGTCTTCAGCGCGGCGACCAGATCGCTGTTGTCGATATCACGCTTGACCAGCCAGCCGGAAACCAGCGCCGCCAGAACCACGACGATGATGGCGGTACCATAGCTGGCCGGGTTCACCGTCGTCGGCAACTGATAAATGTCGGTGCTGAAACCGGCCGAGATGGCAAAGGTCAGCGCATATCCCCCGGCCACCCCGATGGGCAGCGCCAGCAGGGTCACGACCGCAAGTTCGCCCAGCATAACAAAGGCCACTTCGGCGCGGGTAAAGCCCAGCACCCTGAGGCCGGCCAGATCCCGCGCCCGTTCCGCTTGTGCCACCCGGGCGGCATTGTAGATGACGCCGAACGTGATCACCACGGCGATCAGGGCCATGACATAGCGCGTGCCCCCGGCACCCTGATCCATCATCCGCTGGAATGCCGCGCGCGTGTCAGCCTTGAGACTGACCCCGGCCACCATCGGCATATCCTTGAGCGCGCGATAGACCTTGTCGGCCTGGGCGCCGTCGATGCGCAGATAGGCACCCGACACCCGCAGCGGTTCGCCCAGCACCCGGTTCAGCGCCTCCAGTTCCATATAGGCGGGCGCGCCCAGCTGACTCTCGGCCACCGCGATCACCGGGATGTCTGCCTGCGGCTGGCGCCCCTCTCGTACGTTCACGCGCATCACCTGGCCCGGTGCCATGTTCAGCGACCGGGCCAATCCGGTGGACAGGATAACCCCGTCGCCCCGCAGATAGATGCCCCGTTGTCCGGCATCCACCGCCCGGTTCAGCCGGGGCTGCGCAAGCAACCCGTTGATCGCGCCGCGATAGGACCGGGTGCCATATGTCAGGATCGCCGGAACGATCCGCACCGGTTCGACCTCGATCACCCCTGGCAGGCTTTCCAGATCATAGGCGGCACGCGCCTGCAGCGGATGGATGAAGGTGACGCTGACATCGCTGCGGTCGATCACGCCAAAGGACAGCTCCATCATGGTGTCAAAACTGGCCAGCAGCGCGGCCATCGCCGCCGACAGGGCCACGCCGGCGGCCACGCCGGCCACGGCGCCGGCCATCCGCAGCGGCTGGCGGGTCAGGCGGCGCAGAACCATGCGGCTGGGCTGATCCAGATAGCGGTTCAGGCGGGCACCGATGCGCCCGGTGCGGCTGTAATCCGGCGGCGCAGCCGGGCGCATCGCATCTGCCGGAGTCAGGGTGAACACCCGGCGCAGCACCAGCAACCCGCCGGCCGAAGCCGACAGGATGCTGACCAGAAAGCCCGTGACGAAGGCCGAGGGATCCAGCCGGAACACCAGAAACGGGAACTTGAAATAGATCAGGTAGAAATCGACCATCGCCCGCCCCGCGGCGATGCCCAGCAGACAACCGGCCAGCGCGCCGCCGGTCGCGATCGTCAGGATCAGCAGGAAATAATGGCCCCCGACCTCGGCATTGGTATAGCCAAAGGCCTTCATCAGCCCGATCTCCTCGCGCTCGGCCTGGACCATGCGCGAGATCACGATGTACAGCAGAAAGGCCGCAACCGCCAGAAACACCGGCGGCACGCTGCCCGAAGTGGTGCGCATGCCGTTGATTTCTTCGGACACAAACTTGTTCGACGGCATGTCCGCCAGGCCATAGGCCCCCAGACCGCCATACTGGTCCAGCAAATGATCGACCCGGTCGATCACCGCAGCTGGCTGAGTGCCGCGCGACAGGGACAGGATCGCCTCGTTAAAGGCGCCCTTCATGTCAAACGCCGCCTCCAGGGTCCTGCGCGTCATCCACAGGACCGCAAAACGTTTGTCATCGACCACCAGTTCGCCGGGCGCGGCGGTATAGAGAAATTCGGGCGCATGGGCGAAACCGACAATGATGAAATCGCGGCGAAAACCGTTTATCGTCGCCCAAAGGCGGTCGCCCGGCGCCAGCCCGTGCGCCACCGCAAAGCTTTTCAGCACCACGACTTCACCCTCACGGTCGGGTTCGACCCGGCGCCCGTCGGTCAGGTAGATGTCATTCAAATCCGGGCTGCGGTAATCGGGCAGCGACACCGTCTGGGCACGGATCGGCAGCGTGCGTCCGCCCAGGTCGATCAGGGCGCTGCCGACCACCCGGAGCTCGACCGCCGTCACACCCGGTATGCGCCGCAGATCTGCCGCCAGCCGCTCTGGCGCGCGCGCCACCGGGGCAAAGACATCGGCCAGCCGATAGCGTTCGTAATAGGCCCGGCGGGTCTCGTCCAGCGAGGCGACCAGCCCGGTCATCATCACCTGCAACAGCACGCCCACTGCGATCACCGAGGCGATGGCGACGGCCTGACCCTTTATGCGCCAGAGATCGCGCAGCAGTTTGCGGTTCAACGGGGACACGTGCAGCCTACCATTCGATCTGTTCCGGTGTCAGCTTGGTCTCATTGATCGTCACTTCGGTCACATCGCCGTCGCCGAACCGGATCACCCGGTCGGCCATGGCCGCCTGCGAGGCGGCATGAGTCACGATCAGCACCGTGGCGCCCAGCTGTTCGTTGACATCCTTCAGCACGTTCAGCACCGCCCGCCCGGTGGTGCTGTCCAAGGCCCCGGTGGGCTCGTCGCAGAACAGCACGTCGGGCTGTTTCGCCACCGCGCGGGCGATCGCCACCCGCTGCTGTTCGCCCCCTGACAACTGCGCCGGGAAATGATCCGAGCGTCGGTCCAGCCCGACCAGCGCCAGCGCCGCATCCGGGTCCATCGGATCGGCGGCGATCTCGGTCACCAGTTCGACATTCTCGCGCGCCGTCAGGCTGGGCATCAGGTTGTAGAACTGAAACACGAAACCGACGTGATCGCGGCGATAGCGAGTCAGTTCGGTATCGTTCATGTCGCTCAGGCTGCGGTCCCGGAACATCACCTCGCCCTCGGTGGCGCGATCCAGCCCGCCGATGATGTTCAGCAAGGTCGACTTGCCGCTGCCCGAAGGCCCCAGCAGCACGACGAACTCGCCCTCGGGTATCTCCAGATCGACCCCGCGCAGGGCATGCACGGCGGCCGCCCCCTCGCCATAGATCTTTTTCAGACCCCGGGTGGTAAAGGTGTTCAGACGCATTCCTGCCCCGCTTTCGCCCAGCGAGCAAACGGCAAAACCCGGCGCGTTTCAACCCGCCATGCCGGTCCATCGCTTCACTGGGGGCGGTGCGACCGGATATAGGCGTCGATCTCGGCGGCCTCGTCGGTGTCCAGCCGCAACCCCAGCTTGCTGCGCCGCCACAGGAAATCCTCGGCGCTGCGCACCCATTCATGGGCGATGCCCCAGTCCAGCTCGCGCGCGGTGATCGTGGCGCCGAACTCCTGTCCCAGGTCGGCGGCGTCCTGCGCGCCCTTCAGCAGGACATGGGCCTCGGTGCCATAGGTACGCGCCAGCCGCCGGGCCCAGCCCGGCGACAGAAAGCCGTGGCGCGCCCGCAACCCGGCGACAAGATCGTCAATTCCATCGACCGGAAAATCCCCCCCCGGCAACGTTGCGCGCGCGGTCCAGTCGCCTCCGGTCTGCGGCAGGACCGTCCGCACCTGTGCCAGCGCCGCCTCGGCCAACTTGCGATAGGTGGTGATCTTGCCGCCAAAGACATTCAGCAGCGCCGCGCCGTCCTCGCGGGTCAGCCGCAACACGTAATCCCGCGTCGCCGCCGTCGCCGAGGCGGCGCCATCGTCATAAAGCGGGCGCACCCCGGCATAGCTCCAGACCACATCCGCCTCGGTCATGGGCCGGTCCAGATACTGCGCGACACAGTCCAGCAGATAGCGCCGTTCGGCGGCACTGCAGACCGGACGTTCGGAGGGGTCGTCATGTTCGACATCGGTGGTGCCGATCAGGGTGAAATCCTGCTCATAGGGGATGGCGAAGACGATGCGCCCGTCGCTGCCCTGAAAGAAATAACTCTTGCCGTGATCAAACAGCGACCGGGTGACGATGTGGCTGCCGCGCACCAGACGCACGCGGTCGCGCGCCCGGGTGTGGATGGTATTGCGGATAATGTCGCCGACCCAGGGTCCGCCGGCATTGACCAGCATACGCGCGTGCAGAATGCGGCGCGCGCCGGTGTCCTGGTCCTGCAGCGCGATCCGCCAAAGACCATCCACCGGCTGTGCCCCGATCACCCGCGTACGGGTCATGATCCGCGCGCCGCGCGCGGCGGCATCACGGGCGTTCAGCACCACCAGCCGGGCATCGTCAACCCAGCAATCGGAATACTCATAAGCCCGGCGAAGCCGCGATTGCAGCGGCGCCCCCGCGGGATCGCGGGTCAGATCCAGCGTCGCGGTGCCCGGCAGGATACGGCGACCCCCCAGGTGATCATAGAGGAACAGGCCCAGCCGGATCTGCCAGGCCGGACGCCGCCCCTTCATCCAGGGCATGACACGGGACAGCAGTTTGGAGGCCGGTGTGTCGGTCTCAAACCGCATGTCCGGATGCACGGGCAGCACAAAGCGCATGGGCCACGCGATATGCGGCATCGCGCGCAACAGGATTTCGCGCTCGATCAGCGCCTCGCGCACCAGCCGGAACTCGAAATATTCCAGATAGCGCAGCCCGCCATGGATCAGCTTGGTCGAGGCCGAAGACGTCGCCGAGGCGAGATCGCCCATCTCTGCCAGCGCCACGGTCAGGCCGCGCCCGGCCGCGTCGCGGGCGATGCCGCAACCGTTGATGCCGCCACCGATGACGAACAGATCCAGAGGGGGCGGCGCGGTCTCAGACATCGGCAGCCCCGGCCACCAGCATCGCCGTGGCCCCGCGCATGGCGGCATCGCAGAACCGCAGCGGCGGGGCGCGGTCGGATTTCGTTTGATCACAGAACAGAACCCGGCGGGCGCCGCCGCGCGTGCTGTTCACCAGCCTACCCTGTGCCAGATCGCGCAGATCGCTGCGTACTGTCTGCGGGCCGCCCCGGAATTGCCGGGCCAATGCCTGCAACCCGACATGTCCGGCGCTCGCGCTCCGAGACAGTATTGCCTGATGCCGACGTTCGATGTCCGTCATACCCCTGTTCATCGTGCTCCGCCGGCCCTTTGCTGGCGCCCGTCTTTGCCTGCACAGGTCTTTTGTATTCATTTCGGCTTATCTGTCTTTCGAAAATTTCGCAAATATTTCGAAATATTTACCTTTCAACCGATGCCATTTCCACAGCCCGGACGCTGTTTCGACTTGCCCCCGCTCTGACCTGTGCCCCGGCACACGCACCGCCTCCCCGCGACCCGCATTGCGTCAAGGCTGGATAATGCAGCTTTTCGTGGTGTTTCCCATTGCCTGAAAAGCGAGGCTTACCTAGGGTTGTGACAATACCCCCCCAGACACTTTTTCAGTGAAACGGATTTGACATGACCTTTAGCTTTTCCATTTTTCTCAGCAAA
This sequence comes from Sedimentitalea sediminis, assembly GCF_042687825.1. Classification (NCBI taxonomy): domain Bacteria; kingdom Pseudomonadati; phylum Pseudomonadota; class Alphaproteobacteria; order Rhodobacterales; family Paracoccaceae; genus Sedimentitalea; species Sedimentitalea sediminis. The sequence goes on along the minus strand of NZ_JBHUQE010000006.1, from coordinate 11,309 downwards.
CGCTTCTGGATCGGACTGATTCTGCTGATCGCCCTTGCGCTGTTTCTGTTCTGGCGCAGCACCACCGTACAGGTGCTGCTGGAAACGCTGGCGGCCCCCGATCTGCCCGACATTCCGGCACCGCAGGCCCGCGTGGCGCTGGACCAGAACTGGTCGCCGGAAACCACCGAACGCTTTCATTTCATTTCGCAGGGCACCGAGACGCTACCGATTCCCTATTCCTGGCTGCTGGCGCTGGAACAACCCGAAAAAACCGCTTTTGGCCTGCTGTGGCCGGACAGCGAACCGGGTTTTGTCGCCCCCGACTATTTGCGGCGCTATGGTTTCATTCCCGCCGAAGCGTCCGCAGACAACCCCGATGGCCTGCCCATCGGGTTCGCCACGACGCCGTTCCAAAACATCCCCGGCTATGCCGCGACCACGACAGCGGTCGGGTTCACCTGCGCGGCCTGCCACACTGCGCATTTCACCTATGAAGGCACCGAATACATCGTCAATGGCGGCCCCTCGACGGTCGATCTGCAATTGCTGTCCAAAGGGATCGGCGCCGCGCTGGGCCAGACTCTGCTGGCCTCGAAACTGCCGCTGCCCAACCGCCGCTTTGACCGGTTTGCCCGCAATGTTCTGGGGGCGACCTATTCCGAAAAGGGCAAGGCAGCTCTGGCCGCCGAACTGCAAACCGTGCTCGACGCGGTGGCCAAGACAGCCGACGTCATCGAGGTTGCCGAAGGGTTCGGTCGGCTGGATGCGCTGAACCGCATCGGCAATCAGGTATTTTCCAAGAACACCGGCCGCAAAGAGAATTATCAGGCGATCAATGCGCCGGTGAATTTCCCCCATATCTGGACCGCCAGCTGGTTTGACTGGGTGCAATATGACGGCTCGATCATGCAGCCGCTGGTGCGCAATGCCGGCGAGGCGATGGGCGTGCACGCATCGGTGGACACTATTGCACCGGTGGATGGCGGGCGGTTTTCCTCGTCGGTGCCAGTGCAGAACCTGAAATGGATCGAGGACAATCTGGCCGGGGACACGCCGCCTTTCCGGTCGCAAAGGTTCAAGGGCCTGCACGGTCCGGCCTGGCCCGACGCCCTGCCGCCGATCGACGCAGCGCTGGCCGCCCAGGGCCGTGAACTCTACGGCAAACACTGTGCCGGTTGTCACCTGCCGCCGCTGGACAGCGATGCAATCTGGAGCGAGCGATACTTCCGCCCCATAAGATATATGGAAAACGGCCGCCCTACCGAGACCAAAGAGGCATTTCTGGCGCTCAACATCCTGCCGCTGAAAAAAATCGGCACCGATCCGGCGCAATCCGCGGTTCTGTCCACACGCACCGTCAACACCGCCGCCGACCCGGCCACCGGTCTGGAGTCCATCGGCATTGACGCGGTCGTCTGCACGCCGCGCCCGCGCTTTGCCGGGCCGGGTCCACGATCCGGGAAAACCCAACTGGACAGCCGCGTCTATGATCGCGCCAGCGGCCAGGACAATCAGCTGGTGCAGGTGCGCGTCACTGACGGGCCACAGCTGAAATTCGCCCTTGCCCTGGGGGCCATCGTCCAGCAGGTCGACAACCGCTGGTTTGACAACAACTTCATCCCCGAGGATCTGCGCCCCTATTTCGAGGGCGAACGCCCCAATTGCCTGCAGGCCGGTGCGGGGTACAAGGCACGTCCGCTGAACGGCGTCTGGGCCACGGCACCTTTCCTGCATAACGGTTCAGTACCGACGCTGGACGATCTGTTGCGTCCGGCCGATCAGCGCCCGGCCTTCGTGCGCCTGGGCAACCCGGAATTCGACCCGGTCAAGGTCGGTCTGGCGCAGTCTGCGCTGAGTGGCGACAATTATCCGCCCTATCAGGACGGTTTTTTTGTTCTGGACACCTCGCTGCCCGGCAATCGCAACATCGGCCATGCCTTTGGAGCAAGCGCCACTGGCGACCGCACCGGGGTGATCGGCCCCGCCCTCAGCGACGATCAGCGCCGCGCCCTGATCGAATATCTGAAAACGCTCTGAATCGCAGCAGAGTCCACGTCATGTGAAATTGGTTCTTGCCCTCAGGGGCAAGGGCGCTGTATGCGGGAATCACGCAGGGGGGTCCCACCGAGGGGACTGAGAGGCTGACGGGGCATTTGCCCGGCGACGCGACCCTTTGAACCTGACCCAGTTGACACTGGCGTAGGAAGCTAGGCGCGCATTTGGCGGACCGGAATATGGGCCGTCACAGCCGACAAGGGGACCAACCGGTCTCTGCCTCCCAGCCAAACTCATCTGTGTCTTTTTGAGTGGAAGCTTGAGGAGCACCGATATGAACGTCCCGAACCCCAAGATCACAACGGGTGCTTTGCCCGCTTCGCGCAAGATTTACGTCGATGGCACGCTGCACCCGGATGTGCGCGTCCCGATGCGCGAAATCGCCACCCACCCGACGGCAGGTGAGCCGCCGCTGCCAGTCTATGACAGTTCCGGCCCCTATACCGACCCCGACATCCTGACCGACATCCGCCAGGGTCTGCCCGCGCTGCGCCGCGACTGGATCCTGGCGCGCGGCGATGTTCAGACCTATGCGGGGCGTGGGGTGACCTCTGCCGATAACGGTTTCGTCGAAGGCGACCGGCTGACCCCGGAATTTCCGGTCCGGCCGTCGCCGCTGCGTGCCACGGATGGCCGGGCCGTGACCCAGCTGGCCTATGCCCGCGCCGGCATCGTCACCCCCGAGATGGAATTCATCGCCATTCGCGAGAACCAGCTGCGCGAGACCGTCGCCCCCCGCGACGGGCAGGATTTCGGCGCCAACATCCCGGATTTCGTGACCCCGGAATTCGTGCGCGACGAGGTCGCCGCCGGCCGCGCGATCATTCCCGCCAACATCAACCACCCGGAACTGGAACCGATGATCATCGGGCGCAATTTCCTGGTCAAGATCAACGCCAACATGGGCACCTCGGCGGTCACTTCCTCGATGGAGGAAGAGGTCGACAAGCTGGTCTGGGCGATCCGCTGGGGTGCTGACACGGTGATGGACCTGTCGACCGGGCGCAACATCCACAACACCCGCGAATGGATCATCCGCAACAGCCCGGTGCCGATCGGCACGGTGCCGATCTATCAGGCGCTGGAAAAGGTCAACGGCATTGCCGAGGACCTGACCTGGGAGGTGTTCCGCGACACGCTGATCGAACAGGCCGAACAGGGGGTCGACTATTTCACCATCCACGCCGGCGTGCGCCTGCACATGGTGCCGATGACCGCCGAACGGGTGACCGGCATCGTCAGCCGCGGCGGCTCGATCATGGCGAAATGGTGCCTGCACCACCACAAAGAGAGCTTTCTCTACGAGCATTTCGACGAGATCTGCGACATCTGCCGCGCCTATGACGTCAGTTTCAGCCTGGGCGACGGGCTGCGTCCGGGTTCGATCGCCGATGCCAATGACGCCGCACAGTTCGCCGAGCTGGAGACCCTGGGCGAACTGACCAAGATCGCCTGGGCCAAGGATTGTCAGGTGATGATCGAGGGGCCGGGCCATGTCGCCATGCACAAGATCAAGGAGAACATGGACAAGCAGCTGGAATGCTGCCACGAGGCGCCCTTTTACACGCTGGGACCGCTGACCACCGACATCGCGCCGGGCTATGACCACATCACCAGCGGCATCGGGGCGGCGATGATTGGCTGGTTCGGCTGTGCCATGCTGTGCTACGTCACCCCCAAGGAACATCTGGGCCTGCCGGACCGCGACGACGTGAAAACCGGGGTGATCACCTACAAGATCGCCGCCCACGCCGCCGATCTGGCCAAGGGTCTGCCGGGGGCACAGCGGCGCGACGATGCCCTGTCCCGCGCGCGGTTCGAGTTCCGTTGGGAAGACCAGTTCAACCTGTCTCTGGACCCGGACACGGCGCGGGAATTCCACGACCAGACCCTGCCTAAAGAGGCGCACAAGGTGGCGCATTTCTGCTCGATGTGCGGCCCGAAATTCTGCTCGATGCGGATTTCCCACGACATCCGCGCCGAGGCCCAGAAGGAGGGTATGGCGGCCATGGCCGCCAAGTTCCGCGAAGGCGGAGAGCTGTATGTGCCGGTCAAGGAACCGGGCGAATGATCCGTATCGCGGGGGCCGGCCTTGCCGGCCTCGCCTGTGCGCTGGAATTGCTGCGGCGAGGGGCGCGGGTCATCCTGTATGAACGTGGCCAGCAGGTCGGGCAGGACAGTGTCGCGCGGCTGGCCGGCGGCATGCTGGCGCCCTGGTGCGAACGCGAAAGCGCCGAAGCCGAGGTGGTGACCCTGGGCGCTGCCGCGGCGGACTGGTGGTCGGCGGTGACCCCGGTCACCCGCCGGGGCACGCTGGTGGTGGCGCCGGCCCGGGACCACGCCGAGCTGACCCGTTTTGCGCGCCGCACCAGCGGCTATGACCAGGTGTCACAGACCGAGATCGCAGCCCTGGAACCGGCCCTGTCGGACCGGTTCGCGAATGGGCTGCATTTCACCCGAGAAGCGCATCTTGACCCGCGACGGGCCTTGACGGATCTCGCCGCCAAGGTCACCGCATTGGGCGGCGAGATCCGGGTGGGCACCGCGGCACCGGCCGGGGTCGATCTGGATTGCACCGGCATCGCCGCCGCCCTGCCCGGCCTGCGCGCGGTACGCGGCGAAATGGCCCTGTTGCACTGCCCCGAGGTGACGCTGACCCGCACGTTGCGCCTGTTGCATCCGCGGGTGCCGATCTATCTGGTGCCCCGCGGAGACAGCCAATACATGCTGGGTGCGACGATGGTGGAAAGCGACAGTTCGCGCCCGCCCACGGTGCGGGCGCTGATCGAGCTTTTGAGCGCGGCCTATACGCTGCATCCGGCCTTTGCCGAGGCCGCAGCGATCGAGACCGGCGCCGGCCTGCGCCCGGCCTTTGACGACAACCTGCCCCGTCTCATCGAGCAGGATGGCACCCTGTTCCTGAACGGGCTGTACCGCCATGGTTTTCTGCTTGCGCCCGCGATGGCGCGACAGGTGGCCGAACGACTTTTCCCGGAGACCTCTGATGAATATCCTCGTGAATTCAGAACCGCATAGGATCACCTGTGCCAGCCTCGGCGAGGCGCTTGCGGAACTGGGCTTTACCAGCCCGGCCATCGCGACCGCGCTGAACGGCGCCTTCGTGGCCCGCAATGCCCGTGCCACCACCCGCTTGCAGGATGGCGACCGGCTCGAGGTGCTGGCCCCGATGCAAGGGGGATAAGATGCAGTTCTACGATACCGAGATCGCCTCGCCCCTGTTTTTGGGCACCGCGCAATACCCGTCGCCGGCCATCCTGAAAGCTGCCATCGCGGCCAGCGGCACCGATGTCGTCACCGTCAGCCTGCGCCGCGAATCCGCCGGCGGCAGCGGCAGCGGCTTTTGGGATCTGCTGCGCGACACCGGCTGCCGCATCCTGCCCAACACCGCCGGCTGTCATTCGGTGCAGGAGGCGGTGACCACGGCGCGCATGGCGCGCGACCTGTTTCAAACAGACTGGATAAAGCTGGAAGTGATCGGGCATTCCGATAATCTGCAGCCGGATGTCTTTGGGCTGGTCGAGGCGGCGCGAATCCTGGCCGACGACAGCTTTCAGGTGTTTCCCTACACCACCGACGATCTGGTGGTCGGCGAAAAGCTGATCGAGGCGGGATGCCGGGTGCTGATGCCCTGGGGGGCGCCGATCGGATCGGGCCAGGGGTTGCGCAATCCCGACGCGCTGCGCGCGATGCGGGCGCATTTTCCGGATGTGCCGCTGATCGTGGATGCCGGTATAGGCCGCCCGTCGGATGCCGCACAGGCGATGGAGCTGGGCATGGACGCGGTTCTGATGAACACTGCCGTCGCCCGCGCCGGCGACCCGGTGGCCATGGCCCGCGCCATGGCGTTGGCGGTTCAGGCCGGACAGCTGGGCCACGGTGCCGACCCTATGCCGCGCCGCGACATGGCGGTGCCCTCGACCCCGATCCTGGGCCGGGCAGAACTGATATGATGCAACGTTTCTATCTGATCGCCGGCGATGTCGATCTGCTGGCGCGTCTGGTGCCGCTGGGGGTCAGGCTGGTGCAACTGCGGATCAAAGACGCCCCCGCTCAGCAATTGCGCCGGGACATCGCCCGCGCCCGCGACATCTGTGCGGCGCATGGGGCGCAGCTGGTGGTCAACGACCATTGGGAGGCAGCGCTGGATCTGGGCTGTGACTTTGTACATCTGGGGCAAGAGGACATGGACAGCGCGGATTTCGCCGCATTGCGCAAAGCCGGGATGCGGGTCGGTCTGTCGACCCATGACCGGGCCGAACTGGACCGCGCTCTGTCGCAGGATCCGGCCTATGTCGCGCTGGGACCGGTCTATCCGACCCTGCTGAAACAGATGAAATGGGCGCCCCAGGGGCTGGAACGGTTGGCAAAGTGGAAACGCCGGGTCGGCGCAACGCCGCTGGTGGCCATCGGCGGGCTGACCCCCGAGCGCCTGCCCGAAGTCTTTGCTGCCGGTGCGGACAGCGCCGCCGTCGTCACCGATATCCAGCAGGCCGCCGATCCCTCGGCCCGCACGCTGGAATGGATAAGGGCCTGTCAGCCATGAGCCGATACGAACGCCAAATGACGCTGCCCGAGATCGGCGCCGCGGGGCAGGACCGGCTGGCGAGCGCCGATGTGCTGGTTGTCGGCGCCGGCGGTCTGGGCAGCCCGGTGCTGCAATACCTGGCCGGAGCCGGCGTCGGACATATCGCGCTGGTCGATCCGGACCGGGTCGAGGAAAGCAATCTGCATCGTCAGCCGCTATTTGCCATGTCCGATGTCGGCCAGGCCAAGGCGCTGGCCGCCCGCGACCGATTGTGCGCCGCCAACCCCGATATCCGCGTCAGCGCCCATGTCACCGCGCTGGACCCGGCAAATGCACCGGCACTGGCGGCGCAGGCCGATCTGGTGATCGACGCGGCCGACAGTTATGCGGTGTCCTATACCCTGTCGGATCTGTGCCTGTCACTGGGGACGCCACTGGTGTCGGCCAGCGTTCTTGGCCAGTCCGGCTATGTCGGCGGTTTCTGCGGCACCGCGCCGTCGCTGCGGGCGGTGTTTCCGGACCTGCCCACCGGCGGTGCGACCTGCGCCAACGCCGGGGTGATGGGGCCGGTGGTCGGCATGATCGGCGCGCTGCAGGCACAGATGGCCCTGCAAATTCTGCTGGGCCACACGCCATCCCCCTTGGGCCGGATGGTCTCGGTCGATGCGCAGAGCCTTCATTTCTCGGGGTTTTCCTTTCTCGATGCCCCGGAACCGGACATCGCCTTTCCGTTTCTGGCCCCGGTCCAGCTGACCCACCACGACCGCATCATCGAATTGCGCACCGCAGACGAAGCCCCCGATCCGGTCCACGCCCATGCAATTCGTCTGACGGGGGCAAAGCCACCCGAGATCGGGCCGCCCGATCCGGCGATGCGCACCGTCCTGTGCTGCAGCAGCGGCTTGCGCGCCTGGCGCGCCGCCGCGGCCCTGGCTGCACAAGGCCATGACAATCTGGCGCTCTGCGCAACGGGCCGCGCGGGCGAATGAAGACACTGTTGATCATTGCCGGCACCGACAGCAGCGGTGGCGCCGGACTGACCCGGGACACCGCGACCGCGACCACGCTGGGTCTGCAGGTCAAGCCGGTGGTCACCGCCGTGACCGCACAGAGCAACGGTGCGCTGCATCACTGCCACCCGGTTCCGGTCGCGGCGGTACAGGCCCAGTTCACCGCCGCGTTCCGGGACCGGCCACCCGACGCCGTCAAGATCGGCATGTTGGCCTCTGCTGACATCGTTGACGCGGTGGCCGACATGCTGACCGATCACCCGTTGCCGGGGGTGCTGGACCCGGTTCTGAGATCCAGTTCCGGCGGCGTCCTGCTGGCCGATGAGGGTCTGCAGCCGCTGTTCCCGCTTGTCAGCCTGCTGACCCCCAATCTGGACGAGTCCGCCACGCTGACCGGCCGGTCTTTTGCCGATACCACATCCGAGATCCGTCACCAGGCCGCCCGATTGCGTGCCAGCGGTGCAAGCGCGGTTCTGATCAAGGGCGGTCACGGAACCGGCACCACCTGTACCGATCACCTGTTTCGGTCCACGGGTCAAACCGCCATCAGCGCGCCGCGCTTGCCGCAGACGCGGCGCGGCACTGGCTGCACGCTGGCCACCGCCATCGCCTGTTACCTGGCCCAGGGCCGGACACTGGAGCATGCCTGCCGGCTGGCGCGGCGCCATGTGCAGGACTGGCTGGCCGGCGATGGCCCGGACCGTTCGCACCCGCCGCGCGGCCTTTGCTGATCGCTCGGCGGGCGCGACCGCGCCCCGCCGGCCCGCGCCTATTGCACGATGATCAGGTGCATGAAACGCGGACCATGCGCACCGCGAATGTTCTTGGCCTCGATATCGGCCGTGCCGCTGGTGCCGGTGACGATGGTCAGATTGCGCGGCTGGTTGCGCTGGCCCGGACCAACAAAATCGAACACGTCCTCGAGATGACGGCGGATTAGCGACTGGCGCACCACGACCACGTGATGCAGCGGCAGAAAGTTCATCAGCGTCGGCGCATCCCTGGCCGAACCGAACACCACCGACCCGGTCTCGGCCACCGCCAGGTCGGCGATCGTCACCGCCACCGGTTCGTTCGCCGCCGGTTCGTTGTGGCAGCGGATGTCGCCCCAATCCAACCCGGTCAGTTCCGCGCGCGGTTGCAACGCGATCATCCCGGGCAGCGCGACCCGGTCGAGATAGGCCGCGACCTCGGCCGGAACATCCGCCAGCGCGGCCACCTGCGACACCGTGGCGGTCACGCGCTCCGAGGTGGCTTTTTCGATGAACCGGTCCAGATTGTTCTGGCCGGTAAAACCGGGACGCAGCGCCGCCGGTTCACCGATCAGCGCCTTGGCCTCGGCGGCGATCCGGTCGGCTGCCGCAAGCGGTCCGTTGGCGCCGCGAATGGCCTGGAAAATGGCGTCTCTGGCTTCGCTCATCGGCTGGCCCTCCGGCTGTATTGCTGCATGAAAGTGCCCAGTTCGGGTTGCGGCAGATCGCGGTCCCGGGTCCAGTTACCCGCCATCGGAAAACGCCGGATGCGGCCCCGGTTCCACGACCAGAGCCTGAGACCGAACACCGCCACCCCCGTGGCCAGGTGATAGAGGCGCGGCCGCCGCGCCAGCCAGCCCCACACCCCCAGCGCCGTGCGGGTGACGGCGGGGGTCAGGTCTTCTTCGAATTGCCGCGCCCGCAGGCTGCGCAGCATGTCCGGCAACGGAATATTGACCGGGCAGACCTCTTTGCAGCGCCCGTTCAGCGTGCAGGCATTGGGCAGGTCCTTGGTATTTTTCAGACCCGACATCGCCGGCGTCAGCACCGACCCCATCGGGCCGGGATAGACCGCGCCATAGGCATGCCCGCCCACCGCCGCATAGACCGGACAGTGGTTCATGCAGGCACCGCAGCGGATGCATTGCAGCATCGGGCGCAGAAAACTGCCCAGCATTTCGGTGCGGTGATTGTCGACCAGCACGATATGCAGGTTTTCCGGACCATCGGCATCGCCTGCCCGTTTCGGGCCGTTGTAAAACGTCGTGTACTGGGTGATCTCGGCGCCAATGGCGGCCCGCGACAGCAGGCGCAGGAACACCGCGCCATGCTGCATGCTGGGCACGATCTTTTCGATCCCCGCCGTCACGATATGGGTCCTGGGTGGCGTCACCGTCAATTCGGCATTGCCCTCGTTGGTGACGGTGACGACCGAGCCGGTATCGGCGATCAGGAAATTCGCCCCCGAAATGCCGATATCAGCATCCAGAAACTTTTGTCGCAACTCGCGCCGGGCGCTTTCCACCAGCGCGGCCACCTCGTCGCTGTCCGAGGGTTCGGCATGTTTCTCGCGAAACAGGTCGGCCACCTGTTCGTGGGTCTTGTGCATCGCCGGCATCACGATATGGCTGGGCGGATCCTCGGCCAGTTGGATGATATGTTCGGCCAGATCGGTCTCGACCCGTTCGATCCCCGCTGCCGCCAGCGCATCGGGCAATCCGATCTCTTCGCCCAGCATCGACTTGACCCGGGTAACGCTCTTGGCGCCCGCCTCTTGGCAGAGGCGGGTAACGATCCCGGTCGCTTCCCGGGGCGTGCGCGCCCAATGCACCGTCGCGCCGGCCGCCTTGGCGTTCGTTTCAAACTGTTCGAGATAATGCGCCAGGTTGTCCAGCGTGTGCTGCTTGATCCGTTCGGCCGCAGTACGCGCGGCGTCGTATTCCGCGAACTCGTCGATCACCTGCGCCCGGCGGCGCTGTAACAGGCCGGTGGTGCGGGTCAGCGCAATCTTCAGGGTCGGATCGGCCAGGGCCGCCTTGGCATTCTGGCGGAACAGATGCGATTCCTGCCTCATCCCCGGTCCTCCGGCTTGCAGATGGCCGGCCCCTCGGCCATGCCGGCCAGCACCTCGATCGTGTGATAGGCCCGGACGTCCGAGCCGCGGCGGCTGAGCTTGCCGGCCATGTTCATCAGACAGCCCATGTCGCCGCCCAACAGCGTGTCCGCCCCGGTAGCAGCGATCTTGTCGGCCTTGTCGCCGACGATGGCGTTGCTGACATCCGGGTATTTCACGCAAAAGGTCCCGCCAAAGCCGCAGCATTCGTCATTGCCCTGCAAAGGCGTCAGGCGCAGCCCGTCGACATCGGCCAACAGCGCGCGGGGCTGATCATGCACCCCCAGATCGCGCAGACCGGAACAACTGTCGTGATAGGTGGCCAGCCCGTCATAGCGGATGCCCTCGGGGCGATAATGCATGACGTCGCTCAGAAAGCTCAGGATCTCCCATGTTTTGGCCGACAGCGCCCGCTGCCGCACCGCCCATGCATCATCATCGGCAAAGAGTTCGGCATAGTGGCTGCGGATCATGCTGGCACAGGATCCCGACGGCACCACGACATAGTCGAACGGCTCGAACGCCGCGATCACCTGTTTCGCCAGGGTCCGCGTGGTCTCGTCGTCACCGCTGTTATAGGCCGGCTGGCCACAGCAGGTCTGGGCGCGCGGCACCGTGACCTCGCAGCCGGCGCGTTCCAGCACCGTCAGACTGGCAAAGCCGATATTCGGGCGCATCGCATCGACGATGCAGGTTACAAAGAACCCGACCCGTGGCTTGGGTTTCAGATCATCGGTCATGAATTCCTCCTGTGTTGCCCCGCGGCGGAACCGCGCCGGGCGCCCCCCGGCCGCCGGGGCCGCCGGGGGGATGGGACCCGGTTTAGGTGATCATGGGTATGAGTTTGTCTA